>DATHPX010000274.1:0-17448 GCA_035483335.1 Caulobacteraceae bacterium | reverse complement strand
GAGCACCGTGCTTCGCCTCCTGCTTCGTTTCTACGACCCCGACTCCGGAAGCGTCCGGATCGACGGAGTCGACCTGCGCGACGCCGATCCCGCCCAGGCGCGGTCGCGCCTGGCGCTCGTAGCGCAGGAGGCCCCGCTGTTCTCTGGCTCCGTGCGCGAGAACATCCTCTTCGGCGCCCCCGACGCCAGCGCGGCCGATGTCGAGGCCGCCGCGCGCGCCGCCCAGGCCTCGGACTTCGTGAGCGCCTTGCCCCATGGGTTCGACACGGTCGTGGGAGAGCAGGCGAAGACGCTCTCGGGCGGCCAGCGCCAGCGCCTGGCCATCGCCCGGGCCCTGCTGCGCCGCTCGCCCATCCTGCTCCTCGACGAGGCCACCAGCGCGCTGGACGCCGAGAACGAACGCCTCGTCCAGCAGGCCCTGCGTGAGGCCATGCGCGGACGCACCACCCTGGTCATCGCCCACCGCCTCGCCACCGTGCTGGAAGCCGACCGCATCATCGTGATGGACGAGGGGCGGGTGGTGGAGGAAGGCGCCCACGCCGAGCTCCTCGCCCGCGGCGGCCTCTACGCCCACCTCGCCCGCCTGCAATTCGCCGCCGAAGCCTGAGGGGTCGCTGGGTCGGGGGGCCAAGCTTTGCCGATGATCGCGATCCGAAAATTCCAGGCGGGGGACCTTCGCGCCCTCTACGCGATCGCCCTGCAGACGGGGGACGCCGGTCAGGACGCTTCGAGCCTGTACGAGGACCCCGACCTGATCGGGCATATCTACGCCGCGCCCTACGCCTTGCTCAAACCGGACCTGGCCATCGTGGCGGCGGACGAGACGGGCGTCGCCGGCTATGTCGTGGGCGCGATCGACAGCGACGCCTGGTTCGATCGCCTGGAGCTCGAGTGGTGGCCGGATCTGCGGCGGCGCTATCGCGATCCCGGCGCGACGCCGCTCAGGACCTGGTCCGCCGATCAGTTCCGAGCTTTCATGATCCACCACCCCCACCACTCGCCTGCAGAGGTGGTCACGGCCTTTCCGACCCACATCCACCTCAACCTCCTGCCGAGGCTCCAGGGCCAGGGTGTCGGCGCCCGGCTCCTGGCGGCCTGGTTCGAAGCGGCCCAAGAGCGAGGCGTCGGCCCCGCGCATGTGGGGGTCCACCACGCCAACGCGCGCGGCCTGCGCTTCTGGGCCGCCCAGGGGTTCGAGCGCCTCGATATCCCTCGCGAGGTCGGCGGGCGCACGGTGTGGATGGGGCGGCCGGCGGGCGTGCAGGCCCCCTGACCATGGGGCGGGTCATCCTGGTCAAGCACGCCTTGCCGGTCCTGAGCGCGGACGTCCCGTCGAACCGCTGGGTCCTATCCGCGGCAGGCCAGGAGAGCTGTCGCGCTCTCGCGGCCGGGCTGCGCGGGCAGGGCGTGCGGCGCCTCTATGCAAGCCTCGAGCCCAAGGCGCTGGAGACAGCCGCCAGGGTCGCGGTCGAGCTTGGGCTGGACGTGCGCCCGCGGGTCGACCTTCACGAGAACGACCGGACCGACCTCGGCTTCCCGCCTCTCACCGATCTGGAGCGCCTCATCGAGCGATTCTTCGACGAGCCCGAAGCCCTTGTGATGGGCCGGGAGACGGCAAGCGCCGCTCTCGCCCGTTTCGCCGCCGCGGTCCGCGCCATTGCCGATGAGAGCGAAGATGCGCCCGCGGCGATCGTCGCCCACGGGACGGTGATCACGCTCTTCCTCGCCCAACACGCGGGTGTCGAGCCTTTCGCGCTCTGGAAAGAGTTTGGCCTGGCGTGCTTCGTCGTTCTGGAAGGGCAGGATCTCAGCTGGGATGGCGTGATCCGCCGGCCCTCTTCCTGATCTAGGCGGCGGGCGCCCTCAGGCCCCGTTCAACTCGGCCTCGACCCGCGTGACCGAGCGCGCGCCGACCTCCGCCATCGCCGCGACCAGTTCCTCGACCGCCCTCGCGACCTCCTCCGCGTCGCGACCGCGCACGACGAGGTTCGAGCCGAAGCCGTCGGCGGTGAAGAAGGGGTAGCTGCCAAGGGAGAGGTTGGGGTGGGCCCTGGCCAGCACCTCGAGCGGCGCCGCCATGGCGCTTTCGCCCGTCCCTTCCACGCGCACGGTGCGTGAGACGACCACCCGGCCGGTGCGCAGGCGCGGCCCCACGTCCTCCAGCATGCCCTGCATGATCCGCGGCACGCCCGCCAGCACGAAGACATTGCCGATCTGGAAGCCCGGCGGCCCCTGCACCGGATTGCGGACGAGGGATCCGCCCACGGGCACGCGCGCCATGCGCCGGCGCGCGGGGTTGGGTTCAGCGCCCCACCGCTCGCGCATCATTTCAAGGATCTCGGGGTGCTCCTCCAACTCCACGCCGAACGCCTCGGCCACGCACTCGGCGGTGATGTCGTCGTGCGTCGGACCGATCCCGCCAGTGGTGATGACGTAGTCCCATCGCGTGCGCAGAGCGTCGAGGGCGGCGATGATCTCGGCCTTCACGTCGGGAACCACGCGGGCTTCAACCAGATCGACCCCGAAGGCCCCGAGATAGCGGGCGATATGGTTGAGGTTGATGTCCTGCGTTCGACCCGAGAGGATCTCGTCGCCGATGATCAGCACCGCCGCCGTAACCCGATCCGTCTCGTCCATCCGCGACCTCCTGCAAACCGGCCGCAGTTAGGCCGTGAGCCGGATGCGCGCAACGTGGCCGCGCACGTCAACCACTGAAGGGCTTGATCCAGTCGGGACCGCACAGCTCGTCCTCCCACTTGTCGAACTGTCCCGCCGCGACGTCGGTCGGCGTGAACACCGCGCCGCCGCGGGCGATGAAGACCTGAGCATTCCGGGGCGGCCCCGCATATCCGCACACAACCGCCTGCCCTCCGACGACCCGGTGGGTCAGCCAGGTCAACTGAGCCCTGCCGAACCGCTTCTGGATCGCCACCGAATTGGGGTCCGCAGGCGCGGTGCGCGAACATGCGCCCAGCAACACCACGCCCGCGAGGAGAAGCCAGGCCCAGGCGATCACGCGACGCTTTCCGTTCACTCGTCTCTCCTCCGATCGCCCCAAGCTGTCAGCGCACCCCCGCCCTCCTGAACGCGGGAACCTCCACAAGATTTCGACCACGAACCACACGAACCACACGAACAAGAGCAGAATTTCGAGTGCGCCTTCGGCGCGATCCAATCGACCCCGCCGCTGCGGAATTCCGCCGAGCGTTCGTGTGGTTCGTGAGGTTCGTGGTCAAATTCACCTCGCAAGTTCCGGGGCGATGAAGTCACAGCGCCATCGCCAGGGATGCAAACCTCGCTGCGCACCCGATAGAACGCGGCTCATGCGTCTGCCTCAGCCTATGGTCCGCGGGACCCTCGTCTCGCGCTACAAGCGGTTCTTCGCCGACGTCCGGCTCGACGATGGACGGGAGGTGACCGCCCATTGTCCCAATCCAGGCGCGATGCTGGGCCTCAATACGCCGGGCCTCGTCGCCTGGGTGTCGGGCGACGACAATCCCCGTCGCAAGCTCGCCTGGACCCTCGAGCTCGTCGAGGCGGACGGCGGCCTCGTCGGGATCAATACGCTCCATCCCAATCGCCTCGTGGCGGAGGCCCTGGCCGAGGGCGTTATTCCCGAGCTCGCCGGTTACGCCCTCGTGCGACGCGAGGTCCGCATGGGCGAGGCGAGCCGCGTCGACTTCGTCCTGGAGGATCCGGATCGCCCGCGCTGCTGGCTGGAGGTGAAGAACTGCCACCTGAGGCGCGCCGGGTCCCTGGCGGAGTTCCCTGACTGCGTCGCCGCCCGCTCCGCCAGGCATCTGCGCGAACTCACCGCCCGCGTCGCGGAGGGCGACCGCGCCGTGCAGCTGTTCGTGATCCAGCGGACGGACTGCGAGAGCTTCGCCGCCTGCGCCGATCTCGATCCCGCCTATGCCGCGGGCCTCGACGCCGCCGCTGCAGCGGGAGTTGAAGTCCTGTGCTACGGTTGCGACATTGCGTGGGACACAGTTCGCATCGCGCGCCGGATTCCGTGGGTCCATGACATTCCCGCCTGACCCCCGGCCTGCCGTGACGCCCTGCTCTTAACTGGAAGGTTTCGCCCGCTCATGACCCTGGCCGAAGACACCCTCGTCGACGCCCGCAGCCGGCGGATCAAGGTTCACGGACCCGAGGACTTCGAGGGCATGCGCGTCGCCGGGCGGCTGGCCGCCGAGTGCCTGGACATGCTCACCCCGCACGTGCAGCCGGGCGTGTCGACGGCCCTGCTCGATCGCCTGGCGCGCGAGTTCATCCTCGACCACGGCGCCTTGCCGGCCTGTCTGTTCTACCGCGGCTATGGCTACACGCTTTGCATTTCGCCTAATCACGTGGTCTGCCACGGCGCCCCAGGCGAGCGGGTCCTCAAGGAAGGCGATATCGCCAACATCGACGTCACGGTCATCGTCGATGGCTGGCACGGCGACACCTCGCGCATGTACGCCCTGGGCGAGATCGCCCCCCGCGCGCGGCGCCTGATCGAGGTCACCTATGAGGGGCTGGAGCGTGGCCTGGCGCAGGTGAAGCCGGGCGCTCGTCTGGGAGACATCGGCCACGCCATCCAGAGCTATGTCGAGGCCCAGCGCTGCAGCGTCGTTCGTGATTTCTGCGGGCATGGCCTGGGCCGGATCTTCCACGACGCCCCCAACATTCTGCACTATGGCCGGCCAGGCTCGGGCGACGTGCTCCAGGCGGGGATGTTCTTCACCGTCGAGCCGATGGTGAATCTCGGCCGCCCGCAGGTGAAGCTGCTCGCCGACGGCTGGACCGCGGTGACGCGCGACAAGTCCCTCTCCGCCCAATGCGAGCACTCGGTCGGCGTCACCGAGACCGGTTGCGAGGTATTCACGCTCTCGCCGGCCGGCCTGTTCAAGCCGGTCTGAAGCCGCACGCCTTTACAATTTGCAGGGTCAACGCTGGCGCAGACGCGGCGGCCCTGCTAGGGTCCGACCAAACGAAGGGTGGGGCCGGGGCGATGCTGGAAGACGCGGGACTGTTCTCGGCCTTCCTCGTTTCGCCCGTGCCCGAGGCGGCTGCTTCTCAACGCAAGGGGTCACGTCCGGACCAACTCGGCCACCGCGGCCGCCTTCGCCAGCGCGCGGCGATCTCTCTGGCGGCCTTGCCGGACTACGAAGTGCTCGAGTTGATGTTGGCGCGCAGCCTTCGCCGCGGAGACGTCAAACCCATCGCCAAGGCCCTGCTGGCGCGCTTCGGCGGCCTTTCGGGCGTGTTCGGCGCGGGCGTCGAAGAGCTCAAGAACGTCCCGGGCGTGGGCCACGCGGCGGCCCTGGATCTCAAGCTCGTCCATGAGGCGACGGTGCGAATCGGACGAGGGGAGGCCGCGCGCCGGCCGGTGATCTCCTCCTGGTCGGCCCTGCTGGCCTACGCCAAGGTCGCCATGGCACACGCCTCGCGCGAGCAGTTCCGCGTCCTCTTCCTCGACAAGAAGAACCAGCTCATCGGCGATGAAGTGATGAACGAGGGCACTGTGGATCACGCGCCGGTCTATCCGCGCGAGGTCATGCGCCGGGCGCTGGAGCTGTCGGCCAGCGCCATCATCCTCGCCCACAACCACCCCTCGGGCGATCCCACGCCCTCGCCCGCGGACGTGACCATGACCCGGCAGGTGGCGGAGGCGGGCAAGGTGATGGGGGTGGTCGTACACGACCACATCGTCGTCGGCCGCGACGGCGTCGCCAGCCTCAAGGCGCTGGGTCTGTTCTGAGCAGTGATCGCTACGGGAAACTTTGCGCTACAGCTGTTAAGCTGCTGCAAACAAACGGCTATCGATCATGTTTCCTGACCCCACACTCAGCTGGCGCCCCTTCCCGTCGATGTTGGATGGGATCGACAGGCCGCCATTCGTTCTCGACCGGGGCCTTTGGCGGGGCACACTAGGTCTCATTGTGATCGAACCGCCACCCCGCAACAGGGCATTTGGAGTTCGGGTCAAGTGCCAAGCTTATTTCGCGGTTGAGGAAATGATCTACTCGGTCGCGGAACACGGTGCTGGTACTTCAGCCTACGATGGGGGCATCTACCTAAAGGAAGCGGTTCACTCGCGCTCGCGAGATGCTTATACGAAAATTGATCCACTCCATCGGAGTGTCCGACAGTTTCTTTTTGTCGGCATTGATTTTTGTTACGAAACTATCGGATTTGAAGATCCTATTATCGAACAATTTGAAAGCAGAGAAGCGGCTTATCTTTGGCGGCTTGACGCGCAGGATGGGTTGGAACCCCCAACCGCGCTTCAGTTGAGCGCACACGTCTTCGACAGAAAAAACAATTTATCGCCGACGAGGTGATGCCGTCGGGCTCAGGCCCGCGGCGGTCAACGCTAGTCTACATGCTCCAGCGATAGCTGGTCTGCCGTGAGAGCCCACGCGTGTTGTCGCTCTTCGTAGACGGAGATCTGGGGCGACGGAAAGCTCGGGTCGGCAAACGCCCCCACCGCCACGGCGATGAAATCTGGCGGCCCGATGAGTTCCCAGTACACCGTCGAGGCGCAGACCGGACAGAAATTGAAAGTGTTCGGCGCTCCGCTATCGCCAATCCGCGTCCACTGCGCCGCGCGGCCCTCGATTGTCACGAGCTCTCTCGGAAAACGGGCTTGCGCCCCAAAGACGCTGCCGGTGCGCTTCTGGCATTCGAGGCAATGGCAGATCGAGACGCGAACAGGATCACCTTCACATCTCAGGCGAAGCTGTCCGCAGCTGCACGAGGCTGTCCGGCTGGTCATAGGACTGTTCCTCCGCCATGCGGCAGCGACTGGCGGAAGTTGTCGAGCCTCGGCTGGACCCGCCCCGCAGCCCGATCAAAGAACAGACTCTTACTCGAGCCGTCCTTGGAGAAGGGTAGGACGACATCATTGACCCTCTGCGCGAGGGCCTCGGCATAGGTCTTCGACTGGTGAACCGCTGACCAGCCCTGATCTGTCATGACCTTCTGATCATCAAGCTGACTGAGGCGGCTCCAGGTCTCCGATTCCGCAGGGGCTAACTCGGGTCATACTTGAAGCTGACGCGAAGCTTGCTGCGGAAGGTGTCGATTTCACCTTTCGCGCCTAGCGTGATGTCCAGCTCGACGACCTCAGCCACTCTCAGTTCCCGGAGCGAGCCCGCAGCTGCGCTGAGAGCCTCGCGTGCGGCGTCTTCCCAACTGTTCTTGCTGGTGCCGATGATTTCCGTGACGCGATAGACGCTCATGGCGGACTCCCTCGTGCTTCCTGGTTGACGAGCTCCTGTCAGGACCCAGCAGAGCGGACCAGCGGCGCAGGAACGCAGCTGGCGAGTTGTGCGGAGCGTCCCTGAAGTCGCTCTCTGTGCGAATTAGCGCCCTCGCGCCGTCTGCGGTCAATCGAAACGCCACACTCGCAATGTCCGGTTAGTGTCGCGACCGGTCCTGGCTCCCGTCGTGTAAGCTTGCGAGATGACCTGGGAAGAGGCATGCGCCGTCGCCTGCGAGCTGCCCGCCGTCGAGCCGGGGAGCTATCATGGCTATCCGGCCCTGCGCGTCGCCGGCAAGTTCCTGATGCGCCTGGGTGATGATCCCGGCGACATCGAGTTGAAGGGTCTCAGCTTTGACGAGCGGGAGATGCTCGTCCAATCGGCGCCCGCCATTTTCCACGCTCCCAAAGGTTCGGACCGACCTTTCTTCGCGCGTCTCGCGGCCCTCGATTCGCCCACGCTGCGCGGCGTCCTGGAAGCGCGCTGGAGACGTATCGCGCCTCCAGCGCTCCTGAAGACCCGCGACGCCCCCTGACGGATCGGTGTTTCGACCGATGTCGCAGGTCGAGCAATCGTGCTTTGTTCGCTACCGGCCACGAGGGGCAGGAGCTCAGTAGTGAAGACGTTTCTGATCGCAGCGGTTTTCTTGAGCGTCGCCGCGTCTGCGGCGGCGGATTGCATCACTACCGCTGCCGGACGGACAATTTGCCGGAATGCCGCCGGACAAATCATCGCCACTCCCCCCGGCGCGGCAGCCCCGGCCGCGCCTGCCACGTCAGAGCCTCGAACAGTCGTCGCGCCGAGAGCGGCAGTCGCCCCCGTGAACCCAACTCCGGGAGGGGTCGTCGGCGCCACGACCCATTGGAACGGTGTCCCCATCGTGCAAGCGGAAGGCGGCAGAGCGGCCTACAACGCGCGGACCGGCAATGCTGCGGTATCCCACACCAATTCTAACGGCGTGACGACCACGCAAACCGCGCGTGGCGGCGAGGCGAAGACCAAGAACGGGATGGGGGTCGCTCAGGGCCCCGGAGGCAAGACCTGCGCCAAGGGCAGAGGCCAGGCGAAGTGCAACTAGCCGCTCAGCGCGTGCGGGTCACCTTGGCCAGGTGTGGCGGGGGCGCTAGCACAAGGCTGGCGCAAAGCCGGCGTTTACCGATTGTATGCGCCTCGCACCCGCAAGCGGATGTTCCGGAGGGCCGTGAAGGGCGCGGCCGGCCCCAATCAGTTTCGCGCCGCAAGGGCGATACTCCCTGATGGATTGGTGTTTCGACTGATGTCGTCGGTCCGGCAAGCGTGTTTTGCTTGCCGCTGGCCACGGAGGCCAGGAGTTCAGAAATGAAGACGTTTCTGATTGCAGCGCTTTTCTTGAGCGTTGCCGTGCCTGCAGCGGCAGAATGCATCACGACCCCAGCCGGACGAACAATTTGTCGAAATGCCGCCGGACAAATCGTCGCCCCACCCCCCGGCTCAGTGACCCCGGCCACGCCGGCGCATGGCGCAGTGGTCGTCGCACCGGGAGCGGCAGTCGCCCCGCGCGCCGTCGGCGCCCCGGCCTATTCGAGCGGCGTCACCACGGCGCAAGGGGCGGCTGGCGGCAGAGCGGCCTACAACGCGCGGACCGGCAATGCTGCGGTATCCCACACCAATTCTAACGGCGTGACGACCACGCAAACCGCGCGCGGCGGCGAGGCGAAGACCAAGAACGGGATGGGGGTCGCTCAGGGCCCCGGAGGCAAGACCTGCGCCAAGGGCAGAGGCCAGGCGAAGTGCAACTAGCCGCTTAACGCGTGCGGGTCACCTTGGCCAGGTGTGGCGGGTGGTCGGGGTCCCGGCCGCGCGCGCGGGCGACCTCTTCGACGAGGCCGTAGAAGCTCTGGATGGCGGCGATCGGCGCGACCTCGGGCGTCAGGCCCGCTTCGATCGGCAGTTCGATATCGCCGCCCCAGCCTTCGCCCGCGACGATGGTTGGGGCGCCGCGGTCGCGGAAGGCGTCGATCTGCCCGGCAAGGCCCCGCGCGGCCGCGTCGGCGGGCGGGAAGATCAGCAGCGGCATCGCCGGACCGACCAGCGCCGCGGGTCCGTGCAGAAGCTCGGCGGTGCTGAACGCCTCGGCGTGGATGCCACAGGTCTCCTTGAACTTCAGGGCCGCCTCCTGCGCCGCGCCGAAGGTGAGGCCGCGGCCCAGGACGAACAGGTTCTGCGTCTTGGCCAACGGCTCGACGGCCGCGCTCCAGTCGGCGCTCCAGGCCCGATCGAGCGTGGCCGGCAGGCCATCCGCCAGGGCCCTCAGCCGCTCGTCCTGGCCCCACTCGGCGGTCAGGGATAGCAGGCTCGCCATGGCGCCCAGGAAGCTCTTGGTGGCCGCTACGCTCGTCTCCAGACCCATGGCGAGCGGCACGGTGACATCCGCCAGGCCGGCCAGGGGCGAGGCCGCATCGTTCACCAGGGCGATGACCAGCGCGCCCTGAGCCTTGGCCGCCTGCGCCGTCTCCAGCAGGTCGGGGCTGCGTCCCGACTGCGAGATGGCGAGAAGAGCCGCTGCGCCCAGCCGCGGCGAGGCGGCGCCATAGATCGACTGCACCGACGGCGCCTGGGAGAGCACCGGCACGCCCAGCCGCGTCTCGATCAGGTACTTGGCGTAAGTGGCCGCATGGTCGGAGCTCCCCCGGGCCGCGGTGGCGACGAAGGCGGGATCCCGACGCCGCAGCAGCGCGGCGGCTTGCCGGACGCCCGCCTCGCGCGCCGACGCTCCCTGCCGCAGAGCCTCGGCGGTCTGGGCCGCCTCCGCCCGCATGCGCGTCATGGTCTGCAACGACATGGCCGACGCCTGGAGTCCGCTCAAGCCGCGGAGGTCGGGGCGACGGCTTCGCGCTCCCACTGCAGGTATTCGGGCTGCTCGAGCAGTCGCTCGGCATAGGCGCCGGCCCCGCCAGTATCGCCATAGTCGCTCGGCCGCACGCCATAGCTGCGCAGGCGGGTCGCCACGGGGGTGTAGAAGGCGTCGGCGATCGTCCAGTCCGGCCCGAGGAGGAAGGGGCCGCCAAAGCGCGAGAGCAGGCCGTTCCAGAGGCTCACGGCGCGGCGCACGTCGTCGCCTGTCGCGGGGGTGAGGGTCGCTGAATCGCGCCGGGCCAGGTCCATCGACAGCTCGCCGCGCATGGAGTGGAAGCCGCCGTGCATTTCGGCGCAGGCGCTGCGGCCCAGGGCGCGGGCGGCGCGGTCCTGCGGCCACAGCTTCGCCTGCGGGAAGGCTTCGGCGATGTATTCGCAGACCGCGAGGCTGTCCCAGATGACCAGGTCGCCGTCCTTGAGCACGGGAATCATGCCCGAGGGTGAGCCGGCCGCGCGGATGCGGGCCTCGGTCTGGGGCGTGCGCAGCGGAATCAGGGTCTCGGTGAACTCGGCGCCCGCGCGCTTGAGCGCCAGCCACGGACGCATGGACCAGCTCGACCAGACCTTGTCGCCGATCAGCAATTCCATGAGGTTGTCTCCGTATCGCGTCGTCTCGTTCGGACGCGGGCTCGCGTCCAACAGGGTAGAAGCATGAACGCACCGGTGGTGGGAAGTTCGACGTCGACGCGTGCGGGGCGATGGGCGCCGTCGGAAGGCTATCGAAGCGTGGTCGTGGGCTTCCTGGTCGCGGCGTACACGATAAATTTCGTCGATCGCACCGTCATCGGCATCATCGGCCAGGCGATCAAGGTCGACCTGAAGATCACCGACACCCAGCTTGGACTGCTGGGCGGCATGGCCTTCGCCATCCTCTACACGGTGCTTGGGATCCCGATCGCCCGCGCGGCAGAGCGGTTCAACCGGGTCACGATCATCTCGATGGCGATGGTCGTCTGGTCGGCGTTCACCGTGGCCTGCGGCTTCGCCGGCAGCTTCCTTGGGCTCCTGGCCCTGCGCGTGGGCGTGGGGGTGGGGGAGGCGGGGTGCTCCCCTCCGGCCCACTCGCTGATCTCGGATTATTACGAGCCGAGGCGTCGGGCTTCGGCCCTTTCGGTCTACGCCTTCGGGATCCCGCTAGGTGGCATGATCGGCGCCGTCGCCGGTGGCTGGCTCGCCAAGACTGTCGGATGGCGCGCAGCGTTCATGGTCGTCGGTGCGCCGGGCGTGGTCATCGCTCTTCTGCTCAAGCTCGTGGTGCGGGAGCCGCCGCGTGGGGCCACCGAGGCGCTCGAACGACCCACTGGACCGGAAGATCTCGCCCCTCACGCCGTAGACGCCCCGCCACGAGGCCATTGGCTTGCGCGCGAGCTGTCGGAGCTGTGGATCGTCACGCGCCAGCTCTTCGGCTCATGGCCGGTGCTCAACATGATCCTGGGCGTCACCCTGGTCTCGGTCGGCGGCTATGGCGTCGGCCAGTTCTCCGCGCCCTATTTCAACCGCGCCTTCGGCCTGGACTATGCGACGGTCGGCCTGATCTTCGGCGTCATCGGCGGTGTCTCCACGGGCCTTGGCACCCTGGCCGGCGGTTTCATCGCCGACCGCGCGAGCCGCCGCGGCGGTCAGTGGTACGCCCTCACCCCCGCCATCGGCCTCGCCATCGCCACCCCGATCTATCTCTTCGCCTATTCGCGCCTGGACTGGCGGATTGCCGCGGCGATCCTCCTCGTGCCGGGGATCTTTCACTACACCTATCTCGGCCCGACCTTCGGCGTGGTGCAGAACGTCGTCGAGCCGCGGCGGCGCGCAACCGCCACCGCGGTGATGTTCCTCTTCCTCAACCTGATCGCCCTGGGAGGCGGTCCCCTGCTGACCGGCTGGTTCATCGACCGCCTGGGCGAGTGGCATTTCTCGGGTCACGGCGGCGAGGGCCTCTGGTCGGCGTTCGCGGGCATATTCAAGGCCAGCGGCGACGCCTTCGCCCACGGCTGCCCCGGCGGCCTCGCGCCCAAGGGCGCCCCGGCTTCAGCGGCCGCGGCCTGCCATACGGCCCTGGTCACGGCGACGCGCCAGGGAATCCTGGTGACCGTCCTCTTCTACGGCTGGGGCGCGCTTCACTACCTGCTCGCCAGCTTCGGCCTCGCCCGGCGCCTGGCGACCGCCTCCAGTCTGCGGGCCTAGCGCTGAAATCCATGCGTGCCGAGCTAGCGTCGATCGCGCCGGAGGCGCACTAATTATTCTTCATCCGTTCGTGTGGTTCGTGAGGTTCGTGGCAAATCTTCTTCGAAGAGCTCGATCAGCCGATCGGCTGAGCCATCCTTTTCGACACAGAGGTCACAGAGGATTTGGAGGGCACGGAGGCGCTGGGGGTTGCTCCGAGCCGAGCCGCTGATTGCGCGCTTCGCGCGCGACCGAGAGCTTCCCCACACGCGTGTATTCCGACAATGCGCTCCGTGCCCTCCCGATCCTCTGTGGTCTCTGTGTCAAAGACCCAAGTCGCAGCTACCAGCGGGACGGCGCGCGCGAGGGTCAAAGCCGTACCGATCTTCGCCCCACGGACCGTGTCAGCGTTGCAATGACTTGTCCGTCGGCTGTCGGGCCATTCACAGAGCGTTCACACGCAGCATGGCTCGATCAAAAGGCCGGGGGCTCAGGAGCAAGGCATGAATAGAAAAACGACATCCCTGATCACCGCCGCGGCCAGCGTCGCCCTCGCGGCGCCGGCCGTGTATGCGGCCCCGGCGGTCCCGCCGGCGGCCAGCTATGCGGACCTGTTCGAGCCGATCCCGAACGCCATGGAACGGCTGAAGGCGTCAGACGCCGAGAGCGAGGCGCGGTTCATCGAGGCGCAATACGGTCCGCCGCCGACCGCCAATCCGCACCACCATCACCATCATCACCACCATCACCACAGCCATCACTGGTATCGCAGCCACGGCTACGTCTGGCTGAACGGGCAATGGATCCTGCGGCCCGCGCATCACCACCACCATCATCATCACCACCACCATCACCAGATGCCGCAGTGACGGATGAGCGGCGGTCCCGATGAGGCGACCGCCGCTTGGATAGCAATCCGTTGAAGTAACGCGGGCGCTGGCGTGCGCCCGCGGATTTCAGTCTTCCAGCGCCGCCGCCAGGTTCTCGGCGATCTTGTCGAGGAAGCCTTCGGTCGTGAGCCAACCCTGGTGATCGCCGACCAGAAGGGCGAGGTCCTTGGTCATGAAGCCGGCCTCGACGGTCTCGACGCACACCGCCTCAAGCGTCTTGGCGAAGCGGTCGAGAGCGGGGTTGCCGTCGAGTTCGGCGCGGTGCGAGAGCCCCCGGGTCCAGGCGAAGATCGAGGCGATCGAGTTGGTCGAGGTGCTCTCGCCACGCTGATGCTGGCGGAAGTGGCGGGTGACGGTGCCGTGCGCGGCCTCGGATTCCACGATCTTTCCGTCGGGCGTCATCAGCACCGACGTCATCAGGCCGAGTGAGCCGAAGCCCTGGGCGACCTGGTCAGACTGCACGTCGCCATCATAGTTCTTGCACGCCCAGACAAAGCCTCCGGACCACTTCAGGGCGGAGGCGACCATGTCGTCGATCAGGCGGTGCTCGTAGGTGATGCCAGCTTCTTTGTAGTGGTCAGCGAATTCCGCGTCGTAGATGCCCTGGAAGATGTCCTTGAACCGGCCATCATAGGCCTTGAGGATCGTGTTCTTGGTCGACAGGTAGACCGGATACTTGCGGGCGAGGCCGTAGGTAAGGCTGGCGCGTGCGAATTCCTCGATCGAGGCGTCGAGGTTGTACATGCCCATGGCGATGCCGCCACTGGGGAAGTCGAATACGTCGTGCTCGATCTTCTCACCGTTGTCGCCTTCCCAGGTGATCGTCAGCTTGCCCTTGGAGGGCACGACGAAGTCGGTGGCGCGGTACTGGTCGCCGAACGCGTGGCGACCGATGATGATCGGCTGGGTCCAGGTCGGGACCAGGCGCGGCACGTTGCGGCAGAGGATCGGTTCACGGAAGACGACGCCGCCCAGGATGTTGCGGATCGTTCCGTTGGGGGACTTCCACATCTTCTTGAGGTGGAATTCCTTCACCCGGGCTTCGTCAGGCGTGATGGTGGCGCATTTGATTCCGACGCCCCATTTCTTGATCGCCTCGGCCGCCTGGACTGTCACTTCATCATTGGTCTCGTCGCGGTGCTCGATGCCCAGGTCGTAGTATTCGATCGGCAGTTCGAGGAAGGGTAGGATCAGCTTGTCTTTGATAAGCTTCCAGATGACGCGAGTCATCTCATCGCCGTCCAGATCGACGACGGGATTATCGACCTTTATCTTGTTCATGGGCTTAGGCTCGAACTCCCAACCATTTTCGGCGTCTGGAACTGGATTGCCGCGGCCTGGCGCCGTCGACGGGACCCGTGCGGCGCGCAGGCCTATAGAGCCTTGCGTCGCTCGCGCAAAGCTCGGCCTTCAGCCCGCCGTCGCCAAGAGGCGAGCGGCGTCAGCCATCAGCTGCGCCCGCTGGGTCGCCGTCGCCGTCGAGCCGACCAGGAAGACCGCCATAGCCAGGCGCCGCCCATCCGGCAGGGTGGCGATCCCGGCGCGGTTGTCCGCGGGCGTCAGGCCGAGGGAGGTGTGGCTCGAATATCCAGCCGAAGCGAAGGTCGAGCCGGGCGCCAGGCCTGCGATCAGGTCGCGCGAGGTCTCCGACCGGTCTGACATCAGGGCCATGAGGAAGCGCGTCGAATCGCCGCTCAGCAGCTGGCCGCTCGCAAGCTTGTCCAGGAACCCGATCATCCCGGGAACAGTCGCCGTGTCTCGCGAATCCGCGAGATAGCGATCCATCGCCTCCTCGCGCTCGGCCGGCGGTATCCCCTCCAGGGCGCGCGCGAAACCGCTCTCGTCCGCCCACTCCGGCCTGAAACCCCCGAGCCCGAAAATTTCCGGGATCCGTTGGCGGCTGTAGCTGTCGAGCCGCAGGCCCTCCAGGCCCCTGGCCTTGAGCCACGAGGTGACCGCGCCTGGACCTCCGATGCGTCGCAGCACCGAATCGGCGGCCGTGTTGTCGTCATGCTGGATCGCCAGGGCGATCAGGTCGGCGACCGGGGCGTTCAGCGGGGCGGTTTCATGCACGAATTGTGCGTTCACCAGGCCGGGCGGCGGAGCGAGATCGTCGCGAGCAACCTGCAGCTTCTCGTTCAGGCGCAGCTTGCCTTCGTCCACCTGTGAGAGGCCGCAGGCGGCCGTCAGCAGGTTGCCGAGCGACCCGAGCGGATAGTGCCCCATGTCGTCGGCGTACCAGACGCGCCCCTGACCGAGATCCATCACGCCCATGTTCATCAGCCCCGGGCGGGCGCGGAGGTTGAGCACGCGCCAGCCCTCGGTCAGGCGGGAGGGATCGGCGAACTTGGGGACGGGGCGGGCGGCCGGGCGGCGAGAACACGCTGCGGCGCAGAGGCTGGCCGCCGACGACGCGACGAAGTGGCGGCGGGTGTGACGCATTCGGCCGGCGAAACTAGGGTGATCTCGGCGCCGTTCCAAGTGTGGCAAGGATCGTTCATTGAGGCGGCATGAAAGCCCACCCCCCGTGCGTGATCCTCGACGCGCCTCAGCTGGCCGAGAACATCGGCGCTGTCGCGCGCGCGATGGCCAACTTCGGCCTGTCGGACCTTCGCCTCGTCCGGCCACGCGATGGCTGGCCGCAGCCGCGCGCATGGCCAGCCGCCTCGGGCGCCGAGTCGGTCCTGGAGGCGGCGCGCGTCTTCGACACCCTTCCCCATGCGATCGCCGATCTGACCCTCGTCCTGGCGACCACCGCCCGCCCGCGCGAAGCCGGCCTTCCGGTGATGACGCCACGGGAGGCGGCGGCCAAACTGGCGGGACTGGGCGGTGAGGCTCGCTCGGGCCTGCTGTTCGGTGGCGAGCGCGCCGGGCTGGAGACAGCGGACGTGGCCCTCTGCCAGGGGATCATCACCATTCCCGTCGATCCGGCGCGCCGGTCGCTGAACCTCGGTCAGGCGGTCATCATCAACGCCTACGAATGGCGGATGACCTTCGACGACCGCGCTCCGCAGAACTTCCCGCCGCCGACGCCGAGCGCCTCCGGCGAGGCCCTGATGGGTCTCTATGAGCAGCTGGAAGCCGAGCTCGACACCTCGGGTTTCTTCCATCCGCCGGAGAAGCGCGAGGCGATGGTGCGCAATCTCCGCGCCGCCCTGGGAAAGGCCGGATTCACCGACCAGGAGGTGCGCACGCTTCGCGGGGTCGTGACGGCCCTCTCTCGCGGTCGGGGAAAGGTGCTGGCCAAGATCGCGGCGGCCCGCGCGGCCGCGACCGGCAGGGGAGATTCGGCGGAAGATTGACTCAGGTTCCCTCACCGGTCATATGCCGCCCCTTCGCTCCCGCCGGTCCGCCGGACGGGACGCGACTGCTATGACGGGTGATGCGAGCGCCGCCGTTGAGATCGCGCCTCCGCTGATGCGAGGCGCCGGACCGCATCGAGAATGGAAGAGACCTGAATGTCGAAGCGTATTTCGGCGAAGTACAAGCTCGACCGCCGGATGGGCGAGAACATCTGGGGCCGGCCCAAGTCGCCGATCAACCAGCGGGCCTATGGCCCGGGCCAGCATGGCCAGCGCCGCAAGAGCAAGGTGTCCGACTTCGGCCTGCAGCTGCGCGCCAAGCAGAAGCTCAAGGGCTACTACGGCAACCTGACCGAGAAGCAGTTCTCGCGCACCTATCAGGAAGCGGCGCGCCGCAAGGGCAACAGCTCCGAGAACCTGATCGCGCTGCTGGAATCGCGACTGGACGCCGTGGTCTACCGCGCCAAGTTCACCCCGACCGTGTTTTCGGCGCGTCAGTTCGTCAACCACGGCCACGTGCTGGTGAACGGCAAGCGCGTGAACATCGCGTCCTATCGCGTCAAGCCGGGGGACGTGATCACGGTGCGGGAGCGCTCGCGCAACATGGCCCTTGTGCTCGAGGCCCTGCAGCTCGCCGAGCGTGACGTGCCCGACTACATCCAGGTCGACCCGCGCTCGATGAGCGCCACCTTCGTCCGCCGGCCCGAACTGGCCGAAGTTCCCTATCCGGTGAAGATGGAACCCAACCTCGTGGTGGAATTCTACGCCTCCTGATCCTGCAGGCGCGCCTTCCGGGGCGACGAGACAACACAAAGGGCGCGGACCACAGGTCCGCGCCCTTCTTCATTTGGATCCTCCTCCGCGAAGCGGGGGAGGGGGACCGCGAAGCGGGGGAGGGGGCGGCCACGGCTCGGGCGTCTGCGGCGCGCCGGGACAGAATGATCGCAGCCGAAATTC
>DATHPX010000273.1:0-22481 GCA_035483335.1 Caulobacteraceae bacterium | reverse complement strand
ACGCTCGCACAGACGATCGATGGGTCGCCGGCCCCCCGGCACAAGGCCGGGGGTGACGACGGCCGGCGATGACGGAGTTGGGGGAGATGAGGTTAATTCACAGGCTCAGGACGCTGGCGGTCCCGAAGGGAGCGCGATGTGATTCACAGCCTCTCGCTTCGCCGCCACTCCAGCAGCACGTCTGGCTCCTTCTCCTCGTTGTCCGCGCCGTCGGTCTGGAGGATCTCGGCGAACCCCTGCAGGCGATAGAAACGCCGTGAGCGCGTGTTCACCTGGAAGGTCCACAGCCGCACACGCCGCCGCCCCTTGAGAGCGCGGGTGACGAGCGCCTGGCCGATCCCGCGCCCGTGGAAGGCGTGATCGACATAGAGGTGGTCGATCCAGCCGCGCCGAACGGCGCAGAAACCGGCGACCACCCCCTCGACGTCGACCACCCAGACCACCCCGCGGTGGAAGGACTTGCCGAAGTGGGAGAGGTCTTCTTCAGGCGTGTGCGGATAGAGGAAATCCCACTCCCGGCCCGCCGTGCGCCGATAGAGGGCGGCGACGGCCACAACGTCGGCCAGTTCGCCTCGGCGCGGCTTCCAACTCACTGGCGGCCTCATCGGTTGTCCCCCTGGGCTCGGACGGCGGCGAGCCCGTCGCGGGTGATGTGGTAGGGCCCGCCGGCTCTGGAGGCGATCCAGCCGCGGGTCCTGAGCTTGCGGAAGAGGGCCAGATCGCAGGTCGACATTCGCCAGCCGTCTCGGGTCAGGCAGTCGACCTTCGCCAGGCGGCCGCGGTCGTCACGATGATGCTGGATATGGCCGCCCTGGGCGAGCGCGTGCAGGATGCGCTGCTGCGGTTTGGAGATGTTCAAGGACTTGGCTCATGAGATTGGGGTCGCAGTTTCGCGACCGCGAAGCGTCAGCTCGCGCGATCAGTCGGAACATCGAGCCGCAGGGCTAAGCCCGGTGCGGCTTCAGGCGACGGCAATCTCTGGCATCAAGCCTCCGTGTCGGAGCCAGGGCGCCAAGCTTGGCTCAGGAGCCCGGCCCGGTCAAATGCGACAGGCCTGTCGCGCACGGCGTGCACGCATTGCGGCGCCAAGGCCACCGACGCCGATGAGCATCATGAGCCAGCTGGATGGCTCTGGAATGCCACTGAGGACACCCGGGCTGAAGAGGATGGAAGTTCCGTGCATGGTGGTGATCGTGGGGTCGGCAAAGTCGGTCACTTGTACGCCACTCGGCTGCGGGCTGACATGGACCCACTCCTCGAGAAAATAGAGCTCACCTTTGGTTATCGTCAGCGGCTCGTCCGCCGGAAGAGGCTTGGGTGCGGTGTAGTTGGCGACCCCGATACTGCAAGTCTTGTCGCAATCTGTGTCCTGAAACAAGTAGCTCTGGAAATTGCTTAAGGAGCTATAGTCGACGCCGGCAGGCCCTACCGCGATGTAAGCCTGGGATTCACTATTCCCCGCTGAGGTGAGGGACTCGCCGGAGTGAAGATTGACCGTCGTGACGCCCGAACCTGGAACCTCGAAGTAGTAGCCGAGCTGGGCGTCGACGCTGCCGCCGCTTGTGCCTTCGAAGACGACCTCGTCAACATGAATGGTTTCGCTGGGATCCGCTCCGAGCGCAGTTGTGAGTGTGCAAACTCCGCCGCAGCCTGGATCGCCGTCGTAGTTCAGGGTTCCAATCGTGCTGCTGGTCTGGATGTTCTCGGCAAAGTTCAAGCCGATATATTCGTACGACACCGCCGACGGCAGGGCCGCGTGAGCGGTCCCCGCCGCCGACGCGAACACGACGGCGAGCGCCAGGACCCTCCCGCGGGGACCTAAGCCTAAAGGTTGCCTTGCGAGATGACCAGAAACACGCATGACCTCTACTCCTCGCCGACCTTGGAGTTCGTCACAGCGTGGCGCTCGCCACAGTGTGGCGCTCAGGCTTAGTGTGCGTCATAGCACATATGCGGTCGGACCACCGGAACATCGTGGGTCGGATGCGTCCCAGTCCGCATCGAGGCCTCGTCGCGGGCGCCGTCCAACAGCCCTCTTGCGTTACGCCCATCCTCACCCTCATGCCGTTCGCCGATGACCGTGCGCGAACTCTTCGTCACCCGTCTCTATGAGGCCTCCCTCGCCGCCGAGCGTGGGTTCGAGGCTCTCAATTCCGACCTTGCGGACGCCTGCCGGATGCTGGCCGAGGAGGACCGGGCGGGCCGGGCCTGGTGCCGCAAGAACAACTACAGCGGCTACACCTCCTACGCCTCGCTCGACGACCTGCCGCAGCGAGCGAGCGCCTTCGCCGACCTCAAGCGGCGCCTCGACCGGCGCGCCACCGCCTTTGCCGCCGAACTCGCTCTCGACCTCGGCCCGCGCGGCCGGCTCGTCCTCGACAGCCTGTGGGCAAACGTCCTGCGACCCGGCGCGACGCACTCGGGGCACGTCCATCCCCACAGCGTGATCTCCGGGACCTACTACGTCGCCGTCCCGCCCGGGGCCGGGGGCCTGCGCCTGGAGGATCCGCGCCTGCCGCTGATGATGGCCGCGCCGCCGCGCAAAGACGATGCGCCCGACACCCTCCGAACCTTCGTCACGGTCCAGCCTGAGGCGGGCGCGGTGCTGATGTGGGAGAGCTGGCTACGCCACGAGGTCGTCGCCGGAAGCGCCAAGACCCCCAGAATCAGCGTGAGTTTCAACTATGCCTGGAGGTAGGGGACGATCATCCAGGGCCGGGCGGCGCACGACGCACGTTGTTGTATGGCCACCGGAACCGGCGATAAGGGGCGCCCGGGCTGTTGAGTCCCGGAACTCTCGGGAGGGATCGATGCGGCGAGTTCTGGCGGCGGCGCTGGCGATGGCCGGTTTGGTGGCGGCATGGTGCGGCGGGGCGCAGGCCAAGGACGTTCTGGGCGTCGCCTGCACAGCTGCCGGGCCGGCGCGATGCGCGGGAGAGGCATGCGCGACTTCCGGGGCGCTGGCGGAACTGGGCGCGGCCACCGATCCAAAGACCGGGCGCAAGTTCTTCCTCGACTATCCCTGCGACCTGAAGCCGGGCGACAAGGTGGTCTTCATCCTGAACATCCATGGCGCCGGCTCGATCGGCAACTGGCAACGGCACTACTTTCCCGCGATCGACTACAAGAACCGCTATCGCCTGGTCGTGGCGACGCCGACGGCCGCGACCAGCCCGGTCCGCGCGCCCGGCCAGCCTGGCGTGCGCGTGTGGGTGGCCGACGCCGACGACGCTCACCTGCAAGACATCACAGAGATGGTCATCGCCGCCTTTGGCCGCGAAAACATCAGGTCGTTCTGGCTGGCGGGCCACAGTCAGGGCGGCATCACCTCCAACCGGATCGTTTGCACGCCCTTCTTCGCGGACAAGGTGGACGGCTTCCTCAGCCTGTCCGGCGGCCGCCTGGGCGGCTCGCATATGAACCCGCGCTTTGGACCCCCCAAGGCCGACGGTTCGCCCCCCGAGCCCCGGGCGATCCCGATGAGCGCCGGCGCCCTGCCGGCCTGCGAGTTCTCGCACATCTATGAGACCGGCGAACACGAGATCACCGACCTGCAGTCGACCTCAGCCTGGGCCGAGGCGCTCGGCTGCGGCCCGCGTGTCAGGAAAGCCGATATCGTCGATGACAAGCCAGGCTATGTCTGGGACTACCAGCGGCAGGGCTATCCCGTGTGGGGCATGAAGGCGCGTCCGGGAACGGCCGAGGTCTGGGTCTACCCCGGTTGCCGGAACGGGCGGCTGGTCGCTGACGTGGAGCGGATGGACAAGGGCCATACCGAAGGGCTCGAACCCAAGGTGACCGAAGCGATAGTGAGGATGATGGTGTCCGCTCCCGGCGGCAAGATCGCCCGCGGATCGTAGCGACGGTCCCGTCACACTTCGCCGCTAGAGCCCCACCTGACGCCGAGCCCGCGTCCGCCATCCCAGGAGATCAGATGAACCGGTCCCGTTCCTGCCTCGCTGGGGGCGCGGGCTTCTGCCTCGCCGCCGCGAGCGCTCTTTCCGCGATTGCGGCGTCGGACGCCGACCTCCGCATCAACCAGATTCAGGTGATCGGCACCCATAACAGCTATCACGCCGGCCTGACGCCCGGGGTCGCCAAGCTATTGCAGGCGACCAACCCCAAGGCCTTCGACGGCCTGGACTACAGCCATAGGGATCTTACGGCGCAATTCGACCACGGCATCCGACAGGTCGAGCTCGATATCTATGCTGACGCCAAGGGCGGGCGGTTCGCCCGTCCGTTCGGCGCAACCTTGAACACCGGCGGCCTCGCGGCCTTCGACCCGCAAGGCGTGATGTCGAAGCCCGGCTTCAAAGTGATGCATGTCCAGGACATCGACTACGTCAGCAATTGCCAGCCGTTCACCGCCTGCCTGAGCGCCATCCGCGCCTGGTCTCGGGCGCATCCACGCCACGTGCCGATCTTCGTGCTGGTGGAAACCAAGACCCAGCCGCCGATACCGGGCGTGCCCGGGATGGCCGCCCCCGAGCCCTTCACCGCTGAGACGCTGGACGCGCTGGATGCGGAGATCCGCTCGGTGTTTCCCGCAGGCGAGTTGATCACGCCCGACCAGGTGCGTGGTCGCCACGCGACGCTCGAGGAGGCTGTCCTTCACGGCGGCTGGCCGACGCTCAGGTCCGCCCGCGGCAAGGTCGTCTTCCTCCTCGACCAGCAGAACGTCACCGAGACCTACCGCGCCGGCCATCCCTCGCTCGCCGGGCGCGTGCTCTTCACCAACGCCACGCCGGGTCAGCCGGATGCGGCTTTCGTGGAAGAGAACGAAGGCGCGCCGGACGTCATCGCCGACCTGGTCAAGCGCGGCTATCTGGTGCGAACGCGTTCCGACGCCGACACCAAGGAGGGGCGCTCCGGCGACACGACGCAGCGGGACAAGGCGCTGGGCAGTGGCGCGCAGATCGTCAGCACGGACTATCCCTGGTACGAACCCTCGCGCTGGACGAACTATTCGGTCAGCCTCCCCGGCCACGCGCCGGCGCGCTGCAACCCGGTGAACGCCCCACACACCTGTGTCGACGCCGAGGTGGCCGGAGCGCCCGCGGCGCCATGAGCCATGTGGCCGCGGTGGTCGGCGGACGCGTTGAACCCCCAGAATCAGCGTGAGCTTCAACCACGGCTGGCGGTAAGAGGGCGGTCATGACCGCGCCCTCTCCGCCTCGTCCGCGCAAAGACCCCGTCCGCATCGAACAGCTCGGCCGCGTCCGCGTGGACGACTACGCCTGGATGAAGGACGACAACTGGCAGGCGGTGCTGCGCGATCCCTCGGTGGTGAAGGCCGAGGTGCGCGAGCACCTGGTGGAGGAGAACGCCTATGTGAAGGCGGTGCTGGCCTCCACCGAGGAGCTGCAGGCGCGGCTGTTCGAGGAGATGAAGGGGCGGATCAAGCCGGACGAGGCTTCGGTTCCCACCCCGGACGGGCCTTTCGATTACCTCAGCCGCTACGACACCGGCGCCCAGCATCCGCTCCACCTGCGCCGTCCGCGCGGCGCGGAGCACCCCGAGGAGGTGCTACTCGACGAGGAGGTCGAGTCGAAGGGCAAGCCCTACTACGCCGTCCACGGCGCTCACCACGCGCCCGATCACGGTCTCTACGCCTGGGCCGTGGACGAGCAGGGCTCGGAGTACCACGAGATCATCGTGCGCGACCTCGCCAGCGGCGAGCGGCTGGCGGATGGGCCAAGGAGCGCGGCGGGCGACTTCTGCTTTTCGCCGGACTCGCGCTGGCTGTTCTGGATCTGGCGCGACGACAATGCCCGGCCCGCTCGCGTCTACCGGCGCCCGGCGCGCGGCGGTGAGGACGTCCTGGTCTACGAGGAAGAGGACGAGGGCATGTTCCTCGGCGTCGGACTCGCCTCGGACCACAGCCATGTCCTGATCGAAGCCTCGAACCAGGAGACCAGCGAGGTCTGGCTCATCCCTGCCTCCGATCCGTTGGCCGATCCCGTGGTCGCCCAACCGCGCGAGGCCAGCGTTCGCTACGACCTCGACCGCTGGTCGGACCGCTGGGTGGTGCGCGCCAATGTCGACGGGGCGGTGGACTTCCAGCTGATGACCAGCGTCGAACCGATCCCGGCGCGCGCCAGTTGGCGGCCTTGGATTGCGCCCAAGGCCGGGCGCCTGATCGCCGGTTTCGCCGCCTACCGGGACCATCTCGTGCGCCAGGAGCGCGAGGATGCTCTCGACCGGGTGGTGGTCACCGATCGCTCCGGCCATGAGCACGTGATCGCCTTCGACGAGAGCGCCTATGCCCTCAATCTTCTCGGTGGCTACGAATACGACACGACGGTCACCCGCTTCGTCTACCAATCGCCGACCACGCCCCGGCAATGGTTCGACTACGACATGGTCACGCACGAGCGGATCCTGCGGAAGACCCAGGAGGTGCCGTCCGGGCATGATTCCTCGGCCTATGAGACGCGGCGGCTGCACGCGACGGCGCCCGATGGCGCCCAGGTCCCGATCACCATCCTGATGAAGAAGGGGACGCCGCTCGACGGCTCGGCGCCGCTGCTGCTCTACGGCTACGGGGCCTACGGGATCCCCGAGACCGCGGCCTTCTCCGTCACGCGGCTGAGCCTGGTCGACCGCGGCTGGATCTGGGCCAGCACCCACATCCGCGGCGGCTCCGACAAGGGATGGGGATGGTTCCTCGATGGGCGCCGCTCGAAGAAGAAGAACACCTTCACCGATTTCATCGCCTGCGCCGAATATTTGATCGGCCAGGGCTATACGCGGGCCGGGCGGATCGCCGCCTATGGCGGTTCTGCCGGCGGCATGCTGATGGGGGCGATCACCAACATGCGCCCGGACCTGTGGGGCGCGATCATCGCCGCGGTGCCCTTCGTGGACGTGCTCAACACGATGAGCGACCTGTCGCTGCCGCTCACGCCGCCGGAATGGCCCGAGTGGGGCAACCCGCTCGAGGACCCGCAGGCCTACGACGAAATCGCCAGCTACAGCCCTTATGAGAATGTCGCCCCCAGGCCATATCCAGCGATCCTGGCGACCGGCGGGCTGTCGGACCCGCGGGTGACCTGGTGGGAGCCGCAGAAGTGGACGGCGCGCCTGCGCGAGGCGACCACAAGCGGGCGCCCCGTTCTGCTCAAGATCAATATGGAGGCCGGGCACGGGGGCGCGTCGGGCCGCTACGAGCACCTGCGCGAGATCGCCCTCGACTACGCGTTCGCTATCTGGGCGATCCAGGGCGAGGGGGCGGCGTGATCCTACGCGAGGCCACGCTCGCGGACGCGCCCGCCATCGCCGCGATCTATGCGCACCATGTCCTGCATGGCTTCGGCACCTTCGAGGAAACGCCCCCCTCGGCCGAGGAAATGGCCCAGCGGATGGCGGAGGTGAGCTTGCGACGCCTGCCGTGGCTGGCGGCGGAGGAGGGCGGCGTCGTGCTCGGCTACGCCTACGCCTCGCCTTTCCGGTTGCGCAGCGCCTACCGCTACACGGTCGAGGACAGCGTCTACGTCGCCGCCGACAGCCAGGGCCGCGGCGTCGGCCGCTCTCTGCTCAGGGAGCTGATCGCGCGATGCGAGGCGCTTGGGATTCGCCAGATGCTGGCGGTGATCGGCGATTCGGCCAACGCGGCCTCGATCGCCCTGCATGCTGCGGAGGGCTTCGAGATGTCCGGGGTAACCCACGCGGTCGGCTACAAGGCCGGCCGCTGGGTCGACATCGTCTCGATGCAGCGCGAGCTTGGGCTAGGCGCCAGCGCGCCGCCATCGGGGACGGGGATTTTGTGAGACTCGCGAAGCCTCTACACAAGCCGCGACACGATCACGGGGAGAGACGAGCTTGGCCGACGCCCACTGGCTAATGAAATCGGAGCCTGCGAAATACGGCTTCGACGACCTGATCCGCGACGGACGCACGGTCTGGGACGGAGTGCGCAACGCCCAGGCGGCGATCTTCCTCAAGTCCATGCGGGTGGGCGACGAAGCCTTCTTCTACCACTCGGTGACCGGCCTCTGCATTGCCGGCATAGCCCGGGTGACCCGCGAGGCCTTCCCTGACCCCACCGACGCCAGCGGCCGCTATGTCGCCGTCGAGATCGCGCCGGCGCGCGCGCTGGCGCGGCCGGTGACCCTGACCGAACTGAGGGCGGAGCCCGCCCTGGCCGAGATGAGGATGTTCCGCCAGTTCCGCCTTTCGGTCACGCCGATCACGCCCGAAGAGTGGTCGACGATCCTGGCGATGTCGGAGCGCTGAGGCGCCCGCCTCCGCCGTCAGGCGGGCACTCGCCGCTTGGACGCCGCGTGGGCCATCGGATCCTCGTTGGCGACGTCTCGCTGACCGCCAGGGCCCCAGTTGCGGGTAAGGGGTTCGTTGGGGGCGATGTCGCGGCGGGCGATGAGGGCCAGGAGTTCCGGGCTGACCCGGACGTTCGGATTGTCGCTGTGGGCGATGAGGTCCAGGAGAGGATCGAAGAACCGGCGCCCGTCGCCGGTCTCGATCGACCCGGCGCGCGGCGCGAGGATCCAGCGCGGATGATCCAGTCGCAGGATCGGCTCGCCCGCTTCATAGCGTCGTCTCGCGCATAGCCGCTTCCGCGCTGGAGGACGGACGAGGCCAAAGTTTGGAACCAGGCCAATCGGGGCGGCGCATAGCGGCATGAGCCGATGACTATCCCCGCGAGGCGTTACGCCTCAATCCACGTCTTGGCTCCGCCGAATAAAGAACCCGTAAAGCCGAACTCGTATGATCGGAGTTTTCGCCTGGCGACGTCTTATCCATATGGATTTTATATCTGACGTCCGAGTAGACCAGCCTCGACGCCGTACTCGTGGCGTCGCTTGCGGACAATGTCCATGGACGATCCGAGTCCTGAGGTGGCAGAGCCTCCTTTGTTTGATTGCGAACATATTTTGCAACTTCTTGGCGTTCGCCCCGGGCAGGCGGTGAGCGTGGCGGGCTCCGGCAGCCTCGATGTCATGGTCTCCCTCTGTCGGGCGGGGTGGGAGCGGGTGGAATGCGCCCTGCAGGCGACCTGCGCGGGCGCGGATGAGACGAGCGACCTGCTCATCCTCACAGGGCCGCCTGAAGCCCTCGGCGCCCTCACGGCGCGAACGGTCAAGCTCCTGAAGGACGGGGGTGTCCTCGTCGCCGCCCTGGGCCGCGCGGAGGACGACGTTTCGATCCGCGCCGCCCTTCTCGCCAAGGGGATGACACTCCTTCAGACCACGCTGGAGGCCCATAACGGGCCGGTCGTCGCTCATCGCGTGGCGCGCGCCGTGCGTGCGGCGCCTCTGGCCAGGACGGCCTGACTCCGGACGGGCGCCGCTTCGCAGATCGCGTCGCGCGCCCGCCCATTGTTTCAAGTTCATTCCGTATTCATCCCGAAAATTGCACCCTTGATACCTCGGCGGCCGTTGGAAAGGCCGCTGATGGAAACAAAGGAGGCGTTCCGCGATGAATACGCGAAAGTGGTTCGGCGCTTCAGCGGCGCTCGCTCTGGCGCTGGGCATAGGCCCCATGATGACGCCTGCGGCCCACGCCCAGCTGTTCGGAATACAGTTCAGCATCTTTGCCGACACCCCGCCGCCGCCGATACCGTACTATGACCAGCCCGCTATTCCCGCGCCGGGCTACATGTGGACGCCGGGCTACTGGGCGTGGGACGACAGTTACGGCGACTACTACTGGGTCCCGGGGACCTGGGTCCTGCCGCCGGCGCCCGGCCTGCTGTGGACCCCAGGTTTCTGGGGCTGGTCTGCTGGCCGTTACGGTTTCATTCCGGGCTATTGGGGGCCGGTTGTAGGCTTTTACGGCGGCGTCAATTACGGCTTCGGTTATGGTGGTTCCGGGTACGAGGGCGGTTACTGGAGAGGGAACTCCTTCTACTACAACAGTGTGGTGAACAACGTCCGCAACGTGAACATCACCAACGTCTATCAACGACCCGTCCAGGCGCAGGCCGGTCCGCGGGTCGCCTTTAACGGTGGTCCCGGCGGCGTGCAGGCGCGGCCGACGTCCGAGCAGCTCGCCGCGGCGCGCCAGACGCGTATTCCTCCGACGGCCATCCAGACGCAGCACGCGGCGATGGCGCGTCAGGAGCCCAGTCTGCGCGCCAGCGCAAACCAGGGCCGCCCTCCGATCGCAGCCACAGTCCGCCCACGCCAGTTCACTGGACCTGGCGCGGTTCCTGCCGCCCGGGCGGGCGGAGCCTTTCAAGCTCCGCCGCCCCGAGGCCGCCCGCCCGGCGGTCCGGCCGCGCCAGGAAATCGCCCCCCGCCGCAGCCGGGCGCGCAGCCTCCTCGCGGCCAGCAGGGCCAGCCCAGTGAACCCGCGCGGCCGCCCCAGGCCGTCCGGCCACCAGCGGGGCAACCTTCTCGACAGCCGCCGGCGCCCCAGGGCGGCGCACGGCCTCCTGGCCAGCCTCCGGCGGGATACCGACAGCCCGCGCCTGGCGGAGGCCAGCCGCAGCGTCCGCAAGAGCGACCGCCGGCTCAAGCCGCGCCGCCGCGGCCTCCGCCCCAGGCCCAGCACCCCGCGCGGCCGCCTGAGAAAGCCCCGCCCGAGAAGGAGCAGCACCCGCCGCCGCAGTAGGGGGCGAGCCGAACTCTCGGCCTCTCACGTTTCGCGCCCTTCGGATTTCCTCCATGCCGCCAAACGTCGTGGGGGAAAATCCGCTCTTCCGTCACTTCGTGTGCGCCGCCAGCCAGGCGTCGATCTCGGGTGTGCGCTCGGCGCGAACGCGGGCGAGATAGCGGATCGCCGCCTCGGTCTTGTGGACGTCCTGCCGCGCGTCGGGGGGGATGTGCGCCTCGGCGAAGGCGTCGAGGCGAGGGATCAGGGCCGGATCGGTGGCGCTGGCCAGGAGGTTCGGGACGGCGCCGGCTAGGGTGGTCGGCTCGAGGAACTTTGAGGCCTGGTCCCAATGGGCGACAGTGAACTCGAAGGCCATCTGCGGATGGCGCTGCGACACCGCGGCGATCATGCCTGGCGCGGTGGTCACTTCCGGCTCGCCGGAGAGGGCCAGGTCCAGGGCGCGCTGGGCGAGGGCGGGGTCCTCCGCCAGGCCCAGCAGGGTGTAATACTCGCGTCGCTCGAGCTGGGTCTTCGCCGTCTGGGCGAGTGTATGTATCTGGCCCCAGGTTGCTTCATCGGCGCGGACGGCGACGATCTCCAGCACGGTGCGCCGGTTCGCAGCGTCCAGGCTCGTCGGATCTGCGAGGAAGGCGGCGAAGCGCCGGCGCGCCTCGGCCACGACGGCTGCGTCGCCGAAGTCGCCCAGGGCGCTGAGCGTCGTCGCTCGCAAAAGGCCGTCGTTGTCGCTCTCTCCCGGTTTCTTGTCCCAACCCAGACGCTGGTAGGTCGGCTGGATGATCTGGCTGGCGAAGGCGCGGAAGCGCGCCTGGCCCGGCAGGCCCAGATAGATGCGGTCCAGGCCCGAGAGGCGGTTCACGATCGCGCTCATCACCACCGGGTCGGGCGAGATCTGACCGAAGCGGACGGTCATCTGCAGGAAGGCTGCGATGGGTTCGCGGCCGACATAGGCGAGCGTAGCCGTGTCGTTATAGACGCCCAACTGGTCATAGGGGCTGAGCTCCGGCAGCCGCCGCGTGAGCGTGCTTAGGCCCTCGGGCGAGTAGGCCGTGCGGAAGTAGCCCGTCTGATCGGCGTTGATGATCGTGGGCCCACAGCCGGCGACGGTCATCGACTGAGGCGACGCGCCTTCGATCACCGCACCGTTTGGGGCGCCCCCAAGTGCAGCCGCGGTGACCGGCACGCGCCATTCGGTCGAGTGGGTCGAGTCCGCATCGATGGCGAAATGGCCTTGGACGAGAGAGAGCCGGGTGCGACCGCCTTCGCAGGCTGAAGCGGCCTCGGTGATCAGGGGCACGCCCGCCTGGAGGGTGAAGTCGTGGGCGATCTGGGTGATCGGCCGCGCCGCGCCCTCATCCATCGCGACCCACAGGTCGTCGGAACTCGAGTTGCCATAGGCGTGGTCGCGAATGTAGCGGCGCACGCCCGAGCGCCAGGCGTCCTCGCCGACATAGGCCTCCAGCATGCGGATCACCGCCTGGCCCTTCGAATAGGTGATGTTGTCGAAGTCGCCGGAGGCCTCGAGGATATCGCGGACGGGAGTGATGATCGGGTGCGTGCCCTCGCGCGCGTCCTGCTGCATCACCCCTTGCTTGGCGATCAGGGACTGCAGCCAGACCTTCCATTCGGGATGGAAGTGGTCAGTGACCTTGACCTCCATCCACGAGGCGAAGCCCTCGTTGAGCCAGAGGTCGTCCCACCAGGCCATGGTGACCAGATCGCCGAACCATTGGTGCGCCATCTCGTGCGCCGTGACGATGTAGACGGCCTGGCGGTCGGCCTCGGTCGATAGGCGCGGGTCGATCAGCAACTCGCGCTCGAAGGAGAAGATCGCGCCCCAGTTCTCCATCGCGCTGAAGAACTGGCTCTGGCCCGGGCCGGCGATCAGGTCGAGCTTGGGCAGGGGAAAGCGAACGCCGAAGTAGTTGTTGTACCAGGGCAGGATCTGCGACTCGACGTCCAGGGCGTACTGCGCCTGGGCGGTGTCGCCGCGCTTGACCACGACCCCGAGATCCACGCCGTCCACCACGCGGTGAATGCGCTCGAAGTCGCCCACCGCGAGGAACAGCAGGTAGGACGACATCTTCGGCGTCGTTTGGAACGTCACGCGCTGGAGACCGTGCGGCAGGGTCTCGGTCGAAGCGACGGGCATGTTGGACACCGCCATCTCGTCCGCCGGGGCGATCACGCTCAGCTCGAAGGTCGCCTTGCGGGCCGGCTCGTCCCAGCTTGGGACGAGGCGGCGGGCGTCGGAGTTCTCGAACTGGGTGAACAGGGCCCGCTTGGGTCCCTGCGGCGTGACGTAGTCGAGGGCGAAGAGGCCGGAGGCCTGCTGATAGATCTTGCCGTGGTAGGTCAGGGTGAGGACGTGCGGGCCGGCCGTGATCGCTCGGCGAAGGGCGAAACTCGCCGTCTGCGCCGCCTGGTCATAGGTGACCCCACGTGGAGGCGCCTCGCCCTCCAGCTTTGCGCTGTCGATCGCGATATCGGCGTCGTTGAGGATGATCGTGTCGGTGGGCGCGCGCACGGTGATGTCGATCTGCGCGCGCCCGGTGAAGGTCAGGGCCTTGGCGTCGGGGGTGATTTCGACGCGGTAGCTATCGGGCGTGACGTTGGCGGGGAGAACGATCCGCCCTTCCGACGACGCTGGTTCCTGCGCCTGCGCGCCTCCAAGGGAGCAGGCGAGCGCGCCGAGGGCGCACAAGGCGATTCGAAGAATGGATGCGGTCAAGACGCCTCCGGAGACATGCTTCGAAGGGGACACCTTAGACACTTGGCGCGAGACGCCAATCAGGGGGCGGGCGCCGTGTCGACGGCGAGGGTCGCTTCGGAGGGCTTCTCCGTAGTTTGCAGCTGACGGGCCACGGCCTGCGCCTCGGACATCACGCGCAGGACGTTGCCGCCGGCGACCTTGGCGAGGTCCTCGTCGCTCCACCCGCGTCGCGCCAATTCGACGAGCACGGCCGGGAACTTGTCCACGCCGTCGAGGCCCTGTGGCGTGTAGTCGATGCCGTCGAAATCAGAGCCCAGGCCCACGTGGTCGACACCGGCGACCTTGCGGATGTGCTCGATGTGGTCGGCGACGTCCGAGACCGTGACCGGCGGGGCGGGATGCGCCTTCAGCCAGGCGTCCATGGCCGCCTGCGCGCGCTCGGGCTGGCCGATGTAGAGGCCCGCATAGGGCGGGCTGTTGTAGCGCGCGCGCTCGGCGGCGCGGTCGGCGTCCCAGGCCGCACGGGCGCCGGTGACATAGCCCGGATTGAAGTTGGCCATGACCACCCCGCCGTTCTTCGCCACCAGGGCAAGCACGTCGTCGGGCACGTCGCGCGGGTGGTCGTCCAGGGCCCGCGCCCCGGAGTGCGAGAAGATCACCGGCGCCTTCGCCACCGCCAGGGCTGCGCGCATGGTGTCGGGCGAGACGTGGCTCAGGTCGACCAGCATGCCCAGCCGGTTCATTTCCAGCACCACGTCCTTTCCGAAGGTCGTGAGGCCGTGATGCGCCGGGTTGTCTGTGGCCGAGTCGGCCCAGGGCGTGTCCAGGGTGTGGGTCAGCGTCATGTAGCGTGCGCCCAACTCGTACATCTGGCGCAAGACCGCCAGGTCGGCGTCGATCTGGTGGCCGCCCTCGATGCCGATCATGCAGGCGATCTTTCCCGCCCGGTGGATCCGTTCGACGTCCTGGGCCGTGTAGGCCATTTCGAAGACGTCCGGATAGGCGGCGGCCATGCGCTTGACGAGATCGATCTGCTCGATGGTCATCTCCACCGCCTGGGGTCCGGTGAAGTTCGCGGGCACCCACACCGACCAGAACTGGCCGCCGACATGGCCTGTGCGCAGGCGCGGGATGTCGGTCATCAGGGGAGGGCCGTCAGGGTGGGGCAGGCCCGATGTGTCCCTGGCCAGATCGATCGTCTCGAGCCGTGAGGCGAAGCGGGTGCGGATCTCCCACGGGAGATCGTTGTGCCCGTCGATCAGAGGCGTGCGCGCGAGGACCTTGTCGACCCTCGCCTTCAACGCCGCCTCGTCCGGCGCAGCGTTGGCTGACCCTGCCAGCACCGTGGCGATCAATGCCGCCGCCATCATCCCCGATCGCATGAGCGATTCCCCCTGTTTGATGGAGTGAGGATTAGAGGTCTGAGGCTGGCGCGCAAGGCGGCCGAAGGACGGAGCGTCGCCTGCAGTATTTTCGTGAACTTATACAGTCCTTCTCCCGCGAGGGGTGAAGGGAATAGCTATAGACCTTCAACTTCGATCGGAGAGTCTAAGCGACATCTGACGATTTCGTTGGTTACCCCGTGACCGTCGGTCCCTCCTTACGCCGGCTCTTCGCTGGGTCCCTCGAAGGGGACGACCGGATGTCCGCCGGAAGGCACGAGGGCCGTCGAGCCGGAGGCTTCCGGCCCACGCCGTCCGCCGCGCAGGCGATCGAGGTAGATGTAGATCACCGGGGTGGTGAACAGGGTCAGCACCTGCGAGACCAGGAGACCGCCGACGATGGCGTAGCCGAGGGGCTGGCGGAACTCCGAGCCAGTCCCCTGGAACAGGATCATCGGCACGCCGCCAAGCATGGCCGCGGCGGTGGTCATCAGGATCGGTCGCAACCTCTGGTGCGAGGCCTCGCGCGCCGCCTCCATTGGTCCCATGCCGTGCTCGCGCTCCAGGCGCAGGGCCACGTCGACGATCATGATGCCGTTCTTCTTCACGATCCCGATCAGAAGGATGATGGCGATGATGCCGATGACGTTGAGATCCTGGCCGGCCAGGCGCAGGGCGAGAATCGCCCCCACCCCGGCCGATGGCAGCGTGGAGAGGATGGTCAGGGGGTGGATGTAGCTTTCGTAGAGAATCCCCAGGATCACATAGACGGCGATCAGCGCCGCGCCGATCAGCAGGGGCTCGGTGGAGAGCGACTGCTGGAAGGCCTGGGCGGTGCCCTGGAAGGAGCCGGTGAGCGTCACGGGCGCGCCGAGATTGTCGCGCGCCTTCTGCACCAGTTGGGTGGCCTCGCCGAGAGAGACGCCCGGCCCAAGGTTGAACGACAGCGTCGCCGCGGGAAACTGGCCCTGGTGGCTGACCGTCAGGCTGTTGACGCTGTTGGTGTTCACCTTGACGAACAGCGACAGGGGCACGGTCTTACCGGTGATCGGCGAGAGGATGTAGACCGACTTGAACAGGTTGGGATCGGCCTGCATCGCCGGCGGGGCCTCAAGAACCACGTGGTAGGCATTGAGCTGGGTGAAGTACTGGGTCACCTCGCGCTGGCCGATCGAGTTATAGATCGCGTTGTCGATGTCGGCCGGCATGATTCCGAAACGTGCGGCGGCGTCGCGATCGATCACGAGGTTCACGGCGCCTGCGTTGGATTGCTGGTCGGAACTCACGTCCTTCAGCTGCGGGATCTGCCGTAAAGCCTGCAGCAGCTTCGGCGCCCACGTGTTGAGTTCGGTGAGATCGGAGTCCGAGAGGGTGTACTGGTACTGGGCCTGGCCCGCTCGGCCGCCGACGTTGATGTCCTGGTTGGCCTGGAGGAAGGTCTGCACGCCCACGAGCTGGTTGAGCTTGGGTCGTAGCCGGGCGATGACGCCCGTGGCGTTGGTCTTGCGGCCCTCGTCCTGCGGCTTGAGCGTGATACTGATGTTGGCCTGGTTGGCGCCGCCGTTGCCGGCGAAGAAGGCCACGGCCTCCACGGCGGGGTCGTTGCGGATGACGTCGGCGACTTGCTGCACCTTGGTCCCAAGCTTCGTGATCGAGGCGTCCTGCGAAGTCAGCACGACCCCGCTGAGGAAGCCGGTGTCCTGCTGGGGGAAGAAGCCGGTGGGCGTCGTCGCGTAGAGGTAGACCGCCAGGGCCATTGTGGCGAGGAACACCGCCAGGGTGATGCGCATGTGGCGCAGAACGAAGTCGAGACCCCGCGCATAACCCCGCTCGATGGCGAGGAAGCCGCGCTCCAGCCCCTTGGTGAACGGATCGCGGGGCGGTCCGGGGCGCCGGAGGAACCGGCTGCACAACATCGGAGTGACGGTCAGCGACAGGAAGATCGACAGCACCACCGCCGCGCTAAGGGTGAACGCGAACTCGCTCATCAGACGGCCGACGACACCGCCCATGAACATCAGCGGGGTGAACACCGCCACCAGCGAGATGGAGATCGACAGGATGGTGAAGTTGATTTCGCCGGCGCCGGCGAGGGCGGCCTCGAACGGGGCCATGCCGTGCTCGATCTTCTGCCAGATCACCTCTTCCATCACGATGGCGTCGTCCACCACGAAGCCGACGGCGATCGATAGGGCCATCAGCGAGAGGTTATCGAGGCTGAAGTGCAGGGGCAGCATCACCCCAGCCGTCGCCAGGAGGGCGAGCGGGATGATGACGCTGGGTATGATCGTCGCCCGCAAGTCCCGCAGGAACAGGAAGATCACCCCCACCACCAGGACGATGGTGATGAGGAGGGTGGTCTCGACGTCCTTCACCGCCGCTCGGATGGTCTGGGTCCGGTCGGCGACGATCTGCACGTCGATCGCGGGGGGTATGTTGGCCTTCAGGCCCGGAAGCGCCTTCTTGATGGCGTCCACCGTCTTGATGACGTTGGCGCCCGGCGTCTTGAAGATGATCAGCAGGATGGCCCGCCCGCCGGTGAGGCTCTTGTCGGGATTGGCCCGACCAGGGAAAAGCCACGCGCCGATCTGGTTATTTTCGACGTCGGCCTTCGCGTTACCGACATCCTTCACCGTGATCGCGCCGCCAGTCGTCTTGTTGTAGCCGATGACGAGGTTGTTCCAGATCGACGGGTCGAAGATCTGGTCGTTCGCATAGACGGTGAGGTTCTGGCGCGGCCCGTTGATCGCCCCTTTCGGGGCGTTGACGGTCTGGTTGAGGATTGTGGTGCGGATGTTGTCCATCTGCAGGCCCATCTCGCCGATCTTCTTCGGATCGAGGCGGATGCGGATCGCCGGCTTCTGCTGACCGCCGATGGAGACCAGTCCGACGCCGTCGATCGTCGTCAGGTGCTGCGAGAGGATGTTGTCTGCGTAGTCGTTGACGGTCTGGATCGGCAAGGTGTCCGACCGCAGAGAGATGATCATGATCGGCGCGTCGGCCGGGTTTACTTTGCGGATGAAGGGCGGAGCCGGAAGGTTGGTCGGCAACTGGCCGCCGGCGGCGTTGATCGCCGCCAGGACGTCCTGGCCGGCCGCGTCGATGTTGCGACTCAGCTGGAATTGCAGGGTGATGCTGGTCGAGCCCAGGGAACTGACCGAGGTCATCTGGCTCAGGCCCTGGACGGTGGCGAACTGGCGTTCCAGCGGGGTCGCCACATTGGAGGCCATGGTTTCGGGACTGGCCCCCGGCAGGCCGACGGTGATCTGCAGCGTCGGGAAGTCGACCTGCGGCAGGGCGGCGACGGGCAGGCCGATGTAGGCGACGATTCCCACCAGCAGGAACCCGATGGCGATCAGGGAAGTCGCCACCGGCCGGCGGATGAACGGCGCTGAGATACTCACGGCCATCTGGAATCGTCCGCCGTCAGCTCGTCGGGTTGGTGGGAGCCGCCGACGCCGGCGGGGCCTTGCTCGCCGGCAGGATGTGCACCTGCGAACCGTTTCGCAGGGTCATCTGGCCGTCCGTGACGACGGTTTCCCCTGGTTGGAGACCGCTCTGAACGACGGCGACGGCGCCCTGCGTGGTGAGGATCTTCACAGGGCGAAGCACAGCCTTGCCGTTCTGGACAACGTAGACATACGGCCCCTGCGGCCCTTGGTTGATCGCCGAGGCCGGGACGCTCGGGACGTGCGGCAGGGTCTGCAGGGTCAGCTTCACATCCACGTACTGGCCCGGCCAGATCCGTTCATCCGCGTTGGGGAACTTGGCCTTGAGCTGGACCGTGCCGGTGCCGGGATCGACCTTGTTGTCGGCGATCTGCAGCTCTCCGCTGCCCAGCGGCTGATTGGTTTCCTGCGTGAAGGCCTGGGTCGACAGCGCCTTGCGCAAGCCGTTGGTCACCTGCATCAGGTTCGCGAAGTCCTGCTGGGGAACCGTGAAGGTGATGGCGATCGGCTGCAGCTGATTGACCACGGCGATGCCCGAACCGCCGGTGGTGCCACCGGTGATGCTGCCGGTCGTTCCGGCCGCGCTGCTGGTCCCGCCGGCGGTGGACCCTGCCGTGGTGCTGGCGCTCGAGGCTGCGCCGTTGGTGCTGCTGGTTGACGTGCCTGAGCCGACCAGGTTGCCCGGGTCCACCAGGCGCACACCGACGCGGCCGGAGATCGGCGAGGTGATCCGGCAACGCGTGAGGTTTACCTGGGCGGCGGCCACGGCGCCTTGGTCGAGCTGAACGATCCCTTCGTCCTGCTTCACCACCGCCTGCTGGTCTTCATAGGTCTGGCGGGCAATCGAGTTCTGGGCCGCCAGGACCTGGTAGCGGGCGAGATCCATCTTGGCCTCCGCCAGCAGGGCCTCGTCACGCCGCAGGGATCCCTGCGTCTGGGTTAGGGCCGCCTGATAGGGCGCCGGGTCGACCTGGGCCAGCAGCTGGCCCGCGCGGACATGATCACCTTCCTTGAAAGGCGTGCGCAGGATCAGGCCGGAGACCTGGGCGACGATGGTGTCGCTATACCAGGCCTGGGCGGCGCCCAGGGCGTTGATGCTGACCGGCACGTCCTGCACGATCACCTGAGCCACGTTCACCGGCACGCGCGGCGGCGGCGGGGGCGGAGCCTTCTTCTTATGGAAGATGGCGAACAGCGCCAGGGCGATCGCGAGGACGCCAAGCACGAGGAAGGTCCAGCGAAACCGCCGACGTGCGGCCATCGGGTCGAGTGCCCCTTGAAGAATCGTTTCGAATGTCTCGCAGGTGCGAAACGGTCCAGTGGCCTACGATCACGCCAAGCGGCGCAGCCGCTCACGGCGCGGGGCCCCCTTAGGCGATCAGGTGGGCCGCCGAATGTCGAAATTGAAACCGCGCGGGTTTAGGTGGCGTCCCGGCCATTGTGCAAGAGGCCATTAGCGTGGCTGCACAAGAAGGAGGTTGGTCGGCGCCCATCTATGCGGCAATCTTGGGCGCATGCCCTACGCCCCCATCGCCGACTTGGAGCTCTGGTTCGAGCGCGCGGGGGAGGGTGAGCGGCTGCTTTTCATTTCCGGAACCGGCGGCGATCTGCGCGTGCGGCCAAATGTCCTCGAGGGGCCGTATCCACGCGCGTTCGACCTGCTCGCCTATGACCAGCGCGGCCTGGGACGTTCGTCAAAGCCGGACGTCCCCTATTCGATGGCGCGGTACGCCGACGATGCGGCGGCGCTGCTCGACCATGTCGGATGGCCGACGGCGCGGGTGATCGGGGTCTCCTTCGGAGGGATGGTGGCCCAGGAGCTGGCCCTGCGCCATCCGGGGCGCGTAGAGCGCCTGGTCCTCGCCTGCACCTCGCCAGGCGGCGCAGGCGGCTCCTCCTTTCCCTTCCACGAGATCGGTCACCTCGAGGGCGAGGCGCGCGCCCGTCATCTGATTCCGTTTTCGGACACCCGGCGCGACACGGCGTGGGCGGCCGCCAATCCCGCCCTGTACGCCGAGATGCTCGCCATGAGTTCGGTCGATCCGTATGCGGACGAGCCGGGTCACCGGGAAGGCGCGCACCGTCAGATCGAGGCGCGGGCGAAGCACGACACATGGAACAGGCTCGACGCAATCGCATGCCCGGTCCTGATCGCCGCTGGCCGCTATGACGGTGTCGCCCTGCCGGCCTCCCAGGAGAAGATGGCTGGGCGCATTCCGGGCGCGCAGCTTCGCTTCTTCGAAGGCGGCCACATGTTCATGCTGCAGGACCGCGAGGCCAATCGCGCGATCATCGAGTTCCTGAAGGCCTGAGCCGGCGCTATCGTTGCCCGAAAGAGGGAGAGAGACGCGCCATGGACATCGGCGAGTGGACGGCCACGCCCGACCTGAACGACATCTATCGCGAGGTGCGCGCGCGAGGCCTCGAGACGAACCTGGCTGAACTGGAAGCCTTTGGCTTCACCGTCATCGAAGGCGCCCTGACTCCCCGCCAGACGGCTGCGGCGCGCAACGCCATACTGGAGATCTCCGAGCAGAGACTCGGGCGCCGGCTCGATCTCGAGAACGAGACCGACTACGCCGACCTGCAGTTCATCCCCTTCCTGCTGTTCAAGGACCCGATCTTCCGCGAGGTCCTGATGTCGCCCGGCCCGCTGGCCCTGATCTCCTATCTGCTGGGCAATCACTGCGTCCTTTCCAGCATGGGCTCGCACCTGAAGGGACCGGGCGGGAACGGCCTGTTGCTGCACAGCGACACCGGCAATGGCGCGCCTGATCCCTTCACGCCTTACTCCCAGGTGGCCAACTGCAACTTCGCCCTGACCGACTACACCGAGGAGAAGGGCGCCCTGGCCATGGTGCCGGGCAGCCACCGGCATGCGCGCCAGCCCACGCGTTGGGAGGTCGGGCTCGACGGCGAACGCCGGTACGGGCACGTGATCCCCATCGAGGTTCCGGCCGGATCGGCCATCGTCTGGCACGGGAACACCTGGCACGGCTCGTTCCCGCGCAAGGTCCCGGGACTTCGCGTCAATCTCTCCTGTTACTTCTGCCGCGAATACATCCAGCCTCAGGAGGACTACCGCCACAACGTCCCGGACGGTTTCCTGCGCGGCGAGGAGGACGCCCGTCTCGCCCGCCTGCTGGGCGCCGACCTCGTCTACGGTTGGCAGGACGAGGGCCCGCTGAAGATGTACGCCCGCCGCGGCGAATCCGCCGGCTCCATCCGCAGCTGGCACAGCTGAGCCAAAATGTTCAGATCGGGACGCCGGGGAGAAGGGCCCCGTAGCCTGTAGGTTGACCTAGATTAGCGCAGCGCCAGCCGGCGGGGATCACAGTCAGAGTTGAGACTTCGACCGGAGAGCCGAGATGCCTGCCCATCGACTGGTCAAGGCGGCTTGCCTTGGCGCAAGCCTCATCGCCCTGACCGTCGCCGCGCCGCTCGCCGCCTGGGCGCAGTCCACACCGGCTGCGGCCAAAGCCGCTCCTGCGAAGAGGAAACCCGCTGCTGCGGCCGCCGCGCCCAAGGGCGTCGTCGAACCCGGATCCACAGCGGCGCTCGCCAGGATGAGCGCCTTCCTGCGCACCCTGACCGACTTCCAGGTCACGATGGCCACGCAGCGCGACGAGGTGGACGCCTACGGCCAACTCGTGACCCTCAATGGCGAGACGACCTACAAGGTCAGGAGGCCCGGCGCGTTCAACATCGCCGTGGCCGAGGACGCCGGGACCCGCGTGTTCAACTACGACGGCAAGGCGGTGACGGTCTTCGATCCGAAGACAGGTTACTACGCCCGCTTTAGCGCGCCCCCGACCATCCGCCAGACCCTGGAAGCGGCGAAAGCGAACTACGGCGTCACCGTGCCCCTGGCCGACCTGTTCAATTGGGGCGAGGGCGACGCCCAGTCGAGCAGGCTCACCAGCGGTCACTTTGTCGGCGCGACCAAGGTCGACGGCCAGGAAGCTGACCAGTACGCCTTCCGTCAGTCGGGCGTCGACTGGCAGATCTGGATCGCCAAGGGCGACAAGCCCGTCCCGCTTCGCGTGGTGATCGTCGCCAGCGGCGATCCCGCCCGGCCGCAGTTCGAGGCCAACCTCTCCTGGGACACCGCCCCGCCATTCGCGGCCGACACCTTCGCTTTCACGCCGCCGGCTGGGGCCAAGGCCATCCAGATCAGGACGCTATCTCCCTGAGGAAACCCAACATGTCCAACAGAGCTTCGACAATCGCCCTGACGGCCACCCTGCTCGCCGGGGCTCTCGCCGCGACGGTGGCTAGCGTGCCGACAGCGGCTGATGCGTTCGGCCGTGGCGGCGGCGGTGGCGGCCGTGGCGGCGGCGGTTTTGGCGGCGGCGGCCGTGG
>DATHPX010000272.1:0-16153 GCA_035483335.1 Caulobacteraceae bacterium | reverse complement strand
CGAGTTCCGCACCGCGACCAGCTCCGCAATGATCTTCGGAATCGTGTCGGCGTCAGAACGGATCGCGCCGGTGCACGGCGAGCATCCCAGCGAACGCATCCTGCACACAACCGTCTCCATCTTCCCTTTTGGAACAAAATCCAGCTCGGGAAGAATCAGCGAATTCCCCTGGATCAGCATCTGCCGGGGCTTGGCGTAGTAAAGAGGAACAATCGGGATGTTTTCCAGGTGGATGTATTGCCAGACGTCCAGCTCGGTCCAGTTCGACAGGGGGAAGACCCGCAGGGTCTGACCGGGCGAGAGACGCGTGTTGTAGAGCTTCCAGAGCTCTGGCCGCTGGTTCTTGGGGTCCCAGCCATGGCCGGGTTCGCGCACCGACACCACCCGCTCCTTGGCGCGGCTCTTCTCCTCGTCGCGTCGCGCCCCGCCGAAGGCGGCGTCGAAGCCGTGGGCGTCCAGCGCCTGCTTCAGCCCCTCGGTCTTCCACATGTCGGTGTGCAGGGGGCCGTGGTCGAAGGGATTGATCCCTTTGGCCTTCGCTTCCGGATTCTGGTGGACGATCAGCTCGAAGCCGAGCTCGCGCGCCATCCGCTCGCGCATCTCGTACATCGCCTTGAACTTCCAGGTCGTGTCGACGTGCAGCAGGGGGAAGGGCGGGCGCGAGGGATAGAAGGCCTTGCGGGCGAGGTGGAGCATCACCGCCGAGTCCTTGCCCACCGAATAGAGCATGACCGGCCGCTCCCGCTCGGCGACCACCTCGCGCAGGATCTGAATGCTTTCGGCCTCTAGGCGCTGAAGGTGTGTGAGGCGTTGGGTGGAGCGGTCCGCAGCGGCGACCCCCGTCAGGGCTTCAACGGTCATTAAGCCCACTCTGGCCTTTTCGTACTGGCGCCGGCGCGACGCGTCTGGCGAATGGAGTTAGGCCCGTCGGCGGAAGCCGGCAAGGCACGCACCGTGCAGGAATTCTGACAACGTCCCCAGGCGAAGCGTCCCTTTCCCGGTGCGCCGGCGTCTCGCCGGCATGCGGCGCTGCTCCAGGGCCAGCCGCAAAAGGAAGAGCCGGCGGGACGCCGGCGGTCCGAAGAAAGGGAGGGCGGTCCTTTGGAAGCAGAAGCTTGACGGCGGGGGTGGGGCGGGAGAGGTCGGGGGGCGATGAGGAAAGGCGCCAAGGAATGATCAAGGATCTGTTTTCGCTCGAGGGGCGCGTGGCGCTGGTGACGGGCGGTTCGCGGGGGATCGGGCGGATGATCGCCGAAGGGTTCCTGATGCAGGGGGCCAAGGTCTACATCTCCTCGCGCAAGGCGGACAAATGCGACGCCATGGCCGAGGAATTGTCCAAGGGCGGCGGGGTCTGCATCTCGCTCCCGCAGGATGTTTCGACGGTGGAGGGCTGCCGCGCCCTGGCGGCGCGCCTGACCGAGCGGGAGCCGAAGCTGGACATCCTGGTCAACAACGCCGGAGCGGCGTGGGGCGCGAACTTCGACGATTTCCCCGAGAGCGGCTGGGACAAGGTGCTGAACCTCAACCTCAAATCGCCCTTCTTCCTGACCCAGGCGCTGCACGGCGCGCTGAAGGCGGCGGCGAGCGCGGAGCGGCCGGCCAAGGTGATCAACATCGCCTCGATCGACGGAATCCGCCTCAACCCGCAGGAAACCTATTCGTACCACGCCTCCAAGTCGGGGTTGATCTACCTGACCCGCCGAATCGCTGCGCGCCTCATTTCCGATCAAATCGTCGTCAGCGCGATCGCGCCCGGCGCCTTCGCCTCGGACATGAATCGCGACGCCCGCGACCACGGCGAGGCGGTGGCCCGGCGTATCCCCAGTCGTCGAATCGGTACCGACGAGGACATGGCGGCCGCGGCCATCTACCTGGCCTCCCGGGCTGGAGATTACGTGGTCGGAGAGACGATTGCGGTGGATGGCGGCGTGGCGCTCGCTCAGGCGGACGGCCTCTGACGCCAGGGCGGGCGCCGGCGCCAAAGTGTGCGGCGCCCGCCATTTGCAAAGGCATGATACGGTATTGATGCGCATTTGGCGGTCGTCCAATGGTGGTCCGTTGAGCGAGAAGACCGTTTACGTGAGGCGGTGGGCCGGCATACCTAGACCTTCCGTGGGAGCCGGCGGCGCTTGCGGGGCATTGAAACAACAGGACGAGGAAACGTGCCCGAGGGAGATGTATCGGTGATTAGAGCCATCCCGGGTCTCGAGCCGGCGCCCACCCGCCACCGCCGGCTGGTGGAATGGGTGAGGGAAATGGCTGCTCTGGCCAAACCGGACCGCGTGGTCTGGTGCGACGGGACGCAGGAGGAGTGGGACCGCCTGACCGCCGAGATGGTCACGACGGGAACCCTCCGGCGCCTGGATCCTGCCAAGCGCCCCAACAGCTTCTACGCCGCCTCCGATCCGCGGGACGTCGCCCGGGTCGAGAGCCGCACCTTCATCTGCCCGCCGGACGAAGCCGACGCCGGACCCAACAACAACTGGCGCGAGCCCGAGGCCATGAAGGCCGAGCTGGAGGGCCTGTTCGACGGCGCCATGCGCGGCCGGACCATGTACGTCGTGCCGTTCTCAATGGGCCCGGTGGGCTCGAAAATCAGTGCGCTCGGGGTAGAGATCACCGACAGCCCCTATGTGGTCGTCTCGATGCGGATCATGACCCGCATGGGCAAGGCGGCTCTCGACGCCATGGGCGAAGACGGCTTCTTCGTCCCGGCGATGCACTCGGTGGGCAAGCCGCTGGCGGCTGGGGAGAAGGACGTCCCCTGGCCCTGCAACGAGACCAAGTACATCTGCCACTTCCCCGAGGAGCGGGAGATCTGGTCATACGGCTCGGGCTACGGCGGCAACGCCCTGCTGGGTAAGAAGTGCTACGCCCTGCGCATCGCCTCGGTGATGGCCCGGGACGAGGGCTGGTTGGCCGAGCACATGCTGATCCTCAAGCTCACCTCGCCCGAGGGCAAGGCGCGCTACGTCGCCGCCGCCTTCCCAAGCGCCTGCGGCAAGACCAACCTCGCCATGCTCCAGCCAACCCTCGCCGGCTGGAAGGCGGAAACGATCGGCGACGACATCTGCTGGATGCGCTACGCCGACGACGGGACCCTGCGGGCGATCAATCCGGAGGCGGGATTCTTCGGCGTCGCCCCGGGCACCGGTCACGCCACCAATCCCAACGCCATCGCAGCCCTGTCGAAGAACACCATCTTCACAAACGTCGCCCTGACCGCGGATGGGGACGTGTGGTGGGAAGGGCTGACGGACGCCCCGCCCGAGGGTCTGACGGACTGGAAGGGCCGGCCCTGGACGCCCGAGTCCGGCGAGCCCGCCGCCCATCCCAACGCCCGCTTCACCGCGCCGGCGGCCCAGTGCCCGGCGATCGCGCGGGAGTGGGAGGATCCGGCCGGGGTGCCGATCTCGGCCATCCTGTTCGGCGGCCGGCGCGCCAGCGCCGTGCCCCTGGTGACCGAGGCCTATGACTGGGCGCACGGCGTCTTTTTGGCCTCCAACGTCGCCTCCGAAGGCACAGCCGCGGCGGAGAACAAGGTCGGCGAACTGCGGCGCGATCCCTTCGCCATGCTCCCCTTCTGCGGGTACAACATGGCTGACTATTTCGGCCATTGGCTGTCCGTCGGCGCGCGGGCGCCGGATGCGGCCAAGCTGCCGCGCATCTTCTTCGTCAACTGGTTCCGCAAGGACGCCCAGGGCCGCTTCGTCTGGCCAGGCTTTGGCGACAACAGCCGCGTGTTGAAGTGGATCTTCCAGCGTCTGGAGAAGGAGGTCGGCGCGCGCGACACGGCCATCGGCCGCCTGCCGGAGACCGGCGATCTGGACCTCAGCGGGCTAGACCTTACCGCTGACGCCCTCACGCTCCTGCTCGACGTCGACGTCGAGACCTGGCGCGAAGAGGCGCGGCTGATCCCGCCCGCCTATGAGCGGTTCGGCGATCGCCTGCCGCCCGCGCTCTGGGACGAGCATCGCGCGCTGCTGGACCGCCTCATTGAGGCTGAGGCGACGGAAACCGTGATGTCGAAAGGCGCCCGCGCGGCGATCTCCGTCTGAGCGCCCCGACAGTCGCCGACGTCGACCGCGAGGTCGTCGTCGCCACCCAGTTCCGCGGCCCGCCCAATTCGGGCAACGGCGGCTATGTGAGCGGCCTACTGGCCGGGCCGATCCGCGGCGTCGCCACCGCCGTGCTGCGCGCGCCTGTGCCGCTCGACAGGCCCATGCGCCTGACGGCGGACGAGGAGGGGGTGCGTCTCACCAGCCTCGACGGCGCCCTTCTGATCGGCGAGGCGAGGCCCGGCAACTCCACCGAACTGCCGGAACCGCCTGCGGCGCCCAGCCTGGAGGCGGCGCAGGCCGCCGCACCGACATTCATCGGGCTCATCAGGCCGTTCCATCCGGTCTGCTTCACCTGTGGCGTGCTGGACGACGGCTTTGGCTGCCGCGTTTTTGCCGGACAGGTGGAGGGCGCGCCGGCAGGTCACGTGGCCTCGCCCTGGACTCCGCACGCCAACTTCGTCGACGAAGAGGGGCTGACGCGGCTGGAGGTGGTCTGGGCGGCGCTCGACTGCCCAGGCTCAGTCGCCTGGGTCGTGCAGGAGGGTGGCGGAGGTCTGCTGGGCACCATGACCTGCGAAGTCCTGCGTCGGCCACGAGCGGACGAGGCTTGCATCGTGACCGCCTGGCCGATCGAGCGCAGCGGCCGCAAGAGCCTCTCCGGCACCGCCCTCTTCACCGCCGAGGGTGAGCTCCTTGCCCGCAGCCGCCAGATCTGGATCGGCCGCGCCCCGACCCCACCGGAGTAGGGGGGAGCGCCCCTCCTCTTGTGGGGATCGTCGCGAACCCCGATGGGGGAGGACAGTTGCGACCGCTTGGCGCGTTTTGGCGCTTTCGAGTGTGGTGACGCTTGTTGTGCAGCCCGGCGTAGGCAAGCGTGACGATCTGAATCGGCGGCTGGGCGTCGCGAGCGCGCAGCGGGGGAGGCGCCTTGAGATCGCTGCGGAAGTTCATCCTTGCGCTCGCCGCCTTTCTCGTCGCCCTTCTGATCGCGGCGGCCGCGGCGCTGGTGGCCCAGGCCGAAGCCTCGGCGCGTGACCGCGTACGGGCGGAACTTCTCGACACGACCCGGGCCCTCTCCCAGGTGGTCGACGCCAGGCTCCGGGGATACCAGGAGCTGCTGGAGGCTCTGGCGGCCTCGGACGCCATGCGCAGGGGCGATTTCGCAGAGGTCGATCGCCAGGCCCGCGCGACCTTGCAAGACCCGGAGGCGTGGATCGTCCTCTTCGATCGCGACGGTCGTCAGCGTGTCAATTCACGTCTGCCTCCGGGAGCACGACCGCCATCGGATAGGCTTGACGCAAAGGTCCTGCATGAGTTCGACAAGGGCAGGCCACGCGTCAGCGACCTGACAGCCGGCAGGAGCGATCCGCACATACTCTGTGTGGACGTACCTGTGATGATCGACGGCCAGGCTCGGTACCACCTGAGCGTGGTCTTTCGACCGCAGCTCTTGCAGAGGATCATCGGCGACCAGCGGATCCCACCCAATCGGTTCGCCGGCGTCCTCGATGGGAACGACAGGGTCATCTGGCGAAATTCTCTGCCCGAGCGGTTCGTCGGCCAAACCCCGGTTCCGGCGCTACTCAGCAAGTTGCGGGCGCAGCCTGAAGGGCTGGTGGCGATCCGCTCCTTCGAGGGCGTGCCCAGTGAGGTGGCGTTCAGTCGCTCGCCGTGGAGCGGCTGGACTTTCTCGATCGCCGTCCCCGTCAGCGAACTCACCACAGGCGCGGTGCGGGCGCTCCGCGTCGGCGGCGTGATCGCGGGCCTGTTCTTTGCGTTGGCTGTGGCCACGGCATGGTACGCAGCCAGCTCGGTCGTCGAGGACCTCGACAAGCTGCGGCTTGGAGCCAGTCGCATTCGGCGCGGCGACCCCCCGGCTTTCGAGCCGAGCCGGTTCGAGGAATTCAGCTCCGTCAGCACATTGCTGACCGAGGCGATCGCCGAGCGAGATTCGATACGCGAGCGGTTCGAGCTGGCCCAGGAAGTGGGCGGCGTCGGCGCCTGGGAGTGGTTTGCGGCGCGTGACGAGGGGCGGGCGTCCGAGACGTTCAGGCGCATGCACGGCCTCACCCACATCAAGGGGCCGTTGAAATTTGCCAACGTGGTGAACGCGGTCCATCCCGATGATCGGCCGAGCTATCTCGAGCGGCTTGTCGAAGCTGCGCGATACGCAGAGCCCTCAACCCACGAGTACCGGGTCCTGCGTCCGGACGGGTCGATCTGTTGGGTGGCGTCCAAGGGCCGGCCCTTGCTCGACGAGGCCGGACGCGTAACCGGGGCCCTAGGCTTGGTGTGGGACACCACGGCCGAGCACGAGGCGCAGGACGCCATGCGCCGGCTCAACGAGTTGCTCGAGCGCACGGTCGAGGAACGGACGCTCGAGAGGGATCGCCTGTGGAACATCGCGCGCGATCCCTTCGTCGTGACCGACGCGCGGGGGGTATGGCTGGCGGCCAGCCCGGCGTGGAGCGCCGTCCTGGGCTATCCTTTGGAGGACTTCCTCGGACGTACATCCTATTGGCTGCAGCATCCCGACGACATCGCCCGCACCAGGTCAGAGGATCGCCGGCTGGTCGAGGGACAGGTCACCGAGCGCTTCGAGAACCGGTTCCGGGCGAAGGATGGGACCTACAGGTGGTTCTCCTGGACCGCCGCCCCGGACGGAGAACGCTTCTACGGCGTCGCCCGCGACGTCACTGAGGAAAAAGAGCGGGCAAAGGCGTTGAAGGTCGCGGAGGACGCTCTGCGTCAGGCCCAGAAGATGGAGTCCATCGGCCAGATCACCGGGGGCGTGGCGCACGACTTCAACAACCTGCTCATGCCGATCATCGGAACGCTGGACCTGCTGCAGCGGCGCGGCCTGCCCGACGCCAGGTCAGAGCGCATGGTGGTCAACGCCCTCGACGCCGCCGAACGCGCGCGCGTGCTCGTGCAACGGTTGCTGGCCTTCGCCCGGCGCCAGCCGCTGAAATCGGAATCTCTGGACCTGAGGGTTTGCCTCGAGCAGATGCGCCCGCTGCTCGAAACGACCGTGGGACCCCAGGTTGACCTGCGCATCACGACCCCGGCCAATCTCCCCTTCGTCACGGCGGACGTTAATCAGCTCGAACTCGCCCTGCTCAACCTGGCGGTCAATGCGAAGGACGCCATGCCCGACGGGGGCGCTCTTTTCATCTTCGCCGACCTCGACGACGCGGCGGAAGACAATCCTCACGGTCTGGCGCCTGGCCGCTATGTCCAGATCGTTGTGGCGGACACCGGCGTGGGCATGCCCCACAGCGTGATCGAGCGAGCTGTCGAGCCCTTCTTCACCACCAAGGGTATCGGACGCGGGACAGGTCTGGGACTTTCAATGGTCCACGGTCTCATGGCCCAGCTCGGCGGCGGCATGTGCATCGACAGTGTGCTCGGGCGCGGCACGACGATCCGTCTATGGGTGCGGCCGACGACTACGCCGCCACATCCCGCTCGTCCGCAGGAGCTTCCCTCAGCCGCCGTACCCCGTCTCGGGCGCGCCCTCCTTGTCGACGACGAGGAGATTGTCCGCGAGAGCGCCGCCCAGATGCTTGCCGCTCTTGGCTACGACGTCACCGAGGCCGGTTCGGGAGACGAGGCGCTTGCCTTCCTCGCATCAGGCGACTTCCGCTTGCTGGTCACCGACCATCTTATGCCTGGCATGAGCGGATCGGAGCTGAGTCGCGAGGCGAAGAACCGGTGGCCCACCCTGCATATCCTGATCGTCTCGGGTTACGCCGACGTCGACGACATCGCTCCTGACCTGCCGCGTCTGGCCAAACCGTTCCGCCATGGCGAGCTCGCGGCCGCGCTGACGGGCATCGGGGAAGGTGAGGCGGTCGCGTAGGCAGTCCGCGCGACGGCGGAATTCGCGCTGCCTTCAAAGACGCTTTGGCCACAACCGAAGCATCAGGCCGCGCCCGTCCGTTAGGTTACACAGGCTGCCCACCGGACGGCGCTATGACGCTCATTTCCAACTGCGCCCGATTGGCGGCTCTCTCGCTCCTGACAATCGTCAGCTCTCCTGCGATGGCCCGGGCGCCGCCGCAGTCCGGACAGTCGTCCGAGGTGACGTTCACCGACCATCCTGCGCTGGCCCGTAACTCCGAGATCCTGCGGCGCATGCTCAGTCCGCTGACCCAGGAGATCATCAGGCGCCGACTCGCAGCGTCGGGGACCACGGTGGCAGAGGAGTCGATCGACCTCGCAAAGGCGAGGTTCGTCGTCGACGTGCCGTCACATCGACCGGCGGCCGGCTATGGGTTGATCGTCTTCGTGCCCCCCTGGGACGACGCCAAGCTGCCACCGGGCTGGGCGGCCGTCCTCGACCGGGCAGGGTACATCTATGCGAGCGCGGCCGATTCCGGGAACAAACAGGAGGTGCTGACCCGCCGCGTGCCGCTCGCCCTGATCGCCGCGGGCGAGGTCCTCGAGCGCTACGAGATCGATCCTGCCCGCGTCTATGTCGGCGGATTCTCCGGCGGGTCGCGGACCGCGCTGCGCATCGCGCTCGCCTATCCCGACGTCTTCCGCGGCGCCCTGCTGGACGCCGGCAGCGATCCGATCGGTCTCCCGCCCGACATCCTGCCGCCAGCGGATCTCTTCTCCAGGTTTCAGTCCTCGACGCGCGTGGTCTTCGTCACCGGGACCCTCGACCTTGCGGCCCGCGCCTCGGACGCGAGCAGCTCGGACTCGATGTCCAGATTCTGCGTGTTCAACGTGCGGACGATCGGCGTTCCGGACACGGGCCACGCGGTCGCCCCGCCTGCGAAACTTTCCGAGGCGCTCGACAGCCTGCAGCACGATCGCCTTGTCGATCAGGGGCGGCTCGACGCATGCCGCGCCAAACTCGACAGTCGGCTGAACGCTGCGATCGGCGAAGCGAAGGCGCTCGTGGCGGCCGGGCGCGGCGCGGCGGCGCGGCCCCGTATCCTCGACCTGGACCGCACGTTGAGCGGCCTTGCCGCGGAGCAGATCGTCGACCTCGCCGCTGCGTGCGGCTGTGGGCTCCTGCCGGAGGAGAAGGGGAACAAGTAGGGTTACGCCTCGCGACGGGGGAGGGCGAAGCGAACGATGAGCGCGAGCGTCACGACTAAGCCAAGCGCCAGCACGCTGCCTTCCGGACCGACCTGGCCGCCGGTCAGCCAGGCAGGCCCATGTATCGTTGAGCGGAGCCATGCGCCCGCCGCGACATTGCCGCTGTCTGGCACGCCAAAGACGAAGTCTTCCGAATAGGCCATGGCCGCGTGGAAACCGATCGAGAACCAAAGGGCGCCCGTACGCCGGAAGGCGTAGGCGAAGACGAGACCCCCCAGCCCCGCCACTAACAGGCCGAGCGGCGCCTCGTTGGCGTTACCTGCGTGAGCTAGGCCGAAGAGAATGGCGGTAATCGCTGCGGCCGGCCAGAAACTGAAGGCCCGCGAAAGCTGTACGAGGATAAAGGACCGGAAGAGGGTTTCCTCGAACACGGCCACCGCCAAGGCAAACAGGGCGTAGAAGACTGCGAAGCCGAGGATGCGACCGGGCGGAAGCGCGCTTGCTGCGAAGTCATAGCCGCCGGTCGCCGACAGGGCGCCGAAGAATCCTCCCATCAGCACGAAGCCCGTGAAGAGCCCAAACAGGATGTTCCGCCCAGCGCCCTTCATGGCGAAGCCCAGTCGGGAGATCGGCTCGCGCGTAAGGGCCGCCAGAACGATGACCGCGAGCACGGCGGCGGCGGCGTCCGCCCACTCGCGCAGGAACGACTGGGCTGGCGCAAGGTGGGCCGCCCGTACGGCTGGCGCGAGCCCCGCTGCGGCCAGGCCGAAGACAAGTATCGCCAGCAGAAGGGCGAACACAGCCAAATAGAGAATGACCAGACCGATGGCTTTGGCTCGCCCGGTCAGGGTTGGCCGGATCTCGAACGCGCCGCTTGTCAGCGCCGTTGCGGTCATCGTCCGCCCCGCCTAACCGCCCCGATGGGTGGCCGGTACGATGCCCGGCATCATGGATTATAAAAAGGGGGGTTGGCGCGAACCAAGGGGCGCGGGCGGGTCGCGTTCACTTGTAGCTCACCACCTCGAACTCGATGCCGTTGGCGTCGTGGAAATAAAACCGCCGGCCGGGATGGTAGTCGGCATGATTAATCGGCGTCAGGCCGGCAGCCTTCACCCGCGTTTCGACCGCGTCGAGGTCGTCGACTTCGACGCCAACGTGGTTCAGCGGCTGGCCTTTGGGGAAGGTGCGGCCCCCACCGGGAGGGGCGTAAAGCGCGAGATAGTGGTCCGCCGATCCCACGTGAATCGTGTGGCCGCCTGAAGCGGCAGGCCCTTCCCAGCGGACCTTCCAGCCGAAGACGTCCTCCATCAGCCTCGCCGCAGCGGTGGGGTCCTGCACGGTGATGTTCACATGTTCGAGCCTCAGGGCCGTCATGTCGTAGCTCCTCTGCGGGCGGTCCTTAGCCGCCACCCTTGTATGGCCTACAACCTCAAGTTAACTTTAGATCAAGATCTGAATTTGAGGTCGCCGTGACGCCCGTCGCAACCCTCACGATCGGCGAACTTGCCCACCGCACTGGCCTGTCGGTCTCAGCGATCCGCTTCTATGAGAGCCGCGGCCTGGTGCGGGCGATCCGCACGAGCGGCAATCAGCGCCGCTTCCCGCGCTCCGACATCCGCCGGCTCTCCTTCGCCCTGATCGCCCAGCAGCTTGGCCTGACGCTTGGCCAGATCGAGGCGGAGCTGGCGACCCTGCCGGAAGGGCGAAATCCGACACGCGCCGACTGGCAGCGGATCAGCGAGCGAATTCGCGGGATCCTCGACGAGAAAATCGCGATGCTGCAGCGGACACGCGACAAGCTTGACGGTTGCATCGGCTGCGGCTGCCTCTCCCTGGAGACCTGCGCCCTCTACAACCCAGATGATCGCGCGCGGCTGGCGGGGCCGGGGCCAAGGTTTGTGATCGCGGGGGAGGGGTAGGGGCAATCACATCGGGCATGGCTGCGTTGCGCTAGTTCAAGAGAGCTTTCTCGATCGCGCTCGCATCGGGATCGAGCGCTCCGACGTAAAAGTTGCCGCCCGGCGCGTCCAACACCTTCGAGAATTCGGGTCGGTACGCCGCCGGCGACACGCCGAGGCGGCGGGTGAACGTTCGGCGCATGCGCTCGTACGAACCGAAGCCGGACTGAAAAGCGATCTGATCGGCGTTCTGAGAGGTCTGTTCCAGGAGCCGCTTGGCGACTTCGAGCCGCACGGCTTCGACCCACTCGGCGGGCGGCGCTCCGGTCGCGTCGACGAAAGCCCGATAGAAGTTGCGCAAGCTCATATGCGCGCGCTCGGCCAGAGTCTCGGCGCGAAGGTCGGCGGTGGGATTGTCCGCGATCCATTTGAGCAACGGCGCCAGCGGGCCCGCGACAGCCTGGCCCCGCAGCGCGGTGCTGAACTGGGTCTGCCCGCCGGGGCGCTTGAGAAAGAGAACCAGGTTTCGGGCGACGGTCAGCGCCAGTTCATGGCCGTAGTCCTGCTCGAGCATGGCCAGCGCAAGGTCGATGCCTGTGCTGACACCGGCAGACGTCCAGACACCCCCGTCTTCGGTGAAGATGCAATCCGGGTCGACCTTCACGGACGGGAAGCTCCGCTGCAGTTCGACGCAATCGGCCCAGTGGGTGACTGCCCGGCGTCCGTCGAGCAGCCCGGCATGGGCGAGTATGAAAGACCCGGTGCAGACCGATGCGATGCGGCGGAAGGCGTCGTGATGCTCGCGCAGCCACGCGACGAGGCAAGGATCGATGCTTTCGTCCACGCTGGTGCCGCCGACGACGATGACCGTGTCAATCGCCCCACGCGCCGGCGTGGGCAGAGGCGAGGTTTGGACGGTTAGCCCCTGGCGCGTCTTAACGAGACCCCCCTTCGAAGAGAAGTAGAGCAGCTCGAGCGGGCGCACTCGGGCCGCTCCGCTCCGCACGAGGGCCCTGGCTGCAGAATCGAACACCGCGGCAGGGCCCGCGGTGTCCAGCAGGTCGCATTCGTCGAACAGCATGAATGCGATGCGTTTAGGTTTTAGATCCATCCGACACTCGTATGGTCTATCATCGCCAAGTGTTCGCTCGTCCGGCGATGACACTACATCCGCTTCGCGCGATCTGCGTCCGGCAGACCGCAATATGACAAAAAAACCGTCTAGCGGGACGGCTTCATGTCAACCGACTGCACGGCGAGGCGCTGCCCGCGATAGAGTTCCGCGAGCTGCCAGTCGGCGCCCTTGCGGGCGGTCTCGCGGCAGGAGTTCCAGTAAGCCCTCTGATCCAGGTCGAGGAGCGCCGGCTGCCTTCCGCAGACTATACCGACCGCATGGTCAATTCTCGCCTGCAGCGTGGCTCGCCCGCTGTCCTTGGATAGGTCGAGGTCGGCATAGGAAACCCTGACCGAAGGGGCGTCGTTGTCGTCTTGCGCGTGAACGCCGGTCGCGAGAGTAGTCGTGAACATAGCGGCGGCCGCGATTGCGCCGGATAAAGAGAGATACTTCGACATTGTCGATCTCCTCTTGCCTTGACTTCGTGCGAGTGTGCTCGAACGACAGTCACCGCAACAGGACAGAGAACCCTCATTTCGTGCCAAAGCGGACCCTCGGGCGGCTGTGGCGATCGTCCGACCTCATAGAGTCCGCAGGCGATGCCCTCCGGTGTCCGCTTTCCACCCGCCGCAGCGGTTGTGAGCGTCTGCTCCCGGACTCTCCCATCCTTGTCGGGTCCGGACTCTCAACCGGCTGGCGCCAGGGCAGGTCTCGACTCAAAAAGCGACATTATCGGCGCGGCTCGGCCTTCGCCTCGCTCGCGCTTTTCTCCAGCAGACCAACGAGGCTGGGCATGTCCTTCGTGTGGACGTCGGCGACGCGCCATGCACCGCGCCACGAGACAAGATCGAGCTTCACCGTCGTGGTTTCAGCGGGGAACCGCAGGGTTACGGTCGCCAACGCGCGGCCCGGCGCCACATCCACGATCTCGATACGCTCGGTCTTCATGCCGCCATCGTCCTGACAATCGCAGATCGGATCCCCATCGAGGGCTCCCACGTCGCCGGATGGGGTGGCGGACTGATCGTGGCGCATCAAGGCGAGTAGGTGAGGCGCAAAGGTCGCGCTTGCTCGCGCGCCCAGGTAGTCGGGCTCACCATGCCGGTATGCTTCGTACAGGCCCTCAGTGAAGGCGCGAGGGGAGTCGAGGGACTGAGCATGTACGTGAAAGGGCGCAAGTAGAGCGACCAATAAAATGGCACGCTGGACGTTCGCCATCTTAAGCCCTCCCGGAGTGCTTAGCGTAACAGCACAAGCCGACCCCCGGTAGGGCCGCTCTCCGCCCTTAACACACCCTTCGAAACGTCCGCTTCCAGGTTCGCGGCCCCGCGCCGCATGTGGTCCGTTCGATCGTTCCGCCGTCACTCGCCCGGGAACCGGTCGCCGAACATCGGCAGACCGCTGACGGACTCGGAGCGGGTCGCCTCGTCCTGCAGCACGTCCCAGTGTTCGGCGAGCTTGCCGTCTTCGATGCGGAGAACGTCTGCGGCGATCCAGGCGGCGGGACGGCCGTTTCCGGAGAAGCGGCCATGGGCGATCACCCAGTCGCCCTCGGCGAGGATGAGCTGGTTCTCGTATCGCAGGGTGTCGGGCGCGGCGCGGACCAGATCGAACAGGCCTGCACGCCCCGGCGCGATGTGGGCGCTGTGCTGGATGTAAGTGTGCGACCAGAACCGCTCCGCAGCGGCATAGTCACGCTTGTTGAAAAGGGTGTCGAATGCCTCGAGGACAAGCGCCTTGTTCCGTGTGGGCGTGGTCTTGGGCATGGGTGGCCTCCTTCGCGTTCAACGTCACACCAAGTCGAACGTGACCATCACCCCAGCTGGTTTTTCCCACCCACCCGCAGCACGGTAGAGCGCCCGCGCCGCGGTGTTGTCTTCGTCGGTGAGGACCCAGGCTTCGCGGCAGCCTTCGGCGCGGACGTGGGCGAGGAGGGCGGACATGATCGCCTTGCCGGCGCCGCGGCGGTGATGGCTCGGAGCGACTCCAACCTCGTTGACCCAGAACTCCGAAGGCTTGTCGGGATGCACGTAGCGGACGCCGGAGGCGAAGCCGATCACCACGCCATCCTCGATCGCTACGCAGATGACGTGGCGGGGATCGTCGAGGAATTCGCGCGCCATCGCCGGGATCACGGGCTCGTCGAAGACGCCGTCGGCGAGATGCTCGAGAACGGCGGCGTCGGCGCTGGTCAGGATCTGCACGTCCACTTGATCGCCTTCCTCCGGCTCGGCCGGGGCAGGGGACTCGCTGTTTCGGTTATGGCGAGTTGTCGCGTCCCTCATCCTTAGCTGGGCTTGAAGTCTTTGCGATCAAGTCTGTCCACGTGCGCCGGCATCGCCGCCAGCCACGTGACGCTGATCATCACCCGTTGACACTCGTCAAGGCACGTCGGCTTGCTCGGCCAACTCGGTGAAAAGCCAAGGTCCAGGTCAGGGCCGCTGAGAAGAGCATGATGTTTGCGATCGCCTACCTGGTCCTCGTCCTGGTCTCGGCGATCCCACTCGCCAGAACTCTGCTGCAGTACCGAGGGGCCCCGCCCTCAGTCGCCCTGGCCCACCGTGTCTATCGCGATCTTGCTTATGTCGCCGGGACGATCCTTCTGATCGTCGCCTTCGAGGCGGCGATCAGCATATCGTTGCAAAAGTACTGGTTCACAGAACTGGGACAGCAATATCGTTATTGGTTCTCGCTCGGCCTACGCGTGGCTATATTCTCTGCAATCTTCGTATTCGGCGGCCTGTTCATTGGGTTCAACCTTCGCCTTGCGAGCCGATCCGCGGCAGTCCTTCCGCCGAGCGCACCGTGGTTCGCCGGCTTCATCATTTCGGCCCTGGTTGCTCTCGGCTCCATCGACCTTTGGACGCCGCTGACAGCGTTCCTCGGCGCGGCCCCGTCCGGGGTGAACGATCCCGTGTTCGGCAGGGACCTCTCCTTCTATCTCCTCGCCCTGCCGCTTTACGAACGGGTGGTCGGTCTCGTCACCACAATCATCGTGTTCGCCATTCTCGCCTGGCTCGGCGTCGGCCTCGTGGTCTATCCGCGCCTGATGCGCCGGTGGCGCAGGCGCGGCCCCCTACTGGCGCTGGTCGAGGACGGTGAAGCCAGCGCGACTCGGGCGGCAGATGACCGTCCCGCTGCCGTCCCCGCCAAGGCGTTGGACGCCTGGCTCGCCCAGGGGATGATGTTGGGCGCGCTCCTGTGCCTGGCCTGGGGGTTCGGGCGGTATTTCAGCCTGTATCACGTCGTTATCAGCGGACGATCTGCCGTGGTCGCCGGCGCGTCCTGGGGTGACATCCGTTTCTTGCTACCCGCCTATTGGGTGACGATCGCCTTGTGGCTCGCCGCGGCCATGACCCTCGGCGCCGCGTCCCTGCTGCCGCGCCTGCGTCGTTGGCTGATCGAGCCCTCGCAGGTGGTGGCCGCCGTGGGGGTGTTCGCCGCCATCTACCTGATCGCCTGGATCGTTCCCGCAGCGGTCGAGAGACTCTATGTCGGTCCCAACCAGATAACCCTCGAGCAACCCTACTTGGTTCGCAGTATCGCCGGCACGCGCCGGGCCTATGGGCTGGAGGCGCCGAAGCTCGAGGAACAGGACTTCGCGGTTTCAACGAACCCCATCACTCGCGAAGATCTCGACAACAACGCCGCGACCTTGCGCGATGCGCGCATCTGGGATTGGCGCGCGCTGGAGCCACAGCTGCAGCAGACGCAGGGCCTGCGTCCCTACTACACCTTCAGCGAAGTCGATATCGACCGCTACAGGATCGACGGCGACGAGCGACAGGTCCTGATCACTGCCCGCGAGCTGGACGTCGCAAAACTCCCGCCACCTGCGCAGGTGTGGGTCAATCTGGCGCTGAAGTATACTCATGGCTACGGGGTGGTCGCGGTTCCGGCCAACGAGATCGACGATCGCGGCAATCCGGTTCTCTGGGCGCACGACATTCCGATCCAGGCCAAGGGCGATCTGGTCGTGACGCATGGCGAGATCTACTACGGCATCCAGACGCGAAACCGGGTCTACG
>DATHPX010000271.1:0-33438 GCA_035483335.1 Caulobacteraceae bacterium | reverse complement strand
TTCTATTTGGTCTTCGGTTGCTGCCTCCTGGCTCCCGAACCGAGACGCGCTCGGCTGGTCGTGGGGACGCTGTCCGCCATCGTGGTCGCCGGCTTCTTCTTTCCGGACACCGGATACTTCATGGGCGCCAACCCCATGCTGCTGCAGTTCGCAGTCGGCGTCGGGCTCGGGGTTGCGGCCCAGCGTGGACGCCTTCCCAGCCGCGCCTGGGGCGCGGGCCTGATCGTCGCGGCTCTGCTCGTCTGGGTCCTGATTGAGGAGGGCGGGCTGTTCACCGAGCTCTGGCGGCCGCTGGTGTGGGGCGTTCCGGCGGCGCTGACGGTGGCGGGCGCGCTTTCGATCGAGCTGTCGGGCAAGGTGCTGCATGCGCCCAAGGCGCTGGTCCGGCCCGCCCTGCTGCTCGGCGACGCCTCCTACAGCATCTATCTCTTCCACCTGCCGGCGACGGCGGTGATCGCCCACACGATGGGCTATGGGGACGCGCGCGTGTTCCTGCCGGTCTCGCTGGCCGTCTCGATCGCCGCAGGCCTTGCCGCCCACCTATGGGTCGAGAAGCCCCTGATTGCGCTGTTACGGCGACCCCTGGTTCTCAGGGCCACCTGACCACAGGCGGCATCGAGGAGAGGATCGATTCGATGTTCCCGCCGGTCTTGAGGCCGAACATCGTCCCCCGGTCGTAGAGCAGGTTGAACTCGACATAACGCCCCCGGCGGACGAGCTGCTCCTCGCGCTCCTCGGCGGTCCAGGGCTCGCTCATGCGGTGTCGGGCGATCTTCGGATAGACGTCCAACAGGGCCCGACCGACATCTTGGGTGAACGCGAAGTCGCGCTCCCAGTCTCCCGAATCGTGGCGGTCATAGAAGATGCCGCCCACGCCGCGCGGCTCGTTGCGGTGGGGCAGGAAGAAGTACTCGTCGCACACGGCCTTGTACCGGGGATACCAGTCAGGATCGTGGGGGTCACAGGCCCTTCTCAGGGCCTCGTGGAACACGACCGCGTCGGAGGCGTCCTGGCTGCGCTGGTCCTCCAGGAGCGGGGTCAGGTCTGCGCCGCCCCCGAACCAGCCCTGGCTCGTCGCCAGATAGCGGGTGTTCATGTGCACCGCCGGCACGCGCGGGCTGGCGAGATGGGCGATGAGGCTCACGCCGGTGGCGATGAACGAGGGGTCCTTGTCGGCGCCCGGCATGGTCGCCGCCATCTCGGGCGTGAAGCGGCCGTGCACCTCGCTGATGTGAAGCCCGACCTTTTCGAAGAAGCGGCCGCGCAGGAAGCCCATCACGCCCCCGCCGCCCGCCTCGCGCACCCACGGCTTGAGTTCGAATCGGCCCGGCGGGCCCGGATAAAGATGCTCTGGCGCCTCGTCCTCCAGCGTCTCGAAGGCGGCGACCAGGGAATCACGCAGTTCGTCGAACCACGCCCGGACGCGGCGCGTCCGCTCTGCGACGAGGTCGCTGCCGGCGCCCGGGCTCAGCGGCGCGGAGTCCTGAAGGCTCATGTCGGGCTGTTCTCCAGCGAAGGCCACAGGCCTGTCTGGCGCAAGCCTTCAGCCAACACCATAGCGGCGGCGGTCACGACGTTGAGGGAGCGCAAACCGCGCGCCAGAGGGATGCGCAGGCGGGCCGCGGCGGCCTCGTGCACGAAAGTCGGTGCGCCGGAACTCTCCGAGCCCATCAGGATCACGTCCTCGCCGGCGAACCGGTGGTCGAGGAAGCTGCGCTCGCCGCGCGTTGTCATCAGGATCAGCCGGGCGGGTGCGACAGACGCCTGGAAGGCCTCGAAAGAGTCGTGTCGTCGCACCTTCGCGTCCGCGCCGTAGTCCAGGGCGACACGCCGCAGCCGCCGGTCGTCGAGGGGAAAGGCGCAGGGCTCGACGACGTCGAGGCATACGCCCAGGCACGCCGAAAGTCGTATTGCGGCTCCGACGTTTTGCGCAATGTCCGGTTGAAAAAGGGCGAGCCGCAATCTAAGCCCTCGCGCCAAGGGGTGGCGGCGCTTCGGACAAGGGCGCCGTTCCATCGGGGAAATCAAGCCAAAGGACGAGGATCGCCGACGTGGTGGACAGCGTAGCGCACCCGGTCGCGGACCATGAGGGTCCGACCGACGAAGGGCGCCGGGACTTCTTGTATCTCGCGACCGCCGCCGTGGGCGGCGCCGGTGTAGTGGCCATCGCCTGGCCCCTGATCGATCAGCTCAACCCTTCTGCGGACACGCTCGCGCTGGCGAGCATCGAGTACGATCTCAGCAAGGTCGCCCTCGGCCAGGAAGTGACGATCGCCTGGCGCAAGCAGCCGGTGTTCATCCGTCACCGCACTCAGGCCGAGATCGACGCCGCCGTGCGCGACGACCATGCGCCGATGAAGGATCCGGCGACCGACGCCTCGCGGGTCAAGCCGGGTCACGCCCAATGGCTGATCGTCTCGGCCAGCTGCACCCACCTTGGATGCGTGCCGACTTTCAAGGGCGGCGACTACGGCGGTTGGCTCTGCCCCTGCCACGGCTCGGTCTACGACACCTCCGCGCGCATCCGCAAAGGTCCGGCGCCCAAGAACCTCTACCTGGTGCCGTACGAGTTTCTCAGCCCCACCAAGGTCAAGATCGGCTAAGCTACCGATGGACGAGCATATCAGCACCTATCAGCCCAAGAGCGCTTTCGAGCGCTGGCTCGACGCGCGTCTGCCCATCGTTCGCTTCAGCGCGGACCTGATGGAGTTCCCGACGCCGCGCAACCTCAACTATTGGTGGACGTTCGGCGGCATCCTCGCCTTCTGCCTGGCGGTGCAGATCGTCACAGGCATCGTCCTGGCGATGCACTACGATCCAAGCGGCGCCGGCGCCTTCCTGTCGGTCCAGCGCACGATCATGCGCGATGTGAACTACGGCTGGCTGGTCCGCTCGATCCACGCCAACGGCGCGTCGATGTTCTTCCTCGCCGTCTACATCCACATCGCCCGCGGCATGTACTACGGCTCCTACAAGGCGCCACGCGAGGTGCTGTGGCTGCTCGGCTGCGTGATCTACGTCCTGATGATGGCGACGGCCTTCATGGGCTATGTGCTGCCCTGGGGGCAGATGAGCTTCTGGGGAGCCAAGGTGATCACCAGCCTGCTGGGGGCCTTCCCGGTCGTCGGCGATCCGATCACCAAGCTGCTGTGGGGCGGCTTCGCAGTCGACAGCCCGACGCTGACCCGCTTCTTCTCCCTGCACTACCTGTTGCCATTCGTGATCGCCGCGGTCGTGGCCTTGCACATCTGGGCTCTCCACGTCCCAGGGAACAACAATCCCACTGGCGTGAACGTGAAGTCCAAGGCCGACACGGTGCCCTTCCACCCGTACTACACGGTGAAGGATCTGTTCGGGGTCTCCGTGTTTGTGATCGTCTTCGCGATCTTCATCTTCTACCTGCCCGACGCCCTGCAGAAGACGGACAACAACATCGAGGCCAACCCGCTGGTCACCCCCGCGCACATCGTGCCCGAGTGGTACCTGCTGCCCTTCTACGCCATCCTCCGAGCCATCCCGGACAAGCTGACCGGCGTGCTGGCTCTGGCCGCGGCCCTCGGCAGCCTCTTCGCCCTGCCGTGGATCGACACCTCGAAGGTCCGCTCCAAGCGCTACCGGCCAATGGCTCGCAATCTCTGGCTCATCTGGGTCGCGGCCGTGTTCATTCTCGGCTGGTGCGGATCGCAGGAGCCGGACGGTCACGTTTTCCCAGGCGGCGCCGGACCGGTGTTCCTCGACTACGGGATCAACACCGTCACCTGGCTGAGCCGGATCGCAGCGCTGTACTACTTCGCCTGGTTCTGGGTCATCACCCCGATCCTTGGCTTCAGGGAAAAGACGCTGCCGGTCCCGGACAGCCTCGCCACACCGGTTCTCTCGCATCCCGCCACGGTCCCCGCGGGCGCCGCAGCGGCGCCCCAGACCAAGGGCTGAAGGTCAAGGACACCATGCGACTTCTCTCCCTCGCCGCGGCGGTCGGCGCCGCCGTTCTCGCCGCTGCGCCCGCCTTCGCGGCCAGCACCCAGGCCCCGTTGAAGGACGTGCGCTGGAGCTTCGAGTCTCCGCTCGGTTTCTACGACCAGGAGCAGCTCCAGCGCGGCTACAAGGTCTACAAGGAGGTCTGCTCGGCCTGCCACGCGATGAGCATGGTCGCGTTCCGCAACCTGGGCGACAAGGGCGCCCCCTTCTTCGACCCCAAATACCCCAATCCGAACGACAATCCCGTCGTGAAGACCCTGGCCCGGGACGTGCAGTACCCGGATATCGACTCCGACACCGGCGAGGCGATCCATCGGCCGGGAACGACGGCGGATTACTTCCCCAGCCCGTTCCCCAATCCCGTCGCTGCGCGCGCGGCGAACGGCGGGGCGCTGCCACCGGACATGTCGCTGCTGGCGGCCGCCCGCGAAGGGGGTCCGCGGTATATCTATTCAGTGGTCACGGGCGATGGCACGACGCCGCCGGCGGGCCTGACCGTTCCGACCGGCAAGTACTACGACCCCTGGATGCCCGGCGATCTCACCGGCAACTGGAAGGGTGACCCAAAGAACGTCCCCGTGGGCGGCTTCATCGCCATGCCTCCGCCCCTGACGGCCAACCGCGTCACCTTCGACGATGGGACACCGGCCACCATCGAACAGCAGGCCAAGGACGTCGCGGCGTTCCTGACCTGGGCGGCGGACCCGAAGATGGACGAGCGCAAGGAGCTCGGCATCGAGGTGATGATCTTCCTCGTGGTGTTCAGCGGCCTGCTCTACGCGAGCTATCGTTCGATCTGGCGCAAAGTCGGTCACTGAGGCCCAGGCGGGCTCCTGAAGGTGACCCGGCGTTCGGCCGGGTCCAGTCGCAGAACTCCGCCGCGCCAGACCGACAGTCCAAGGCTGCCGTCCACGCCGGGGACCGCTGGGTCCATCACCTCCGCTGGGACCTGCTCGACCAGGGCGCCAGCCACCGAGACCGCCCTCAGCCTGACGGGCGTCGCTTGGTCCGCTCCCGCCTTGGGCCGTGACAGGCGAGCTTGCGCCACCTCCACCGCCTCGTGGGCCGTATCGATCCGGAACAGCCCCTCGCGGGCGCTGACGCCGTCGGAGACTGCGGCGGCCAGGGCGGGCGCTGCGCCCACCTCGACCAGCGACAGGGCGGGGCCGGCGAGGCGGCGGACTTGATGATGCGGTGACGTGAGGCTCAGCCGGCACCGGCCGTTCCGAAGGTCGAGCTCCACAGCGTATCGTCCGAGCACGTCCCAGCCGATCACCCCGTTGATGACGGTGTCGAAGGCCCGCGTCTCCGTATCCAGATCGACCACCGCAAGGCTCACGTCTGCGATGCGCTCGCCCGCAAGGCTGAGCGGCGCACGCGCGGACTCGGCTGTGATCCCGGCCATGTTCGCGCGGGTCTCGTGCAGCGCGCTGGAGGACCGCGACAGGTCGATAATGAAGTCGCCTGCGATATCGCCGAAAGCCGCCGGCGCGACGACGGCTCCATGGTCGATCCAGCAGGGCGTCGCGCCCGCTCGCGCGTCTGACGCAGCGCAATTCAGGGCGCATGCCGCGACGAGTCCGCGAAGATTGCGCGCGATTGCCTCACCCACGCGCCGGATATCCGCGTCCCATAGTCCGAGCATAGCCAAGGCGCCTCGCTTCCGCGATAAGGCGCTGCAGCGCAAAATAGGACCGTGTGCGGAATGGCCGGCTGGACGCTAGGCGTGATCGGAGGCTCAGGCCTGTACGAGATCGAGGGCCTGCAGGACGCCGCCTGGCGGCGGATCGAGAGCCCGTTCGGCCAGCCCTCGGACGAGCTGCTCACCGGGCGCCTGGGCGAGGTGCGGCTGGCCTTCCTCCCCCGTCACGGACGCGGCCACCGGCTGCCCCCCACGGCGGTCAATTCGCGCGCGAACATCGATGCGCTCAAGCGCGCGGGCTGCACCGACGTCATCTCCCTCTCCGCCGTCGGGTCCCTGCGCGAAGCGCTCTCGCCGGGCGACTTCGTGGTCGTCGATCAATTCATCGACCGCACCTTCGCGCGCGAGAAGAGCTTCTTCGGCGCCGGCCTCGCCGCCCACGTGTCGATGGCCGAGCCGGTGTGTCCGCGGCTCTCCCGCTTCGCCGCCGAGGCGGCGCGTGCGGCAGGGGCGCGGGTGGTCGAAGGCGGGTGCTACCTGGCGATGGAGGGCCCTCAATTCTCCACCAAGGCCGAGAGCGCACTGTACCGCAGCTGGGGTTGCGACGTGATCGGCATGACGAACATGCCAGAGGCAAAGCTCGCCCGTGAGGCGGAGCTGCCCTACGCCTCTGTCGCCATGGTGACCGACTACGACTGTTGGCACGAGGCCTTCGCCCACGTCGAGGTGACCCACATCCAGGCCGTTCTCGCCGGCAATGCGGCGAAGGCGCGCGACCTCGTCCGCAGCCTGGCGCAGGCCCTCCCGCCGACAAGGGAGCCTTCGCCGATCGACACCTGCCTAGACGGCGCCCTCATCACCGCGCCCGCGGCGCGCGACCCTGCTATGGCGCAGCGACTCTCGGCCGTGGCCGGGCGCGTGCTCGCCAAGACCCAAGGAGCCTGACGTGGACCTCAAGGCCGCGATCCGCACGATCCCCGATTACCCAAAGCCCGGGATCATGTTCCGCGACATCACCACCCTGCTGGCCGACGCCCGCGCTTTCCGCAGGGCCGTGGACGAACTTCTCCAGCCAATGGCGGGCATGAAGCTCGACAAGGTCGCCGGCATCGAGGCGCGAGGCTTTATCCTGGGGGGCGCAGTGGCCCATCAGCTGGGGGCGGGATTCATCCCGCTGCGCAAGAAGGGAAAGCTTCCCCATAAGACCCGTTCGGTGGAGTACGCCCTCGAATACGGGACCGACGCGATGGAAATGCACATGGACGCGATCGTCGAGGGAGAGCGGGTCTTCCTCGTCGACGACCTCATCGCGACCGGCGGCACGGCCATGGCGGCGCTCGACCTGCTTCGGAGCGCCGGCGCGGAAATCTGCGCCGCGGGTTTCGTCATCGATCTGCCTGAACTCGGCGGCGCCCAGAAACTACGCGACGCCGGCATTCCGGTCGCGGCCCTGATGTCTTTCGAAGGGCATTGACGGACGTACGGGCGCCAGACGCCGTGTTTACCCTTCCCTGGCGAGGTCGCCACCCCAAATCAGCCGGAGTATGAGGCTCACGCGTTCCTGGCGGATCTTCCGGCGGATGCAGGACACGATCCTGATCGTCGCCGGGCTGGTCTACTCCTTCGCTGTGATCCAGGCGTGGCGCCTGCTTCCTGGCGGCCGTCACCTGAAGTTCGAACGAACGGCCCTTCTGCCAGGGATCTTCCTCGCCCTGTCCCTGGTCGCGGCCCTGATGGTTCCAATCCTGCGCCAGGCCCTCACGCGACATCTGTGGATCAGCTATCGCACCGGCTTCGGCCAGAGCGTGATCTCGGTGCTGGGCGGCGTCGGCGTCCTTCTGGCGCTCGCTGGTTTCGTGTTCTGGCAGATCAACGATGCGGCGCACGGCGGACGCTACCCTGGCGGCGCCTTCTCGGGATACGCGGCGGGGATAGGCCTGCTGGTGGCCCAATCGATCCTGGTGCGCCGGATCGAGGGCGACCCGGTCCTGCGGCGCCAGATCGAGGAACTCTGAGCGGCGCGCGGGGCGCCCGCCTCCCTCAGGGGCCGAGAAGGAGGCGGGCGCGGCGCGTCAGGCCCTGTGGAGACCCACGCGCGACCGCCGCAGGGCCGCGCCGGCCGTGCCGAAGCCCAGCAGCATCAATGCCCAGGTTGACGGCTCCGGAACGGAAAGGCTGCCGAAGAGGCCATGGGCCTCCCCGGAGATTCCGGCCGTGAAGTAGACGTCGTTGACGTTCCCGCCGGATCCGCCGTTGCCGTTGATCAGACCCCACAGGTCGCCTTCGACGATCGGCTTGCCGCCGGCTCCCGTGAGCTTGCCGTCGTACATGCCTGTGGTGGCGTTGAAGACGCTGATCGTGCCATCGCCGAAGTTCCCGACCAGCAGGTCGCCCGCATACTTGCCGAAGCCGGCCGGCGCGATGTCCAGACCCCAGGGCGAGTTGATCGGGCCGCCCTGCGACACGAGGCGTTGCAGGAGTGTGCCGTTGAGGCTGAACACGTCGACATAGCCGTTGCCCGGCCCGGCGACGTCATCGTGCTTGGCGGCGTCCTGAAGTGCGAAGGTAACGTATAGTTTTCCGTTCAGTTCCTGGATGTTGAATGGTGCGTATCCCGCTTTGACGGACGGATCTGTGAAGGTTTTCACGAGTCCGAACGAGCTATTGTACATCTCGACATCGCCGGCTCGGAAGTTCGCAACATAGAGATAGTTGGACGAACCGATGGCGCCGAGCGTATCGCCCTTGTAGACGGCGCCCAATCCGCCGTCGTTGTTATTTACGGCGATAATAGCGCTGTTGGTGCTGACTTTTGGCGACCAGCCGTCGACCGTGCCGTCTTCAGTGACGAAGATGAAGTCCGAAACTCCCGACTTGTTGCCGCTGCTGACCCTGAACCCCGTGGTGGGGTTGAAGACGACGCCGTCGGGCGCGCCAAGGTTGCCGTTGAATCCGGGTATCGTCACGACCAGCGGGAGCGGTTTGCCGCCTGTGTTGTAAAGGGTGCTCAGGCCCGAGTTGTTGTCCGAGACCCAGAACGGGCCGCCGGGCGCATAGGCTATCCCCCAGGGATTGATGAGGTTGGGATCGATCCACGCCGCAGGGACCGTGCCGTCGGACACGAGGTTCGTGACCGTCACGGCGTGAGCGGTAGCGCCAGGACCGAGGGCCGCTGCGGCGGCCAGAGATGCGGCGAGGACGACAGAGGCATTGCGGGCATGCATGAGGGACGCCTTTCATCGTTACGACGGCGAGACGACCGCCGACGGTGAATGGCGACTGCGCAAGCGCCGGTTCAAAAGCTGCAACATTTGTCGCCGCCGGACACAGTGGGACGTCAGAAGCTCCAGGCCACGCCAGCGATCGCGGCCTGCCCGGCTGGCCCGAAGGCGGGCGTATAGGTCTGGCGGGGGGCGGCGGACCACATCACAAAGATCTTCGCGGAGCGGATCGTCCGCGAGACGCCGAGGCTGCCGTCGGGCTGTTCCGGCGTCGGCGCATAGGGATCCAGCGAGGCTCCGAGGGGTGTGAGGAGACCGAAGTGCCCGAACACGCGCCACGGACCCCACAAAGTCCGCTGGGCTTCAAGCTGGGCGTAAAGGGCGCGCGCGCCGCTCGCATAGTAGTGCGGCGAGTAGAAGAGATAGGCGCTCACGTCCCCGCGTCGCACGCCGGCATAGGTCTCGACGTCGAGGAAGCCGTACCTGTCGCCCGCCTGATAGCGCCAGCGCTGGTATTCGGCGAAGCCGACGTCCACCACCATGCCGGAGTCCAGGCTGCGGGCGTAGCCGAGTTGCTCCTCGACGCCGATGAGATGCAGGCCCGCGTCGGACTGTGGCGAGACGGACGCCGATACGCCGCCATACAGGCCTGACGGAACGTCGAGCGAGACACCGAGGTCGAAGGCGGGCCGGCCGCCGCTCACGGACTGGCCACGATATCGCGCGTCGCTCTCCGCCGAGATTGTCGCGGCAACCTGGGCGCCCGCGCCGCATGGCGACAGCGCAGGCGCCAGACCCGCCTGGACCAGCAGCACGGCCTGGAGCATGGCGCGTCTGCGGCCGCGCGCCGGCTCACCGAAGGCCGATGGCGATCCCCTCCCTTGGCGAGCAACCCGGCTCGCGGCGGCCCCAAGCGCGCGCCAGGCTCGCACAGGCGTCAATGGCGCCCGGAGACGAGGCGGTGAGAACCAGCGTGGCGTGACGCGCGCGGTCATGCTGTCGCAGAAGCGCGAGCAGACCGCTCACCTCGGCGGCGGCGTAGGAGCTGCCATCGACAAGGCCCCATCGGCCTCCCGGCTGAGTCGTGGGAACATCGTGTCCAGGTGCGGTATAGACCCCTTCAGGCGACGCTTCCATGCGATCGTCAGCGACGGCGACGACGCCGGAATGGGAGGCGGGGAAGCCTCCATGCGGCAAGGCCGGGTCGAAGGCCGCCACCACCTGCGCGCCGTGGGCCAAGGCGACGTCTATCAGGCGCGCGAGCAGGACGTCGTTGGGACCGCTGAGGCTCAGATTGATCACCTCCGCGCCGTGCTCGATGGCGAAGTGCAGCGCCTCGGCGAGAGAGAGGCTATCGCACAGGGACGCAGCGCTCGATCCGGTTTGCCAGCAGGCGCGCAACGCCAGAAGATGCGCGTCGGGCGCGACGCCCGCGATGCCGATGCCATTGTTCGCACGCGCGGCGATAATCCCGGCGACCCCGGTTCCGTGCGCCTCCGTCCTCGCCGGGCGCCCGCGGACAAAGTCGCGCCGGCTCTCGACCTGACCGGCGAGATCGGGGTGAGCGGCCTCCACCTGGCTGTCGATCACCGCGACGCGCACGCCGCGGCCGGTGGAGACCTGATAGAGCGTCGCCAGCCGCCATCGGCTCGAAACGGGCTGGATCGGAAAGAGGGGATCGTTCGGGGTTGGCGCCTGCGCGCGCGCCTGCGCCTCGAACCGGTGCATGGGCTGCGCCCAGGCCACGCCCGGGTCCTGGGCGATACGCGCCGCGACCTCTTCGGGCGAACCCGATTGCGGGGGACTAAGGACGAAGCAATCGACGCCAAGAAGTGGGATCGGCCAGTCGGTGACCAGCGAAAGGCCTTCGTGGCGGGCGATTCGCCCTGCAAGCCGTCGGCGTCCGGCCGCGCTGTCGTCGTCGCCGTAGTCGCCGGTCGGGGCGGAGCCGCCGCGAAGGTGCGGGGGCGCCATGCGCAGGAAGACCAGGATCTCGCCGGCGGCCGGCGCGATCGGGCGCACCTGAGCGAAAGCGCCGGATCCGGCGATCAGCGCGGCGGCTAGACCTACGAGCCCGGCCGCGAAGCTCCTCATTCCTCGCCCCCGAGGCTCTCCGCCAGGCGCACGTCGGGCGAGCTCCGCAGGGCCGTGATAGCAGCCTGGCGGCCGCCGCGCGGAATTCGAAGAACATAGGCCCCGGTGGTCGTCGGGCCGTCGATGACCCGGGCATGGGCGCGGGCGAGAGCCTGGCGCATCTGTTCGGTGGAGCACGCCGGATCGAAGACCACGACCACCTCGCCCAAGCCGGTCGCGGACGTGTCGCCCAAGGTGCGGTAGATCTGGTGGCGCACGGGCGCGCGGGCCGGCTGAAAGCTCACCACCGCCACAGCCAGGCTTGCAGCGATCGCGCCCATCGCCCCCACGACCCCGGCTACAACGGGGATCCGGCGCCGGGGCGGAAGTTCGATAGCCTCTTCCGGCGGCGGAGCGGACAGGACGGCCTCACGCAAGCGGCGCTCCGCCGCCAGCTCGGCGCGGCAAGCGCCGCAGACTTCCATGTGGGCCTTGACGCGTCCCGCTTCATCGGGGTCGAGCCGGCCGGTCACGTACCAGGGTAGCAACTCCCGGGTCTCCCGGTGATCTCCGCCTCGTGATGGGTTCCACCGCATCGCCGGTCTCACAGCCAGTCGGCCAGACGGCCGGACATGGCTCGGCGCAGATGGCGTCGCGCATAGTGCATCCGTGTCTTCACCGTCTCCACGGGGCATCTCACGATCTCCGCGATCTCGCGGTAGCCGAGCTCATGGAAATAGGTGAGGTCGACCACCGCGCGGTGCTCTGGCGACAGCCGCTCCATGGCGCGCAGGAGGGCCCGGCGGGCGTGCTTCCCCGCCAGCTGATCTTCGGGACCCGGGTCGGGGCTGGGCCGCTCGTCACGGCCCTCGTCGGTCTGCGGTTCGCGGCGACGACGCAGCGCGTTGAGACCAGTCCGATAGGCGATCGAGAAGATCCAGGTCGAGACCTTGCTGGCGCCGTCGAAGCTTCCCGACCGCGTCCAGACGACGAGCATGGTGTCATCCAACACCTCCTCGACCAGGGGCGCGCTCGAAAGCATCGCCCCGAGGAACCGGCGAAGCCTGGGCAGATAGAGTCGGTAGAGCTCATCGAAGGCCCGCTGGTCTCCGCCCGCGACCCGCTCGACGAGGGCCGGTTCGTCCACGACCAATCGCAGGGCCGGCGCCCTGCGGATGTCCGCTCCCGCATCGTGCCCGCCCGCCATGCGCGAACCTTCCCGGTGCGCCGTGAATGTCTACTTCCTGGCGAAAGGTTCAATGCTCTCGCGCGGGCGCTGGATCCTCCCCCACTCCGCGAGGGAGGATCTCTTCAGAAGTCGCTACGGCCGCCGCCCGAGACGGCGAAGAGTCGCAGGGTTCGCAGGCGGGCCAGGCGGGCCGGGTCGGGGCGGTAGTCGCTGCGCCGATCCGAGGCGAAGCCGTGTCCGGCCTCGTAGAGGTGGATCGGAATGTCCGGGTTGGCTGCGCCGATGGCGTCTACGGCAGAGCGGGGGATACTGGCGTCCTCCCGGCCGAAGTGCAGGATGACCGGACAGCGCGGCGTCTCGCCGAGGAGTTCGGGGATGCGCCGGCCGTAGTAGGAGGAGACGGCGGCCAGTCCCTCGCAGCGGCAGGCGGCGAGCCAGGCCGCCGAGCCGCCCCAGCAGTAGCCCACGGAGAACACCGGCGGCGTGAGGGCCTCGATGCAGGCCTGCAGGTCGGCGGCGACTTCATCCCACGGCGTCGCTTCGGAGAGCTCCCGCCCTCTGGCCACGCCCTCGGCGTCGTAGCCGGCCTCGAATCCGCGGGCGCGCCGGTCGAACAGGGAAGGGGCGAGGGCCTCGTACCCGTCCGCGGCGAAACTGTCCGCAACCTCGCGGATGTGCGCGGTGACGCCGAAGATCTCCTGGATCACGATCACCCCGCCGCGCCGCGCATCCTCGTTCGGCGTGCGGTAGGCGTCGAAGGCGAAGCCGTCGGCTGGGCTGGTCAGGCTCACCCTCTCGCCCATGGTCGCAGCCTCAGGAGAACAGAGCCAGGGTCCGCTCCCGCGCCAGCTCGGCGGCGTCCGGCGTGTGGCGTTCCGGGTCCTCGTTGTTGAAGCCGTGCCCTGCGCCCTCGTAGATGTAGACGGGCACATCGGGATTGGCGGCCTGGACGGCCTCCTTGACCGCGTCGGCCGGGATTCCGTCGAGCCGGCCCAGGTGCACGATCGTCGGGCAAAGCGGCTTCAGGCCCGCATTGGCCTGCACCATGCTGCCGTAATAGCTGGACGCCCCGGACAGGCCGTGGAGGCGACCGGCCGCCAGCCAGGCGAGCGAGCCGCCATAGCAGTAGCCCACCACGAAGACCTTGCCGGCTGGAGCCAGCCGGTCGCGCACGGCGGCGATGTCGGCCAGCACCTGGTCGATCGGCGATCCCATCGCGTGGGCGATCCCTGCCTTGATCCCGGCCTCGTCGTGATGAGTGACGAAGTCCGGTTCGCGACGGTCGTAGAGCGAGGGGGCGATGGCCTCGTAGCCCATGGAGGCCCAGCGATCGACGTCGCGCCGCATATGCTCGTCCAGGCCGAAGATCTCCTGCAGGACGATCACCCCGCCCTTGCGCTCGCCCCTCGGGGCGGCGTGGTAGGCCGAGAACTCGAACCCATCCGGCGCCGTGCTCCGGATCCTGGTCATCTCGCCCATAGCGGTCCCTCCTGTCGTTTAAGTTTGCCTCAGACGTTGAAGCGGAAGTTCATCACGTCGCCGTCCTGCACGACGTAGTCGCGACCTTCGGCGCGAAGCTTCCCCGCCTCGCGGGCGCCGGCCTCTCCGTTGAAGCGGACGTAGTCGTCGTACGCGATGGTCTCGGCCCGGATGAAGCCCTTCTCGAAATCGGTGTGGATCACGCCTGCGGCCTGCGGCCCTGTCGCGCCGACGGGAATGGTCCAGGCGCGCGCCTCCTTCGGCCCGGCGGTGAAATAGGTGCGCAGCCCCAGCAGGTCGTAGGCTTCGCGGATCATGCGGTTGAGCCCCGGCTCGGCGAGGCCGAGCGTCTCGAGGAACTCGGCCCGCTCCTCGGGGTCGAGCATGGCGATCTCGCTCTCGATCTTCGCCGAGATGACCACCGCCTTGGCGCCGTCCTGGGTCGCCCGTGCGGCCACACGGTCCGACAGCGCGTTGCCCGTGGCGGCGAAGGCCTCGTCGACATTGCACACATAGAGGGCGGGTTTGGTCGTCAACAGCTGCAGCATGCGCCAGGCGCGGCTATCCTCGGCCGGGACCGTGGCCGCGAGGGCCGGCCGGCCCGCCTTCAACGGCTCGAGGGCCAGCTGGGCCAGCCGCAGGGTCGCCTGGGCCTCCTTGTCTGCGCCTTTCGCCCGCTTCTCCAGGGCCGGCAGCCGCCGCTCCAGGCTCTCGAGGTCCGCGATCATCAACTCGGTCTCGATGATGTCGAGGTCGTCTAGCGGATCGATGCGCCCCTCGACGTGGGTGACATCGCCGTCCTCGAAGCAGCGCGCCACGAAGGCCACTGCGTCGCAGTCGCGGATATTGGCCAGGAACTGATTGCCCAGGCCCTCGCCCTGGGCTGCGCCGCGCACGAGGCCCGCGACATCGACGAAGGTGATCCGGGCAGGAATGATCTCCTTCGATTTCGCGATCCCCGCCAGGGAGTCCAGGCGCGGCTCGGGGACGGCCACCTCGCCCACGTTCGGCTCGATGGTGCAGAACGGATAGTTGGCGGCCTGGGCCGCCGCCGTCTGGGTGAGCGCGTTGAACAGGGTGGACTTGCCCACATTGGGCAGGCCGACGATGGCGACCTTCAGGGCCATGGAAGGATCAGTGACTTTCTTGGTCGGGAAGAGGCGGACCTAACACAGGCTAGGCCGCTGCGCGAACGCTGTCAGGCCAGGGCGCGCGCCGCGAGGTCGCGCCAGCCACGGTATTCGCGGCGAAACTGCGGTGCGGCGCGGTCGATGTGGCGGTCCATTTCGACGATCAGGTCCTTGGCCTGGGCGCCGCGGCCGGTGCGGGCGAGGAAGGCGGCAAGCCGAGCCATGGCCTCGAGCCCTGGGAGGCGCTCCACCGCCGTTCGATAAGCCCCTTCCGCCTCGGCCTGGCGTCCCAGTCCCTCGAAGGCGCGGGCGTAGGCGAGGGTCGCCTGGGGCGTGCGGCCTCCGTCGGCGTCCTGCTCGAGACGGTCCAGCACCGCGAGGGCTTCGTCGTAGCGGCGCATCTCATTCAAGGCCTGGGCGCGGCCCAACAGCAGCACCGGATCCTCGGCGTGGATGCCCTGGGCGGCCTGGGCGTACAGGCCTTCGGCCTCCTCGTGGCGACCGAGGGCGGCGGCGGCCTTGGCCAGGCGCATCTGGTTGTGCACCGTGGGAGCCTGGGAAAGATCTGCGGACGCCTCGCGGTAGTCCCGCCCCGGGTCGAGTTGGGCGCGGGCGGCGGCGCTGGCGCGCCGCGCGGTCGTGCTGCCGAAGATCCCCGGCATGACGATGGCCACGAGATAGACGATCCCGCCCAGGGGCTGCAGCATCAGGATGATCAGCAGCCAGTACATTTCCTGCCGCGTGCGCACGACGTGCACGCACAGGGCGATCGAGAACAGCAGGGAGAAGCCGAAAATCGGGATCATCTAGGGTTCCGTTCCCCGGGCCGCGGCGCGGGGGTCGAGTTTCTCGGCCGGAGCAAGGCGCATCACCTCGGCCTGGTAGCGCTCGTCGTCCCCGGTCGCGAGCAAGGGAAGGGCTTCAGCGCAGGCCTCGGTAAGGGCCTTGACCCACGGCCAGTCGACCTTGTGGAAATCGGAGAGCACGTGGCCCATCACCCGGTCCTTGTGACCTGGGTGGCCGGTCCCAAGTCGCGCGCGCCTGAAGTCGGGGCCGATCTGGCCGGCAATGGAACGAATGCCGTTGTTGCCTGCGGCCCCGCCACCCGTCTTCATGCGGAAGCGTCCCGGCGCCAGGTCGATTTCGTCGTAGAACACGACCAGGCTCGAGGGCTCGAGCTTGTGGAAGCGCAACGCCTCGCCCACGGCGTTGCCGCTGTCGTTGTAATAGGTCTGGGGCTTGAGGATCAGGGCGCGCACCGATCCCGCGGAGGTGGGGATTTCCCCTTCCCGCGCAAGGCTGGAGAACTTGCGGCGTTCCGTCCCGAAGCGCCAGCGCTCGGCGCAGGCGTCCACCGCCATCGAGCCGAGGTTGTGTCGGTTCTTCTCGTATTTGGGGCCTGGATTACCCAGGCCCGCCAGGATCAGCATGGCGTGTGGTCTCGCCCCCGGGGCCGCCGGGGGCAGGGCGAGGAGGCTTACTCGGCCGTTTCTTCCGCCGACGCTTCCTCGGAAGCCATCGCCTTTGACGCCGCGATCGACGCCACCGTGGCGTCCTTGTGGTGGGCCGTGACCTGGACCCGCTCGGGCAGTTGCAGCTCGCTCGCGCGGACGGAGTCGCCGATTTCCAGACCCGTCAGGTCGACCACGATCTCCTCAGGGATCGCGTCGGCGGGGGCGAGGACCTCGACCTCGTGCAGGTTGATGTTCAGGGCGCCGCCGCGCTTCAGGCCCGGCGAGGCTTCCTGGTTGCGGAAGTGCACAGGCACGGCGATCCGCACCGAAGCGTGGGCGTCGACGCGGAACAGGTCGAAGTGAACCGGCTCGTCGGTGACCGGGTGGAACTGCACGTCCTTGGCGATGACCGGCTGTTCCTCATCGCCATAGCGAAGGGTCACCAGGTGACCGAGCAGCTTGCCAGTGTGCAGGGCCTTGCGGAATTCGGGCGCCTTGACGGCGATCGCGACGGGGCCGCGGCCCGCGCCATAGAGGATGCCGGGGACCAGGCCTGCATTGCGCGCGGCGCGCGCCTTGCCGGTGCCCGCGCTTTCGCGATCCAGCACGTTGAGAACGATCTCGGCCATCGCCTTGCCTTCAAAAAGATAAAACGGCCGTCGGGCTGGTGCGCCTGGCGACCGGGGTCTGCGGCCTGCCGAGCTGTCTCGGGCAGGCCCCGGAAAGAGGGCGCTCTCTTTACATGCGACGCCGTCGCTGTGCAACGGCGCCCGGCGCCGCGAATCACCTCAGGTCGCCGAACCGTGGTGGGTCGTGTGGTGCGTCGTCGTGTGATGATGGCTCGAACGGTTCGCGACCCGCGTCGGAGCCGGAGCCGGCGGGGGCGCGGGTTCGGCGGGCAGGTCGACCCCGGCGCCGGAGGCCACGCATTCCGCCGGCTGCAGCATCTCGTGCCGGCCCATGCAGAAGATGTCCTCGTAGTTCGGCTTGGACACCGCCAGGCACTGGAAGAGGTCCCGCTTGGCCCGCTCGAGGCACAGCTCCGTCTCCAGGTCGTTGCTCATGCTGGCGAGCTGGTCGTAGGCGTTGTCCGTCGCCTCGCCGAGGGCGGCGACGGCGGCGACCTGCAGGGCCCTCGCCACCAGGGGCGCGTAGGGCGGCGCGAGGGGCTGTGCGATGATCGGCAGGGGCTCAGCGCCGGTGGCCGCCTTCGTCAGAGCGGGAATCTCGTCGGCAGCCGGCGCCATGCCCTGGGTCGATTCGGCCTCTACGGCGGCAAGGCGGCCCGGCAGGTCGACGACCTGGGCCTTCGACCAGTTCTGGTGCTGCACGTCATAGGCCGCCTGGCGGATCAGTCGCCCGGTCTGGGTCAGGCGCAGGACCGTCTCGCCAAGCGCCTCGCGGGCGAGGCCGGCGGCCTCGCCCGATCCCTTGAACTGGAAGACGTAGATCGGATTGGTGAGGATGTTGGCCACCATCTCGCGGCGGTGCTCGGGCGAATTGCCCGCCTCGCGCAGGGCCGCGACGAAGCTGGGCTCCTTAAGGGCGGCGATGGCGGCATAGGCGATCGCGCCGCGGATGAAGGCCTTGGGCTCATAGGCCGCGCCGCTCTTGAGCGCCGACGAGACCGTCTCGGCGCTGGTGAATCCCGGCGAGGTGGCGCCCACGCGCAGCATGTAGCCCTCGTAGCCCGAAGCGTCGACGATCAGGCGGTCGGGCAGGCCCACCGGCCCGGCAGGAGGGGGCGGAGGCGGGGGCGCCTCTACGACCGGCTCCCTTTTGGGCCGGGCGTAAGCCGGAAGTGCCGGGGCGCCCGCTGCGAGTGAGGTCGCGGCGATCAGAACCAGGGCGCGGGCGGGGGTGAACAGACGCATCACGAACCTGCCGTGTCTTGCTGGAAAGTTGCAACTGGGGAGCACTGCGCGAATCGCGCGTCCATCGGGCAAGATTGTGACAGAAACGGCCCTTGGGACGCTAGGCCGCGCGTGGCTCTAGAGGTGTCACGCGAATCCCACAGAGGCTCATTCGACTAGTCGAACAGTTTCGATACCGACTCTTCGTTGGCGATTCGTCGGATCGCTTCGCCGATGAGCTCGGCGCAGGACACCTGGCGGATCTTGGTGGAGCTGCGCAGGCGACCGTCGTGATCGATCGAATCGGTGATCACCAGCTCCTTCAGGACCGAGGCCTCGACCCGCTCCGCCGCGGCCCCGGACATCACGCCGTGGGTGACATAAGCCGACACCTCGGCAGCGCCGGCATCCATCAGAGACTGGGCGGCGCTGCACAGGGTGGTCGCCGAATCGGTGATGTCGTCGAACATGATCAGCCGGCGGCCAGCCACGTCGCCGATGATGTTTGCCACCTCGGACTTGCCGGGCCCATGCCGGCGCTTGTCGACGATGGCGAGACCGGCGTTTAGGCGGCTGGCGAGGGCAAGGGCGCGCACCACCCCGCCTACGTCGGGCGAGACGATGAGGACGTCGGCGTTCCGTCCGTACTGATTCTGGATATCCGCTGCCATCAGGGGCGCGGCCTGGAGATTGTCGGTCGGGATATCGAAGAAGCCCTGGATCTGGCCCGAGTGCAGATCCATCGTCAGCACCCGGTCGGCGCCGGCGCGGGTGATAAGGTTGGCGACCAGCTTGGCCGAGATCGGCGTCCGCCCTCCCACCTTCCGATCCTGACGCGCATAGCCGAAATACGGCGTGACCGCTGTGACCCGCCGCGCCGACGCCCGCTTGAGAGCGTCGATGCAGATCAGCAGCTCCATCAGGTTGTCGTTCGCCGGGTAGCTGGTGGACTGCAGGACGAAGACGTCCTCGCCGCGGACGTTCTCCTCGATCACCACCCACGCCTCGTTGTCGGCGTAGCGCTTCACCTGGGCCCGCGTCAGGGGAACGTCGAGCGATTGGGCGATCGACTCCGCCAGTTGGCGGTTCGAATTGCCGGCCAGCAGCTTCATGGAGGTCTTCCCCTCGTCGTCCGGGGCGGCCCGGCGCGGAGCCGGCGTCGCGGAGCGAGCCTTTAACAGCGCCGGCCGATCGAGCAAGGCTGTGGTGTCGGCGCCGGATCGATGTTTTGAACGTTACCGCCCGATGCAGCTGTCTAACGGACACGAAGGAGAAGACGTGCGGACCATCGTTCTCATCGCCGCCGCGACGCTCACCTGCGCCGCCGCCGCCGACCGCGCTGCGGCCGACGAACAACCCAGCTCCACGACGGCGGACGCCGTCAAGGGCGCGTTCGGCAACACGATTGTCGAGACCTATCCCGACGGCCGTCGGGCGGCGGTCTGGCTCAAATCCGATGGCACGTACACCGGCCAGGGTCGCAAGCACGACATGTCTAACGGCCACTGGGCCGTGAAGAACGGACAGCTCTGCTTCCACCAGTCGCACCCCTTCGCCTTCGGCACGACCTACTGCACGCCGATCCCGAAGGTCGGTCTTGGCGAGCCGTGGCAGACCAAGGCCTTCACCGGCGAGGAGATCACCGTGAGGGTGGAGCGCGGTCACGTCGCGCCGAGCTAGAGCTCAAGGCAGCGATTCGCTTTCCGGCATGGTGGCGTTCGGGAGCGCCGCCGCCGGGCGCCGAGGCTGGAGCCGCTCGCGACCGAACACCAGCAGGCGCGCGCCGGCGAAATTGATCACGAAGGCCGTGGCGGCTGAGATCGCCAGGGCGACGAACGGCTCGCTGACCAGCCGCCCATGGAGCGAGCTGAGGGTGACGAAGATCCAGTAGTTGCAGAAGTTGCCGACGCCGTTGGTCGCCATGTACGCGCACCACTGGCGCAGCAGCCCCTCCCGCCCGTAGCAGCGGAAGACATGGGTGCGGTTGACCACGAAGGTCGCCTGCATCGCCAGGGTCAGGGAGATCAGCCGCGCCCAGGCCGCGCCGAGATGGAGGGCGAGCCCGGCCTTGAGCAGGACCGCGTCGACGGCGAATCCCACCATCCCGACTGCCGCGAATTTGATCGCCAGCCGCGCCTCGCGCGCGGTCTCTTGTGAAATCGACATACATCGGCAAACGCCGCTGGGCGGGCTGCGTTGCCGCACCTTCCCTCCCCGGAAGGGAGGACAGAGCTACTCCAGCATGATCGCACTGAGCAGGCGGCCGTAGTCGGTTTCGCCGCGATGGAGTGCGCGACGGTTGGAGAAGAAATCGTCCGGCTCGGCGCAGGTGTCGCGGCCGATCCATTCGGCATGGGCGACTCCCGCCGTCGCCAGGCGCGAGAGGACGAAGCCCGGCAGGTCGAATTGCCGTTTTTCTGGAGCCGCGCCCGGTTGGAAGAAGCGGATGTTGTCGGGGCCGGCGCTGACGAAGGCCTCGAGGAAGTCCAGCCCCACCTCGTAGGAGGTCGGACCTATGCAGGGGCCGACCGCCGCGACCAGCCGCTCGCGGCGCGCGCCGGCGTCGACCATGGCCTCCACCGCAGCCTCGGCGACCCCGGCCAGGGCTCCGCGCCAGCCGGCATGGACGGCGCACGCCACGCGCGCGGCTCCGTCGGCGATCAGGATCGGCGCGCAGTCGGCGGCGAGAGCCCCGAGCATAAGGCCCGGGCGCGTGGTCAGCAGGGCGTCGCCCCGGGGCTGGTCGCCGGTCCAGGCGCCGTCCGCCGTCACGACCCGAGCGGAGTGGATCTGGTAGGCGGTCACCAGGGGCGGGGCGGGATCGCCGAAGGCCAGCGCCGCCAGGCGGCGGTTCTGCGCCACCGCGTCGGGATCGTCACGCGAGCCCACGCCGACGTTCAGTCCCTCGTACACGCCTCTGGAGACGCCGCCCCGGCGGGTGAAGAATCCGTGGCGAACGCCCCTCACGCCGTCGAGCAGGGACGAGGTGAGGATCGATGGGTGGGTCATGCCATCTCCAGGGCGGGGAGGGTGAGGCCGGGGGAGGCGACCGCGGCGACCTTGAACAGCGTCCCCATCCCCTCGGCCGAGATCAGGCGGCGCATCTGCCGGACGATCACGTCGGCCCGATCGGGGCGCGCGCGCGCCAGGGCGTCGGCGCGCACCTCCACGCCCAGCCGGCGCAGGAACTCGCCCTGGGAGACGATCCTGCTGACCGCCGCCCCGGCTGCGCGGGCCCCCGCGAGAAAGGCCGGGAAATCGGCATGGGCGGTGAGGTCCGCTTCGCCCGGCTCGGCGAGCGGCGGGCGTTTGCGGTGGCCCAGCAGGGCCTGCAGTGTGTCAGCCGCCTCGGGAGCGTCGCGTCCATAGTCGATGAAGAGGGCCGCACCCCCGGCCCGGCTCACCAGCGCGCCGACCTCGCGCCCGAGGGCCTCGACCGCCGGCGACCACTCGAACACGGCGCCATCCGGAACGCCCTTCGGCGCATCGGGCGGCTCGACGGGCTCCGACGCGGCGAAGGCCAGTCCGCCGCCGGCGTCCAGCGCGATCCGCCGCTCGCGCCAGTCTCTGGCGACGCGCACGGCCTGGCGGATCGGCGCGCAGTCGAGGACTTCGTTGGCCAGCAGGATGACCGGAGCGTCTCCTGGCAGCTCGTCCAGGCGCCGCGCCCAGTGCGGCTGGTCGCCCAACCTCGAATGCTGGACCTCGCGAAGCGGCGCGCTCGTCTCCGCCAGCCACACTTCGGCGGCGGCGGCGAAGCCTGGCGCAGCGTGCGCCGCCCTGAGCACGTCGCTCATCATCACACCATCGCCGGGCCCCATCTCCGCCAGGATGATTCGGGAGGGCCTGCCGAGCGCAGCCCAGGTCTCCGCCGCCCACAGGCCGATCAGCTCGCCGAACATCTGCGAGACGTGGGGAGCGGTAATGAAGTCGCCCGCCTCGCCCAGGCGCGGCCGCGTCGCGTAGTAGCCCGCCTGCGGGTCGTTCAGGCAAAGGTCCATGTAGCGCTCGACAGTGAGAGGACCGGACCGGCGGATCTCGCCGGCGATCCGTTCACGCAGGCTCATGGACGTCGGGTGTCGCGGGAGCCTCCGGGGCGATCGCCGTCGGGGGGCGTCGCATCGCCCGCCAGATCATCGCGACGCCGACGATCACCATCGGGACCGACAGCAGCGTGCCGACGGTCAGACCGAGCGGCAGGTTCTGCAGCCCGGCGTCCGGCATGCGCACGCGCTCCAGGGCGATCCGGAAGACCCCATAGCAGGTCAGGAAAAGGCCGCTGATCGCGCCCGGCCGCCGCAGCCAGCCCCACCGGTGGGTCGCCAGGCGAAGGATCAGGAACAGGATCACTCCCTCGAGGAAGGCCTCATAGAGCTGGCTGGGGTGACGCGGCTGTAGCCCGGCGACGCAATTCCCATACGCGTCGGTAGGGATATGCCGTCCGCAGAACACCATGCCCCAAGGCAGGTTGGTGACACGGCCCCAGAGCTCGCCGTTGATGAAGTTGGCGATGCGCCCGAAGCCCAGGCCGATGGGCACGGCCGGGGCGGCCGTGTCGGCGAGGCTGAGGAGGCTCAGCTTCTGGGCGCGGGCGAAGAAGACCAGGGCGAGCGCGACCCCGATCGCGCCGCCGTGGAAGCTCATGCCGCCGTGCCAGAGTTTGAACATCTCAAGGGGATCGGTCGCCAGGGTCTCGCGACCCGAGGCGAGCGGCAGCATGTAGAACAGGAGATAGCCGATCCTCCCGCCCAATATGATCCCCAGGGTAATCCACAGGACCATGTCGTCGATCTGCAGGGGGGTGGCGGACGGGCGCGAGCCTCCCCAGATCTTCGCGTTCCTGACGAGGCCGACCGCGTAGCGCCAGCCGAGCAGGATGCCGGCGATATAGGCGAGGGCGTACCAACGGATCGCGAACGGGCCGAGGGCCATCCCGCCCAACTTGATTCGCGGGAGTTCCACCGCCTGCGGCGGAATGTCTGGAAACGGCAGGGCCATATCCGCTCCTCTACCCAAATGCCGCGACGCGGTGTAGCGGCAGGATGATCGCCCGACCCGCGGGTTCAGGCGGTTCGCCTTGCCCGCGTCTATGGGCTACAAGGTCGGGCCATGCAGACTCAGAATCCGTTCCTGGACGAGATGGCCAAAATGGCGCAGGCGGCGATGGGCATAGCCCAGGCTGCTGGTGAGGAGGCGAGAAGCGCCGTCCGCGCCCAGTCCGACAAGTGGGCGGCCGATCTCGACCTGATCCGGCGGGAGGAGTTCGAGGCCCTGAAGGCCGAAGTCGCCTCTCTGCGCGCCGAGATCGCGGCGCTCAAGGGTGCGACGGCGAATTGAAGCGCCCGCGCGCGAATGATCGCCTGTGACGGCGCCGACCGGGCGCCAGACGCGGGCAGACGGAGGTTTTGAGAGGTGTCCATGGATAGTCTGCGCCCCGACGAAGACGACGGCCTCCTCGCGCTTGATCCGCTCGATATCGTCGAGCGCGTGCTGGTGTCGGAGAACCTGAACTTCGAGCGTACCGAGGACGGCGACCTTGCCTTCGCCCTGACCGGCGACTGGAAGGACTACGAGCTGTGGTTCGCCTGGCGCCCCGAGGCGGACTGCCTTCAGCTGTGCCTGTCCATCGACATGCGCGCAGGCGCCGCACGCCGCGAGGCGGCCTTCGCTCTCGTCAACCTGATCAACCAGCGCGTCTGGCTCGGCCACTTCGAGATCTGGGCCGAGGAAGGCGAGGTGGTGTTTCGCCACTCGATGGCCCTGCCGGACGGCGACCGGCCGAGCACTTCGCAGGTCGCCTCCATGGTCGACGCCGCGGTTGAGGCGGCGGACCGCTTCTATCCGGCCTTTGATTTCCTCATCGCCGGCGCCAAGTCGCCCGAGGAGGCGATGACCGCCTGCATGTTCGAGACCGCCGGCCAGGCCTGAAACCGGGCCGGAACTCGCAGATGGGCGGGAGCGAGACGCCGATCCTCCTGGTGGGGGCCGGTCACATGGGCGGCGCCCTGATCGCCGGCTGGCGTCGCGCGGCCGCGATGTCTCCGCGGGATCTGCTGATCCGCGACCCCTCGCCGGGCGAGGCGGCGCGTGTGGCTGCGGCGGCCGGCGCGGTCCTCAACGGACCGGACGAGGGCCTCATGGCCGCGCGAACGGTCATCCTCGGCGTCAAGCCCCAGGTCTGGCGCGGGATCGTCGCCGACCTCGCCCCGCACCTCGGTCCCGACGCCGTGATCATCTCGATCATGGCCGGGGTGAAGTCGGCCGATATCTCTGAAGTTCTTCCCGGCAGGCCCGTGGCGCGGGTGATGCCCACCACGGCCGCTGCGGTCGGCGAAGGAGCGGCCAGCGTCTGGTCGGCAGACTCGGAGGCCCGCAGCCGCGCCCGCACCCTGTTCGGGTCCCTCGGCGTCGTGGTCGACCTCGACGAGGAAGCCCAGATCCACGCCGCCACCGCGGCCTCGGGCTCGGCTCCAGCCTATGTCTACGCCCTGGTGGAGGCGCTCGAGGCCGCCGGCGTCAGCGCCGGGCTCGCGCCCGAGGCGGCCCGCTCGCTGTCCCGCGCGGCGGTGACCGGCGCGGCGGCCCTGATGCGGACGACCGGCGAGGAGGCCGCGGTCCTGCGCCGCCAGGTCACCTCGCCCGCGGGAACCACCGATGCGGCCTTGCGGGTTCTCATCGGAGAGGGCGATCTACAGGGGCTGGTACAGCGCGCGGTGCTGGCCGCGGCGCAACGCTCGAGAGAACTGGGAGGCGAGGGGTGAACGAGGCGGTGGTCACGGGCGAGGACTTCGACCCCGCGGCCGCGGCCCTGCTCGAGCTGGCCAGCGAGCGGCCCTGGAGCGAGATCTCCCTGCGCGATGTCGCCGGGCGCGCCGGCGTCGAGCTCGTGGACCTCTACAGCGAGGCGCGGGGGAAGGCCGCCATCCTCTGGCGCATCTCCGAGATGCTGGATCGCGCGGCCCTGCGTACGGCCTCCACGGCGTCGGATGACCCTCATGACCGCCTGTTCGACGCCGCGATGGCGCGAATCGAGGCGATGGAGCCCCACAGAGCGGCCCTTATGGCCCTGTCGCGCGAGGCCCCGCGCCTGATCGCGGCCGCCCACTTCCCGGCCACTGCCCGCGCCATCCTCGAGGCTGCCGGGGTTCCTGCGACCGCACCTCGCGTAGCCGCCATGGCGCTCGTGTGGGCCCGCGTCGTCCAGGTCTGGCGCGACGACGAAGGCGCCCTCAACCGCACCATGGCCGAACTCGACAAGCGCCTGCGCCAACTGCGCTCGCGGCTGGGGAGAATCGGCGCGGGGTTCTAGTTTTTCCGCCGAATGAACCCGGAGCGCCGGCGCCCTCGCCGGCGTGTCTCCGCGACATCGGCGCCGCTCCAGAATCCTCCAAGCGTAGTGGCCGTGGCGAGCGGGGTCGCCGGCGAGGGCGCCGGCGCTCCGGGTAAGCCTTGCGATGCGAGAGAAGATCCCCCCTTCGCAACCGCACAAACTTTTCACTTGCCTCCGCCGGCGAACCCGGGCTTGTGGCCGGCGGGCCACGCCCTCCCAACGGGGCGCGACTCATCTGTGAGGATGGGAGACATCGATATGACTACCTCCGCCCGGCCGGCGATGCGCCCGGCTTGCGCGAATTTTTCGTCCGGCCCTTGCGCCAAGCGCCCCGGATGGATCCCCGAAAACCTACGATCCGCCGTCCTTGGGCGTTCGCACCGCTCGAAGGTCGGCAAGGCGCGCCTGCAGGCGGCGATCGACCAGACCCGAGAGGTGCTGGGCGTCCCGGCGGACTACCTGATCGGCATCACGCCCGGCTCCGACACCGGTGCGGTGGAGATGGCCCTCTGGTCCCTCCTCGGCCCGCGGCCCGTGCAGGTGATGGCCTTCGAATCCTTCGGCAAGGACTGGGTCACCGACGTGGTCAACCAGCTCAAGCTGCCGGCGGAGGTGCTCGACGCCCCTTATGGCGAGCTGCCTGACCTCGCGCGCGTGCGCCCTGACGCCGACCTCGTCTTCACCTGGAATGGCACCACGTCCGGCGTGCGCGTGCCGAACGCCGACTTCATCGCGGCAGACCGCGAGGGCCTCGCGATCTGCGACGCCACCAGCGCCTGCTTCGCCCAGGACCTCGACTGGCCCAAGCTCGATGTGGTGACCTTCTCATGGCAGAAGGCCCTCGGCGGCGAAGGCGCGCACGGCGTGCTGATCCTCTCGCCCCGCGCGGTGGCGCGGCTGGAGTCGCACAAGCCAGCCTGGCCGATGCCCAAGCTCTTCCGCATGACCAAGGGCGGTAAGCTCAACGCGGACATCTTCGAGGGCGCCACCATCAACACCCCCTCCATGCTCTGCGTGGAGGATTATCTCGACGCCCTCAAGTGGGCCCGCTCCATCGGAGGGATGAGCGAGCTCAGGCGCCGCGCCGACGCCAATCTCGCAGTCCTCGACGAGTGGGTCGCACGCACCGCCTGGGTCGACTTTCTCGCCCGCGATCCGGCGACCCGGTCGAACACCTCGGTCTGCCTCAAGGTCGTCGATCCGCGCGTGACCGGCCTGCCGGCCGACGGTCAGGCGGACTTCGCCAAGCGGCTTGCCTCGGTGCTCGAGAAGGAGGGCGTCGCCCTCGACGTCGGCGGCTACCGCGACGCCCCGCCCGGGCTTCGCATCTGGTGCGGCGCCACGGTGGAGACGGACGACCTCATCGCCCTCACCCCCTGGCTCGACTGGGCGTTCGCCTCTCTCGCCTCCGAACTCGTCACCGCCTGATCAATCCTCCCCCGCGCAGCGGGGGAGGGGGCCGCGAAGCGGTCGAGAGGGCGAGGCTTGGGATGCGCCCGACGCATCCGCCCGTCACCTCACGGCTTCACGCCTCTCCCGAGCGCTGCGCGGGCCCCTCCCCAGGAGAGCCCCATGCCCCCCCGCGTGCTCATTGCAGACTCCCTCTCGCCCGCCGCGGTCGAGATCTTCCGCCAGCGCGGCGTCGCCGCCGAGGTGAAGACAGGCCTCAAGCCGGACGAGCTCATCGCCATCATCGGCGACTATGACGGCCTCGCCGTCCGCTCCGCCACCAAGGCAAACAAGGCGGTGATCGCCGCCGCCAGGAACCTCAAGGTGATCGGTCGCGCCGGCATCGGCGTGGACAACATCGACATCCCCGCCGCGACCGCCGCGGGCGTGGTGGTGATGAATACGCCGTTCGGCAACTCGATCACCACCGCCGAGCACGCCATCGCAATGATGTTCGCCCTCGCGCGCCAGCTGCCCGCCGCCGACGCCTCAACCCAGGCCGGCAAGTGGGAGAAGAACCGCTTCATGGGCATGGAGCTCTACGCCAAGACGCTCGGCCTGATCGGCGCGGGCAATATCGGCTCGATCGTCGCCGACCGCGCCAACGGCCTGAAGATGAAGGTGATCGCCTACGATCCCTTTCTCTCGCCCGAGCGCGCGGTGGAGATCGGGGTCGAGAAGGTCGAGCTCGACGACCTGCTCGCCCGCGCCGAGATCATCACCCTGCACACGCCCCTGACGGAAAAGACGCGCAACATCCTCTCCCGCGAGGCCCTGGCCCGCACAAAGAAGGGGGTGATGATCATCAACTGCGCCCGCGGCGGTCTGGTGGATGAACAGGCGCTGCGCGAGGCGCTCGAGGGCGGCCATGTCGGCGGCGCGGCCTTCGACGTCTTCGTCGAGGAGCCGGCGAAGGAGAACATCCTCTTCGGCGCCCCCAACTTCATCGCCACCCCGCACCTGGGCGCCAGCACCGAGGAAGCGCAGGAGAATGTCGCCCTGCAGGTGGCCGAGCAGATGAGCGACTACCTGCTGAGCGGCGCGGTGACCAACGCCCTCAACAGTCCCTCGGTCACCGCCGACGAGGCGCCCAAGCTGCGCCCGTTCGTGGCCCTGGCGGAAAAGCTGGGCGCCTTCGCCGGCCAGATGGTGGACGAGGGCCTGCAGGGCGTGGACATCGCCTTCGAGGGCGAGATCGCAGAGCTGAACCACCGCCCGCTGACCTCCGCCGCCCTGGCCGGGGTGCTGCGGCCCATGTTGGCGGAGATCAACATGGTCTCAGCACCGGCGGTGGCGAAGGAGCGCGGCATCACCGTCTCGGAGAGCCTGCAAGAGACCTCGCCGATCTATGACAGCCTGATGCGCATCACCATCGCCACGGACCTCGGCCGACGCTCCTTCGCCGGCACGGTGATCGCCGGGGCGCCGCGCATCGTCGAGGTCAAGGGCATGGAGCTGGACGCCGTCTTCGGCCCGGCCATGCTCTATGTGAACAACCTCGACAAGCCGGGCTTCATCGGCGCGCTGGGCGACCTCCTGGCCAACGCCGGCATCAATATCGCCACCTTCAACCTCGGCCGCGTGGGCGCCGGCGACGACGCCATCGCCCTGGTCGGCGTCGACCAGAACCCCGACGAGGCCCTCGTCGCCCGCATCCGCGCCCTTCCCCACGTCAAGGAAGCCCGCGCGCTCTACTTCTGACGGCCCCGCTCTCACCGCGGGGCTTCCCCTGCGGCGAGAGCGACCCCCTAACCACGAATTAACTCCCGCCCGTCCCCACCCGCGGCTAGGCTCCGTTCGGGATCAGGGACAGCACGGGCCACTGCAATGCGTCGACTTTTCGTTTTCGCCACCCTTCTGAGCGCCGCGGCCGCAAGCGCCGCGGTCGCCGAGCCGAACATCCAGATCCGCCACGCCGCCGCGCGGGTCGTCATCATCCCCGAGGCGCGCAACGACGTTCAGGTGACCATCGAAGCGCCCAATCCGCGGCTGCCGACCACGGCCAGCCGCTACGGCGACACGGTGATCGTGGACGGTCCGCTGGGCGTGCGGCCGGCCACCTGCAATTCCGTGCTGGGCGTGCGCGGCGTCTTCATCTGGGGCACCGGGCGGGTCCCCTATGACCACCTGCCGAGGATCATCGTGCGCACGCCGCTGGACGCGAGGGTCTCGGCCGACGGGGCGGTGTGGGGCGAGGTGGGCCGAGGCCACTCGCTCGACCTCGCCAACGCCGGCTGCGGCGACTGGTCGGTCGCCGATCAGCAGGGGCCGGTGAAGATCCATGCCTCCGGCTCAGGCGACATCCGGGCCGGAACCGTAGGCGCAGCGGAGGTTCACGCCTCTGGCTCGTCCGACATCGCCTTCAACGGGGTGCGCGGCGGCCTCACCGCCTCGGTCACCGGCTCGGGCGACATCACCGCGGCCTGGGTCAACGGGCCGCTGCACGCCCACATCGCCGGATCTGGCGACGTGACCGTGCGTGGCGGCCAGGTCAGCGACATGGACGCGGCGATCGCCGGCTCGGGGGACGTGAGCTTCGGCGGCGTCGCCCAGGCCCTGAAGGCCAGCATCGCCGGTTCGGGCGACGTCCATGCCGCCCACGTCACCGGCCCGGTGACCAAGTCCATCGTCGGCTCCGGCGACGTGACCTACGGCCGCGGAACCTGACCGCGCCGAACGGCGCCTTTGCGGCCGCCGCGGCGCCCTGTTAGGGAGCGCCTCGACGTCGACGGCCAGGAGGGCGCCCATGGACGAGGATTCCGGTTTCCCCAGAGGTGAACTCATGCGCGGCCGGCGCGGGCTCGTCACCGGGGTGGCCAATCGCAACTCCATCGCCTGGGGCATCGCCTCCCAGATCGCCGCCCAGGGCGGCAAGGTGGCGCTCGCCTACATGGAGATGAACGAAAAGCGTGTGCGCCCGCTGGGCGAGGGCATCGGCGTCGACCTCTTCGTGCCGATGGACGTCGGCAGCGACGAATCGATGGACGCGGCCTTCGCGGAGATCGAGGCCAAGTGGGGCCGGCTGGACTTCCTGGTTCACTCGATCGCCTTCGCCGACCGCGACCAGATCAAGGGCTCCTTCGTGGAGAACTGCACGCGAGACGGATTCGCCCGCGCCTTGGACATCTCCGCCTACAGCTTCGTCGACTGCGCGCGGCGCGCCTCCCGGATCATGCCCGCCGGCGGGTCGCTGATCACCATGACCTATCTCGGCTCCGAGCGCGCAATCCCCAACTACAACACCATGGGCGTGGCCAAGGCGGCGCTGGAGGCGACGATGCGCTATATCGCCCGCGACCTCGGGCCCAAGGGCATCCGCGTGAACGCCATCTCGGCGGGCGCCATGCGCACCCTGTCGCTGGCGGGGATCTCCGGCGGCCGGGGCATGCTCGCCGAGGGCCGGCGGCTGTCGGCGCTGAAGGAGGACACCTCGATGGAGGGGGTGGCCGGCTGCGCCCTCTGGCTGCTGTCGGACCTCGGCCGCTCCACCACCGGCGAGGTGATCCACGTGGACGCCGGATTCCACATGATGGGGCTTCCCAGCGAGGAGGAAGACGCAGAGGGTTGATCGCATGAGCGAGGAGATCCGCTGCGATGTCGCCATCGTGGGCGCGGGGATGGCCGGGGCGACCCTGGCCCTCGCCCTGGCCCAGGGCGGCCTCGACTGCGTCCTGATCGACCCGCTCGCGTTCGAGAGCCAGGCGGCCGAAACCTTCGATGGTCGGGCCAGCGCGATCTCCTTCTCCTGCTTCCGCCAGTGGCGCGCGATCGACGCCGCCTCGGGCATCGAGCCACACGCCCAGAGGATCGAGCAGATCCTGGTGACCGATGGCCGCTCGCCCGGCGCCGCGGCCGCTCCGGCCCAGGGCGTGTGGCTGCGCTTCGACGCCGCGGAGATCGCCGACCGCATCGAGGGCGAACCACTGGGCTACCTGGTGGAGAATCGCCGCATCCGCGCGGGCCTGGCCCAGGCGGTCACGGCCGCGCCAGTGAGAGTCCTCGCCCCGGCCAAGGTGGCCGCCGTGGAGGTGGGACCGGGCGACGTACGCCTGGTCCTCGAGGACGGGCGGACCATCCGCGCGGCCCTCGCCGTGGGCGCGGACGGGCGCAATTCGAAGGTCCGCACCGACAGCGGGATCGAGGTGACCGGCTGGGACTATGGCCATGTGGGCGTCGTCGCCACCGTGGGCCTCGGCCGCGACCACCAGGGCGTGGCCTACGAGCATTTCCTGCCCAGCGGGCCCTTCGCCATCCTCCCGCTCACTGAGCGGCGGGCGAGCCTGGTGTGGACCGAAAGCCGCGCGCATGGCGCGGCCCTGATGTCGGCGCGACCGGAGATCTTCGAAGCGCACCTTCGCCGTCGGTTCGGCGCGTTCCTGGGCGAGGTGAGCGTGCTGGGTCAGCGCTTCGCCTACCCACTCTCCCTGCAACTCGCCCGCCGCATCACCGCCCCGCGCGCCGTCCTGGTGGGCGATTCTGCCCATGCGGTGCACCCCATCGCCGGCCAGGGCCTCAACATGGGCCTCAAGGACGCAGCCGCCCTGGCCGAGGTGCTGATCGAGGCCATGCGCCTGGGCGAGGACATCGGCTCGGCGGCGGTGCTCGAGCGCTACGCCCGCTGGCGCAGCCTCGACAACGTCGGGGTCGCCCTGGCCACGGACCTATTCAACCGCCTGTTTTCCAACGATCACCCCGTAATCCGCGCGGCGCGCGGCGCGGGCATGGCGGTGGTCAACCGGATCGCGCCCGCGCGACGGATGTTCATGGCCGAGGCCGGAGGCGCCGCGGGCAACCTTCCGCGCCTCCTGCGCGGCGAACCCGTCTAGGTCTCCAGCTTGCGCACGTCGGACGTGCGACGGGCCAATAGGTTGCTGGTGAGGCGATCTTGAATGCGTCCCAGCGCGGCCTGCGCGCCGCCCGCAAAACGTTCCATCGCCCCTTCGATCTGCAGCCGCCGGTCGCCCGTGATCCGCCCGGCCGCCAGCTTCAGCCGACCGGTGAACTCGCGCGCCGCGCCACTCGAACGATTGGTGTTCATCCATCCGCTCCGACCCCGCCGCCAACGCGGCCCCAATCCTGCGCTGACGGCGCTTTGAAGTTGATGATCCAGATCAAGATTGACCGCCGGAATGCTGCGCTCAAGGTTGTGGCATGAGCGACAACGACGCCCTTGCCGAATGCTTGCGTACGCAGGCGCGGATTTGCGCTGGCATGGGCTCACCGTTCAGCGCCGGGCTGCTGGAGCGCGCCGCCGAGGACGCCGCTGGCGGCGGGGCGGTGTCGCAGATCCTCTCCCTCTGGGTTGAGGCGCCGCTGATCGCACTGTTCAAGGACGCCGTCGCCCTGCGCTGGCTTGGCGCGACGCATGACCTCGCGCTCTCCGGCGAGGATCCCGCCATGCGGGCGGCCTGGCCGGTCCCCGGCGAAGCCGTCGCTGCTGAGGCGGCCTGGTCGGCCGTCGCCGCGGCGATGGCGGCGCGGCCCGAGCGATTCGTCGCCTTCGTCGCGCACGAACCCCAGACCAATGAGACGCGCCGCTCCGCCTGCCTGTTGGGCGGTTTCCTGGAAGCAGCGCGCTGGGCCGGCCTGCCGTTGCGGACCTGGGAGCTGGGCGCCAGCGCGGGCCTGAACCAGCTGTGGGACCGCTACCGCTATGAACTTGGACCTGGCGGCGTGTGGGGAGATCCCGGCGCGCGGGTGCGGATCGACACTGAATGGCGAGGCCCGCCCGCGCCGCTTCACGGCCCGGCGCAGGTGGTCGAACGGGCCGCCTGCGATCGCGCGCCCATCGAGGTTAAGGACCCGCTCGCCGTCCGTCGGCTTCGGGCCTACGTCTGGGCGGACCAGTTCGACCGCCTGGCCCGCCTCGACGCCGCCGTCGCCCTCGCCCGTGAGGCGGGCGTGCGGGTGGAGGCCGCCGACGCCCTCGCTTTCGTTCAGGACCGCGTCGCCCTGGAGGGCGGGCGCCTGACGGTGATCTATCATTCGATCTTCTGGCAGTACCTGCCGGCCCAGACGCAGCGGGGCCTAGAGCAGGCGATCGCCGATCTTGGCGCACGCGCCACGGCGCAGGCGCCCCTGGCATGGCTGCGGATGGAGCCCAGGCCGGACAACATGGCGGAGATCGAGGTTCGTCTCACCCTCTGGCCCGACGGCGCCGACCGGCGCCTCGCCCGTTGCGATCCCCACGGGCGGTGGGTCGAGTGGCAGGAGGGCTGAGGCCGCTACAGCGGGACGGCGCGTTCGGTCACGAAACGGGCGATGGCCGCGATGTCGTCGAGGTCGAGGACCGGTAGAGCAACGCCGGGCGGCGCGGCGTCCGTGGCCAGGGCGATCACCGTGGGATCGTCGGGGAAGATCGGCGGCTTGCCGTTGGCGGCGCGCCAGACCTCCAGCTTGGGGTGGGTGTCGCGCTTATAGCCCTCGACCAGCACCAGATCGACGGGATCCAGACGCGTCAGCAGGTCCTCGAGGCTCGGTTCGGGCGCGTCGCGCAGCTCGCTCATCAGCGCCCATCGTATCCGGGAGGCGACGAGGACCTGGCGCGCGCCGGCCTGGCGGTGCTCCCAGGAGTCCTTGCCCGGCTGGTCGACATCGAAGTTGTGATGGGCGTGCTTGAGCGTCGACACACTCAGGCCGT
>DATHPX010000270.1:0-13180 GCA_035483335.1 Caulobacteraceae bacterium | reverse complement strand
CGCCGTGCTGAAGCTCGCCATCGTCGGGCGGCCGAACGTCGGCAAGTCCACGCTGTTCAATCGCCTGGCGGGCAAGAAGCTCGCGATCGTGAACGACCTGCCTGGCGTCACGCGGGATCGACGCTTCGGCGCCGGCCGTCTTGGCGATCTCGATCTCGAGCTGATTGACACCGCAGGCTTCGAGGATGTCCAGGACCAGAGCCTCGAAGCACGCATGCGCGCCCAGACCGAGCGAGCGGTCGACGAGGCGCAGGTCGTCCTCTTCGTGATCGACGCGCGCGAAGGCGTCACGCCTCTCGACGAGGCCTTCGGCGAGCTGCTCCGGCGCAGCGGAAAGCCTGTGATCGTCGCGGCCAACAAGAGTGAAGGGCGCGCGGGAGAAGCCGGCGCGCTGGAAGCTTTCGCCCTGGGCCTGGGCGATCCGGTCGCCATCTCGGCCGAGCACGGCGAGGGCCTGGGCGATCTCTACATGGCGCTTATCGCCGCCGCGCCGGCGGACGAGGAGCCGGCGGAGGAGGACGAGGACGAGGCGGGGAGCGACGACAAGCCGATCCGGATCGCCGTGATCGGGCGGCCGAACGCTGGCAAATCGACCCTCGTCAACCGGCTGATCGGCGAGGACCGGCTGCTCACCGGCCCCGAGGCCGGGATCACCCGCGACGCCATTGGTGTCGAGTGGGCCTTCGACGGACGGCGGGTGCGGTTGGTGGACACTGCCGGACTGCGCCGCAAGGCGAAGGTGGAGGAAGGGCTCGAGCATCTCTCGACCCGCGACACCCTGCGCGCGATCACTTTCGCCGAAGTGGTGCTGCTGGTGATGGACGCGACTCACGCCTTCGAGACCCAGGACCTGACAATCGCCGACCTGGTCGAGCGCGAGGGCAGGGCGCTCGTCTTCGTTCTGGCCAAGTGGGACTTGGTGGAGAACCGCCAGGCGGCGCTGGCGGCGTTTCACGAGACGGCCGAACGCATGTTGCCTCAGGTGCGCGGCGCGCCTCTGGTGGCCCTCTCGGCCGAAACGGGCGCAGGGCTGAACCGGTTGATGCCGGCCGTGCTGGAGGCGCACGGCCACTGGTCCACCAAGATCAAGACGCGGGACCTCAACGACTGGCTGCGCATGGCCGTCGAGCGCCATCCGCCGCCGGCGGTGAACGGCCTTCGCGTGAGGCCCAAATACATGGCGCAGACGAAGGCCCGTCCGCCGACCTTCGTGTTGTTCGCGAGCCGCGCGGACCGCCTTGAGGAAAGCTATCGGCGCTATCTGGTCAATTCACTGCGGCACAGCTTCGACCTGCCAGGCGTGCCGATCCGCATTACCTTGAAGTCGGGGAAGAACCCCTATGCCGAGGGGGATGAGGGCAGAGTCAGGCGGTCGTCGCCGGGGCGGAGCGCGCCGCCCGCCAGGCGCGGAAGTCGATCGTCTCGCACGGCGCCCCGGGGTCGGGGCTGAGGCAGATCTCGAGGATCAGGGGCGCGATCTCCGAGGGGGCGGGCAGGGTCTGCGGGTCCTCGCCGGGGTAGGCCTCGGCGCGCATGCGCGTGCGCATCGGCCCTGGGTTGACGATCGCAACGCGCAGCGGGGACACGTCGACCTCGTCGGCCCAGGATCGCGCGAGAGCCTCGACCGCAGCCTTGGTCGCGGCGTAGGAACCCCAGAAGGCCTTGGGCTTGGCGGCGACGCTCGAGCTGAGGAAGATCGCGCGCCCGGCCTCGCTCGCCCGCATCAGGGGCTCGAGCGAACGGATCAGGCGAAAAACGCTGGTGAGGTTCACCGAGACGATGCGGTCCCACAGCTCCGGCGGGATGTGGGCGACGGGTCGCAGCCCCCCCAGCATGCCGGCCGCATGCACGAGGATGTCCAGCTTGCCATGGCGCTGGAAGATGACCCCGCCAAGAGCGTCAAGCGCCGGTCCGTCGCTAAGATCCAGCGGCACGAGCGTCGCGCCGCGCCCGGTGCGCGTGCGCAGCTCATCGTCGAGCTCCTCAAGGGCGCCCTGAGTGCGGCCGAGTGCGATCACATGGGCGCCCGCCTCGCCGAGGGACACGGCGCAGGCCCGGCCGATGCCGCGCGTGGCGCCCGTGACCAGGGCGACGCGGCCGGCGAGCGGGCCGGTGTCTCGAGGTTCGCTCATCGGTTGGATCAGGCGTCTTCGAGGAAGGACAGCTGGGGTTCGAGAGCGGCGTCGCGGCGGGCGGCGTTCTCGCGGTCGAGCAGACGGGTGGGATAGTCGCCGGTGAAGTAATGATCCGTGAACTGGGGTCGCTTGGGGTCGCGAGGTCCGGCGCCCATGGCCCAGTAGAGACCATCGACCGAGAGGAAGCCCAGGCTGTCGACCTCCAGCAGGTCGGCCATTTCCGGCAGGCTGCGGTTCGCCGCCAGCAGGTCGGCGCGATCAGGCATGTCGATGCCGTAGAAGTCGGGCCACTTGATCTGCGGTGAGGCGGAGCGGAGGTGGACCTCGCGCGCGCCTGCCTCGCGGACCATGCGCACCACGCGCACCGAGTTGGTGCCCCGGACGATCGAGTCATCGATGAGCATGACGCGCTTGCCGGCCAGGACGGACTTGTTGGGGCTCAGCTTCATGCGGACGCTCTGTTCGCGCGCGCCCTGGGAAGGCTGGATGAAGGTCCGGCCCACATAGTGGTTGCGGATGATGCCCATCTCGTAGGGGATGCCGCTTTCCTGGGCGAAGCCGAGCGCGGCAGGCACGCCGGAGTCCGGCACGGGCACCACCACATCGATGTCGGCAGGGCTCTCCTGCGCCAGGCGCTGGCCCATGCGCTTGCGCACCTCGTAGACGGAGCGGCCATTCACCACCGAGTCCGGCATGGCGAAGTAGACGTACTCGAAGACGCACGGGCGCGCCTGAGCGGCGGGGAAGGGGCGAAGCGATTGCACGCATCCTTCGGAGACCACCACCATCTCGCCGTGCTCGACGTCGCGGACAAAGCGCGCGCCGATCATGTCCAGGGCGCGTGTCTCCGAGGCGAACACCGGCTTGCCGTTGAGGTCCCCAAGCACGAGCGGCCGGATGCCCAGGGGATCGCGAACGCCGATCAGCTTCTTATTCGTCAGCGCGACGAGAGCGTAGCCGCCCTCGACCTGGCTCAGAGCGTCGATGAATTTGTCGACGATGCGCGACTTACGCGAATGGGCGATCAGATGAAGGATCACTTCAGAGTCGGAGGTGGACTGGAAGATGGCGCCTTCGGCCACGAGGGCGTCGCGCAGAGCGAGGAAGTTGGTCAGGTTCCCGTTGTGGGCGATGGCCACGCCGCCGGTCTTGAGGTCCGCGAACATCGGCTGGCCGTTGCGCAGAAAGCTGCCGCCCGCCGTCGAATAGCGGGTGTGGCCGATCGCCGAGGAGCCGGGCAGGCGTCGGGTCAGGTCGTTTCCAAAGAAGGCGTCGCCCACGTGGCCGAGGTGACGCTCGGTGTGGAACCGCATCCCGTCGAAAGCGGCGATGCCGCAGGCCTCCTGGCCGCGATGCTGCAGGGCGTGCAGGCCGAGCGCCACGAAGGCCGCCGCGTCCGGCGTGTCGTAGATGCCGAACACCCCGCATTCCAGGCGGGGGCTGTCGTCGAGGGGATCCCGGTTCGGGAAGACCAGACGATCCGATTGCGTTGCGCTCAACGCGGGTCCTCCACCACTTCGAGGGAATGGGAACGAGACTCGGAAGCCCGGCCGGCTTGCGCCGGCGGGGTCTCCAGGCGGGCCATAGATAGGGCGTGTGGCGCCGCGGCGCGCATTGCTGCGCCCGCGCCGAGCGCAAGGGGGTAGAGCCGGGCCTTCCCGATCCATGCGGGCGTCTGCCGGGGAGGCACGAAGGCGCCAAGGAGCAGGGCGAAGGCGCCCAGGGCTGCCAGCCCTCGGCCCAGGCCCAGGGTCAGCCCCAGAACCCGGTCGAGTCCGGATAGCCCGCTCTCGCGCACGCCTCGGGTAAGGAAACCGCCGATCAGGCGCAGGGCGACGTAGGCGGACAGGAACACGACGGCCATGCCGGCGGGCATGGCCAGCCAGTCCGGGTGGATGAGCCGATGGAAGAGCGGATCGCCGAACCGCCCGGCGACGATGGCAAGGATCGCTGCGGCCACAAGGGCCACGATGGAGGTGACTTCGCGCGTAGCGCCCCGGGCGAGGCCAATCGCCGCAGAGGCGGCGAGAAGGCCTCCCGCCGCCCAATCGAACGCCAGCATCGGCCTGTCAGCCCCAGGCCTGGTCGCCGATGCGAGCGATCGCATCGGCCAGGCGGGATACGCCGGTGACACCGCGCGCGCCGGAGGCCTCGCACGCAGCAGGCGCAAGAGCGCGGGAGAACCCCAGCTTGGCGGCCTCCTTCAGGCGGGTCTCCATTCGGCTCACGGGACGTACGTCTCCGGAAAGACTGATCTCTCCAAACACAACGCAGTCCTGCGGGAGGGCGGCGTCGAGGGCGGATGAGGCGAGGGCTGCAGCGGCGGCAAGGTCTGCCGCCGGCTCGTTGATCCGCAAGCCGCCGGCGACGTTCAAATAAACGTCACGCGTGGCGAATCCAAGACCACAGCGGGCCTCGAGCACGGCCATAACCATGGCCAGACGCCCAGAATCCCACCCGACAACCGCCCGGCGTGGCGTTCCGTACACCGAAGGAGCGACGAGAGCCTGGACTTCCACGAGGACAGGGCGGGAGCCCTCCATCCCGGCGAAGACGGCTGCGCCCGCGGCGCGCTCCCCGCCGTCGCCCAGGAAGAGGGCGGAGGGGTTGCGCACTTCCAGCAGGCCCGCCTCTGCCATCTCGAAGACCCCGATCTCGTCGGTCGCCCCGAAGCGGTTCTTGGCGCCGCGCAAGATGCGATATGGGTAGCCACGCTCTCCTTCGAAGGCCAGGACGGCGTCGACGAGGTGCTCGACAACGCGGGGGCCGGCGATTTGTCCGTCCTTGGTGACGTGGCCGACGAGGACGAGGGCGATGCCCCGGCGCTTGGCGAGGCGCGTGAGCTCCGTGGCGCAGGCGCGCACCTGGGTCACCGAGCCCGGGCCCGCTTCGTGGGCGTCGCTCCAGAGGGTCTGCACAGAGTCGACGACGGCGAGATCGAACCGCTCGCGCTTCAGCGCCTCGATGATTTCGCGAAGGGCGGTCTCGGCTGCGAGCTGGACAGGAGCGTCGGCGAGGCCCAACCGCTGGGCGCGCGCGCGGATCTGGCCCGACGCCTCCTCGCCTGAGATGTAGGCGCAGCGTGCGCCGGCCCGCGCCGCCTGGGCGCAGACCTGCAGCAGCAGGGTCGACTTGCCCACGCCCGGATCGCCCGCCAGCAGAATGGCCGAGCCGGGGACGACGCCGCCGCCGCACACGCGGTCGAACTCGGCCACGCCGGTGGCGATCCTGGGCGGCGTGGGGGTCTCGACGTCCAGCCCCTCGAAGGCGAGGCCCTGGCTCTTGCGCCCGCGCGCCGGCGCAAGCGCGCCCGGGGGACGCGAGGCCGTCTCCTCGACAAGGGTGTTCCAGGCGGCGCACGCCGGGCATTGGCCGGACCAGCGACCCTGGACCGACCCACAGGACTGACAGACGAAATTGGGGCCGTCGCGGGCCATGGCTGATTCGCTTTCTGCGCGAACGTTACACGAACGGAGCCGTGCGCGCTCCTGCGCCGCTAGAACAGATCCCGTTCGGACGAAGTTGTCTGAACAGGAATGATTTGCTCTAGATTCAATGTTCAGAGCCTGATTCAGCGTGCGCGGCTGTCCCGCACGAACGCATCAGGCGCTAGAGCAAACCCCGTTCAGGCGGAACCGTCTGAACGGGGAGGATTTGCTCTAGATTCAAAAGTTTAGAGCCCGATTCACCGTTTGCATCTGTTCCGTGCAAACGGATCAGGCTCTAGTGCGGCTCGTAGCGGCCTTCGCGGGCGTAATTGCTGAAGCGCGTGAGGTCGGGGTTGAAGTGCATTCTCACCGTGCCCACCGGGCCGTGCCTCTGTTTGCCGATGATCACCTCGGCGAGGTTGCGGATCGGATCGAGCTTCTCCTGCCAGGCGAGGTGTTCGGGCGTGCCTTCGCGCGGCTCCTTGTTCTGCAGGTAGTAGGCCTCGCGGTAGATGAACATGACGACGTCCGCGTCCTGCTCGATCGAACCCGACTCCCGCAGGTCCGAAAGCTGTGGCCGGTTGTCTTCACGCGTCTCCACCTGACGGGAGAGCTGCGAGAGGGCGATGATCGGCACGGAGAGCTCCTTGGCGAGCGCCTTGAGGCCCTGGGTGACCTGGCTGACCTGCTGGACGCGGTTCTCCACACGCGTGTCATCGGTGGTCACGAGTTGCAGGTAGTCCACGACGATAAGGTCGAGGCCCGAGGTCCGCTTGAGCCGCCTGGCGCGGGCGGTGAGCTTTCCGATGGAGAGGCCGCCGGTGGCGTCGATGAAGAGCGGCGCGTCGGCGATCTCGGCGGCGGCGTCGCGGATGCGGCCGAACTCGGAGGCGTTGATCTCGCCCTTGCGAATGCGGTCGCCTGGCACGTCGGAGACTTCCGCCAGGAGCCTCATGGCCAGCTGCTCGGCCGACATTTCCAGGGAGAAGAAGGCCACGACCCCCCCGTTGACGGTCTTGCGCGCGCCGTCGGGTTGCGGCTCCCAGGCGTAGTGGCGCGCCACGTTGAACGCGATATTGGCTGCGAGCGCGGTCTTTCCCATGGCGGGGCGGGCGGCCAGGATGAGCAGGTCTGAGGGGTGCAGGCCGCCCAGCTGCTTGTCGAGATCGGTGAGGCGCGTGGCGAGGCCCGAGATGCCCCCGTCGCGCTTAAACGCCTCGGCGGCCATCTCCACGGCGCCGGCGAGCGATCTGGAGAACTCCACGAAGCCTGTGGAGGCCGCGCCAGTCTCGGCCAGCGCATAGAGCTTTTGCTCGGCCGCTTCGATCTGGTCCTTGGCCGAGCGGTCGGCGTCCCCGGTCTGCGCGCCGGCGGCGATGTCGCCGCCAATACGGATCAGCTCGCGGCGCAGGGCGAGGTCGTGGATCACCCGGGCGTAGTCGCCGGCATTCGCCGCGGGAGGCGCGCGGACGACGAGGTCGGCCAGGTAGCTGAGGCCGCCCAGATCCTCGAACGCCGGATCGCGGGAGAACTGCTCGGCGAGGAGGATCGGCTCGGCCAGGTGCCCGCGGCGGATGTGGCTGGCGATGGCCGAAAACAGGCGGCCGTGGAACGGCTCGAAGAAGTGGTCGGCCGTCAGGGCGTCGGTGAGCCGCTCGTAGGCGGCGTTGTCGTAGAGCAGTACGCCCAGAAGGGCTTGTTCCGCCTCGAGATTCGCCGGGGCGTGCGGGGCCTCGAGCACCGGCGCCGCCGGGCGAAGGTCGAGTTTTGGGACCAGGGCCATGGACGCGAGAATAGCCGACGCTCGCGCGCCGTCGGCGGCTGCTCCCATCTCTCCACAGTAAAGTTTCCCCTCTGTGGAACGTTGTGCAACCGCCCACTACGGTGGGTCACACCGCCTATGTGGGGGGTGTGGGCCTGCCGGCGCGGCGCGGTGAGGCGTCGCCGGGGCCGGACCTCGCCAGGCGCAGGCCCTCGCGGATGTGCTCGAGATCGGCTGGGGCCGCGTAGGGCGCGCGGACCTGGCGATCGGGAGTGGCGTCCTCCCCGACCTCCGGCAACGACTGCGCCGCCTCTTCGATCCGGCCCATCTGGGCGAGACTGATCGCCAGCACGCAACCGGCGACTGAGTAGCCCTGCTCGATCGCCTCCCGGGCGTTGGCGGCCGCCTTCGCGTAGTCCCGGGCCTGGTAGTAGGCGGTGGCGAGCAGCTCCAGGCTGGCGCCGATCTGCGGATCGTAGGGACTGAGGCGCAGGCCCCTCTCCAGGTGACCGATCGCCTCCTGGGGACGTCCGGCGAAGAGGAGCGCCTGTCCGAGCCGGATCTGGCCCACGGCGAAGCTCGGATTGAGCCGGACCGCGGTCTTGGCGGCGCTGAGTGCGGCGATGTGGTCGCCCAGATGCAAGGCCGCGCCGGCGCAGGCGAAGTGCGCCCAGGCGTCGCTGGCGTCGAGGCCGATGGCGGTCTGGGCGGCGACAAGGGCCTCGCGCAGGTCTTCGGTGGGCCGTTCGGCCCAACCGTAGGCGGCGCGGCCAAAGAGCGCGCGGGAAAGACCGATGTGCCCGAGCGACAGTTCGGTGTCGCGGGCGACCGCCTCCCGGAAAAGGGAAAGGGCGGCCTCGTAACCCTCCTTTGAGACTTTGTTGAAGTGCCACATGCCCCGGTAGAAGCAGTCGAGGGCGGTGGCGTCGGCGAGCGCCTTGGGCGTGGCGCGGGCGCCCTCGGTCCGCAGCATGGCCGGCTCGATCGCCACGGCGACCCGCTCGACGATTTCGTCTTGCAGGGCCAGCGCGCTGGCGAGGTCCGCGTCGAACCGGTCGGTCCACACCGCCCACTCGTTGCTGGCGTCGACCAGCTGGGCGGAGATGCGCACCCGCTCGCCCGCGCGGCGCACGCTTCCTTCCAGGACGTAGCGTACGCCGAGTTCGGCCCCCACGCGCTTGGCCTCGACGTTGCGGCCCTTGTAGGTGAAGGTCGAACTTGAGGCGACAACGAAAAACCAGCGCCAGCGCGAGAGTGCGGCGGTCACGTCCTCGGTGATCGCGTCGGCCAGGTATTCCTGGTTCGGATCACCGCTGATGTTGCGGAAGGGCAGGACGGCGATCGAGGGCCTCGCCGGCGGGGTGACCGCTTCGCGGCGGGCGGGCGGCGGCGGCCTGGGCGCGGGGTCCGCGCGCAGGTCGGCCAGCGCCTCACGGGCCACCGCGCCCGGCTTCACGCCGAGCTCCCGCGCCAGGGCGGTCTCCAGCATCTGGTAGCGCCGGTGGGCCGCGCTTACCGCGCCGCGAGCGGCGTCGGCGCGCATGGCTGCAGCCACCACCGCCTCGTCGAGGGGCTCGCGGCGCAGCCAGGCCTCGGCGATGCGGTCGACGCCCGCCCAATCGCGAGCCGCTTCGAGCCGCCGGATCAGCGCCAGCACCGCCTTGGCCAGGCTCTGGTCGAGGCGGGCGCGAGTCTGGTCGAGCCAGTCGCCGAACAGGCCGCCAATCTCCACGTCCTCCAGGATCCGCGTGCTGCCGGCGGCGGCGAGGATCTCGGCGGCGCGCGCCACCGCGCCTGCGTTCAGCGCCGCCCTGATGTCCGCCACGTCCGAGCCGACGTTGCGGCAATCGAGAGCGATGCGGTCGCGCGTGACTTCCATCAGGCTGAGCCCGTGTTCGGCCGTGGTCGCTCGCAGTTCCAGAAGGCACTGGCGCAGGCTCGCCCTGGCCTGGGAGTCCCCCCGGTCGCTCCACAGCAGGCCGGCGATGCGCTCGCGCGGCGCGGCGTGCTCTGGTTCGAGGGCGAGGTAGGCGAGCAGGGCGCGCGCGCGCCGGTTGGTGACGGAAATCGACCGTCCATCGGCGGCGATGAGTGCGAAATCCCCGAGCAGCCGCAGATGAGCCGGGGACGCAGAGATCGACGACATCGCCCGCTCCGATAAGGGCTTGACGATAGACCCGACGGGCGTCGGGGCGCCAGCGGGGGGAGCGCCCACAGGCCTTGTTCCGCCGAACGGTACACAGATCGCGTTCGTTCCGGTGCGCGAGTGCAACGCAAATTGCCGGGTTGGAGGGCGCCAAAACGAAAAGCGCCCCGCCGACTGAGCCGACGGGGCGCTCCAGGATGGGTAGCTTGGATCAGTCCGGCGTGAGCCGGGCCGCGACGTCAGTCCTCGTCGTGGGCGAACGTCTCCTGGCTTCCGGCGCCGCCCTCGAGCATGTCCGCGGCGGCCTCGGCGTCGGAGGCGCGATCGGCCTCGAATTGGGAGGTGATGACGTTCTCGCCGCGGGCCTGGCGCTCGGCTTCGTCGACGCTGCGCGCGACGTTGATGGCCACAGTGGCGGGGACCTCGGCGTGCAGTCGGACCTTCACCTGGTGCAGGCCCAGGGTCTTGATCGGCTTGTCGAGGGCGACCATCGAGCGGTCGATGTGGCCGCCTTCGGCGTTCACCGCATCGGCCACGTCGCGGCCGGAGACTGAGCCGTAGAGCTGACCCGTGTCGCCCGCGGAGCGGATCATGATGTAGGTCTGGCCGTCGATCCGCTGGGCGGCCTTGGCGGCGGCGGCGCGGGAGGCCTCGTTGCGGCTCTCGATCTCCACGCGCTGGGCCTCGAACACCTTCATGTTCGAGGTGGTGGCGCGCAGGGCCTTGGAGCGGGGCAGCAGGAAGTTGCGGGCGAAGCCGTCCTTGACGTTCACCACATCGCCCAGAGCGCCCAGGCGCTCGACGCGTTCGAGCAGGATCACCTTCATCGGTCGGCCTCCTACTTCACGACGTGGGGCAGCAGGGCGAGGAAGCGGGAGCGCTTGATCGCCTTGGCGAGTTCACGCTGCTTCTTCGCCGAGACGGCGGTGATCCGCGAGGGGACGATCTTGCCGCGCTCGGAGATGTAGCGCTGCAGGAGCTTCACGTCCTTGTAGTCGATCTTCGGGGCGTTGGCGCCCGAGAACGGGCAGACCTTGCGCCGGCGCATGAAGGCGCGGCGTCCGCCGCCGCCCCCACCGCCGCCTGCGGATTCGGAAATGACAGTTTCGTCGGTCATGGCTGTGTCGGACCTCAGGCCGGGACGTCTTCGAAGCGGCGGTCGCGCTCGCGATCGCGCCGGGCGAGGATGGGGGAGAGCTCGAGGTCGAGGGCGTCGACCTTGATGGTCAGGAACCGCAGCACATCCTCGTTGATGGAAAGCTGACGCTCCATCTCCTTGACCGCCGGCGCGGGCGCGTCGATGGCCAGCAGCGAATAGTGGCCCTTGCGGTTCTTCTTGATCCGGTAGGTGAGGTTGCGAAGGCCCCAGTACTCGATCTTCACGATGTGGCCGCCCTGGCCCTCGATCAGATTCTTGAGTTCGTCGTTGAGGGCTTCGGCCTGGGCCGGGGAAATATCCTGACGTGCGATGAGCACGTGCTCGTAATACGGCATTGACGTCCTTTCCGATGCCGAAGGGCGGCAGGCCGGGCGCTCGGAGGGGCGCTGCGGTCCGATGGTCCCCGATGCGGCGGCCGGGAGTTTCCCAGCCCTTTGGCATTCCGCGGCGGGACCGCCCTTCGCGTGAAGGGCGAGGCGGTTAACCGCAAACGCCCCCGAATGCAAGGTCCGGCGCATCGACTATGGCGCGATCTGCAACAGTTAACCTCGGACGGCGTCCGCGGCCTCGGTCCCCAGCTTGCCCGCGCAATGATCGTGCGCTTCTGCAAGAAGACCGGCCGCCCTCCAAGCCTGAAGGCGCTCACGCCGGGGCGTCGGCCGGGGCGTCGTAGGACTCTCCGGTCCCTCCCCATGAACAGAGGAGGGACCGGTCCAACTCACATCGGGTGAGCGGCGCGCCAGGTCTTAACGGCGTCGAGGGTCTTGGAGACGTGCTGGTCGGGGGCCATGTCCGTATAGGTGAGGATGACCTTGCCGTCCGGGACGATGACGTAGCTGGTGCGCTCCGAATAGGGCAGCACGGCCATCTTGGAGTGGTACGTCTCGGCGATCTTTGCGCCGGGATCGGCGGCCACAGGGAACTTGGCGCGGCACTCGACGGTGGAGAATTCGCCGACCCGGTCGACATTGCCGGCGGTGATGCCGATCAGGGTGGCGCCCAGCTTGTGGTACTGCTCGGCGGCGTCGGCGAACTCGTGCGCCTCGATCGTGCAGCCCTTGGTAAAGGCCGCCGGGAAGAAATACAGCACAACCGGCCCCTTCTTGAGGGCGTTGTCCAGGTTGAAGGTGAAGGGTTTGCCGCCGACGAAGGCGTTGGCGGTGAACTGAGGGGCGTTCTCGCCTTCCTTCAGCGCGGCGAGCGCGGGACCGGCGATCAGGCCCGCAAGGGCGGCGGCGGCGATCAGTTTCTTCATCTTAAGTTCCTCCTCCGGTCGTTTTTCAGACGGAATCTATCAGCCTCAGCCGCCGAGGGGAAACACGGCTGCGCCGCCCCGAAGGCGCACTGCCGGCTACGCTTCATGTCCTTAATGCCCTCTGGGCGGCTGGCGGTTCAAAGCGGCGGATGACTTGTCGGGCGGCGGCGTTTCACCTAACCGTCCGCCCCTTCGAGTCGCGCGGCGACGCCGCTGTTCAAAAGGGAGGCGAAGGGGCCGGCCATGAGCCTCGCATTCCTGTTTCCGGGCCAGGGCAGCCAGGCCGTCGGCATGGGCGCAGAGCTCGCCGAGGCGTTCGCCCAATCGCGCGAGGTCTTCCAGGAGGTCGATGAGGCGCTCGGCCAGTCGCTCTTCCGACTGATACGCGAAGGGCCAATCGAAGAGCTCACTCTGACCCAGAACGCCCAGCCAGCGCTTATGGCGGTGAGCCTGGCGGTGATGGCGGCGCTCAGGGGCCAGTTCGGCGTGCCAGTGGAGAAGGCGGCGTTCGTCGCCGGCCATTCGCTGGGCGAGTACTCGGCCCTGGCGGCTGCGGGCGCCCTGGGCCTCTCGGACACTGCGCGCCTGCTTCGCCGGCGCGGCGAGGCCATGCAGCGGGCGGTTCCCGTGGGAGCCGGCGCCATGGCCTCCCTGATCGGACCCAAGGCGGATGTCGCCCTGGCCGAGGCGGCCGCGCATGCCGGCGAGAAGGCCGGCGTCTGCGTGGTGGCCAACGACAACAACGCCGGTAACGTGGTCATCTCTGGGGACAAGGCCGCCGTCGACCTGGCGATCGCCGAGGCGAAGATCCTGGGCGCGCGGGCCGTGCCGCTGAACGTCTCCGCCCCCTTCCATTGCCCCCTGATGGCGCCGGCGGCGCGCGAGATGGCCGAGGCCCTGGCGGAGGTGACCATCGCGCCTCCGCGCGCGCCGATCGTGACCAACGTCACCGCCCGCCCGACCCTTGATCCTGAGGCCATCCGGGCGCTGCTGGTGGAACAGGTGACCGGCCGAGTGCGCTGGCGCGAGAGTATCGAGTGGCTAGCCGGCGAGGGCGGCGTCACACGTTTCGCCGAAGCCGGAGCGGGCAAGGTCCTGGCGGGCATGGTCAAGCGGATCGCCCCGGACGCGGAGGCGGTCAGCCTCAACGGTCCGGCCGACCTCGAGGCCTTCGCCAAGGCCCTGGCATAGGAGAGGCGGCGATGTTCGACCTTTCGGGCCGCACGGCCCTGGTGACCGGCGCCAGCGGCGGGATCGGCGGGGCGATCGCCCGCGCCCTTCACGCACAGGGTGCG
>DATHPX010000269.1:0-12941 GCA_035483335.1 Caulobacteraceae bacterium | reverse complement strand
CCGCCGCCCCCGTGGAAGCCGCCGCCTCCGCCGCCGCCGTGACCGCCGCCGCCGCCACCGCCACCGCCGCCATGGGCGAGAACAGGCTCGGCGACGAAGCTCAGGGCGCCGATCGAGACCGCCGCCAGAGCCGCCGTGATCTTCTTACGCATCATCTTCCCTCGGAACCTCGATCTAGATCGTCGTCGCTCCAGATTGGCCTGGAGCCGACGAACGCAACCCGTCGCCTTCGAAGCGACATTATCGCATGAAGCTGAACCCAAGCTGAATGCGCCACGTCAAAACCCGCATTCCAGGTTGACACGGCATCAGAAAATCTCCCGTGGCGACGCTCTTCGGCAACCCTTACACCCATCGACGGCCAGGCGCCTCTCCGTCGGAGTCCTGAATGAACCTCAAACCCCTATTCGCGCCCTTCTCATTCAAGGGCCTGACCCTGCCCAACCGCCTTGTCATGGCGCCGATGACGCGATCGAGGTCCCCTGGCGGCGTGCCCACGGACGAGGTCGCGGCCTATTACGCGCGCCGAGCCGCCAACGAGATCGGGCTGATCATCTCCGAGGGCACGGGCGTGGAACGCCCGGCCTCCCTCAACGACCCGGATATCCCCCGCTTCCACGGGCAGTCGGAACTGGCCGGCTGGAAGGGAGTGATCGACGCCGTGCATGTGAACGGCGGTCTGATGGCGCCCCAGCTCTGGCACGTCGGCGCCGTGCGCACCCGGCGGCAGGACTGGGCGCCGTCCGGTCCCTATGACAGCCCCTCGGGCATCTCCAGTCCGGGACACCGGTTCGGCGAGCCGATGAGCGACGCGGAGGTGGCGGACGCCATCGACGCCTTCGGCCGCGCCGCCGGCGAGGCCGCGCGTCTGGGCTTCGACGCGGTCGAACTGCACGGCGCGCATGGTTACCTGATCGACCAGTTCTTCTGGGATGGGACCAACGAGCGGGACGACCTGTTCGGCGGCCCCTCGATCGGCGAGCGCGCACGGTTCGCAGCCGAGATCCTGAAAAGCGTTCGCGCCGCCGTCGGCCCTGACTTTCCCATTATCATCCGCATCTCGCAGTGGAAGCAGCAGGACTTCTCGGCCAGGCTCGCCCACACCCCCGCCGAGATGGAAGCCTGGCTCCAGCCGCTGGCGGAGGCCGGCGCGGATATGCTGCATTGTTCGCAGCGCAGGTTCTGGGAGCCGGAATTCGAGGGCTCGGACCTGAACTTCGCCGGATGGGCGAAGAAGCTCACCGGGCTGCCCACCATCACCGTCGGATCCGTGGGCCTCTCGGGCGAGTTCATCGCCGCCTATGGAGGCGAGGCGTCCAAACCCGCTTCCCTCGACGAGCTGATCCGCCGCCTTGAGCGGGGCGAATTCGATCTCGTTGCGGTCGGCAGGGCCGTCCTGCAGGATCCCGAATGGGCCGTGAAAGTGCGCCAGGGGCGCACCCACGAGCTGATGGATTTCGAGCGGTCCGCGATGGCGACGCTCTACTGAGCGGCGCCCGCGAAAAATAGGCGCGGTCCATGCTGTATTTGCATGGCGCGCCATTGCCGCTGCGCGGCCAAGCCCTGTAGGCAGGGCCTCCCGGCTCCGGCGCCGGCTCCGGAGGTTGGATGGCGGTCGTTTCGCTCGCCCTTGCACGCCAGTCGCCCGCGCCCGCCCAGGCGGTTGCGCCACTTCGCGTCGCCTTCCTGTCCTACAGGTCGGATCCGCGAGTCGGGGGACAGGGCGTGTTCGTCTCGCGCGTCGCGCGCGCCCTGGGGGCCCGCGGCCACATCGTCGATATCCTTTCAGGCCCGCCCTATCCGGAGGTTCCGCCGGGGGTGCGTCTGACGCGCATTCCCTCGCTCGATCTCTACGCACAGCCCCACCACGGGCATCGCGCCCTGCGCTGGCGTCACCTCCTCAGCTGGAGCGACACGGTCGAGTATTTCGGCCATCTCGCGGGCGCGTTCATGGAGCCCTACACGTTCGGGAGGCGGGCCGCGGCGTGGCTGCGCCGCAATGGGGCGAGCTACGACGTCGTGCTCGACAACCAGTCCCTGGCGTCCGGGCTGCTGTCGATCGAACGCGCGGGCCTGCCGGTCGTGGGCGTCATCCATCACCCGATCCGGCGCGACCTGGAGCTCGCTCTCGAAGCCGAGCGTCGCTGGGGAATGCGGCTGCTGCTGCGCCAGTGGTATGGGTTCCTGAAGATGCAGGAGCGGGTGGCGCCGCGTCTGAAGCAAGCCATCGTCGTCTCCGACGCCAGTCGACGTGACGTCGCCCGCTATCTCAAGGTCGATCTGTCGCGCGTCGCCGCCATTCCGCTCGGAGTCGACCGCGAGGTCTTCCGACCGGTCCCGTTCGAGGCGCGTCACCCTTCGCGCCTGGTCACGACGGCCAGCGCGGACACTCCGCTGAAGGGGTTGCGCTACCTCCTGCAAGCCTACGCCGCCCTGATCTCAGAGCGCCCTCTGCTCGAGCTGGTCGTCGTGGGCCGACTTCGCGAAGGACCGACGACGGAGTTGCTGGACGCCCTTGGGCTGCGCGAGCGCGTGCAGTTCCGCCACGACCTGCCGGCCGAGGCCATGGGCGCCCTGTTCGGCGAGGCGACAATCTGCGTCACGCCCTCTCTCTATGAGGGGTTCGGACTGCCGGCGGCGGAAGCCATGGCGACTGGCTCGCCTGTCGTGGTGACCGACGGCGGCGCCCTCCCGGAGGTGGTGGGGGAAGCAGGCGTCGTCGTCCCTGCAGGCGATGCGGAGGCCTTGCGCTCGGCCATAGCCGACCTGCTGGATGACCCGGCGCGTCGGCGCCGCCTCGGAGTGGCCGCTGCAATTCGCGCCGAGGCAAGGTTCTCCTGGGATCGCGTGGCGGAGCGATACGAGGAGATCCTGTCCGAGGCCGCGGGCCGGCGATGCTGACCGTGCGGCTCGAACGGCTCGCGCTGGCGCCCGGCGAGCGGGTGCTGGACCTCGGTTGCGGGGAAGGGCGCCATGTGCACGCCTTCCATCTCGCGCCAGGCGTCCAGACGGTCGGGCTGGACGCGGACGCGCCCTCGCTCGCCAAGGCGGCTGAAGGGCTGGAGATGCTGGGTCCGGGCGATGGGCGAACCCTGTTCATCCGAGGTGACGCCTATCGGCTGCCCTTCGACGAGCGCGCCTTCGACGTGGTGGTCTGCTGCGAGGTGCTCGAGCACCTGCCGGACGTCGACGCCGCCCTGGAGGAGATCGACCGCGTCCTCAAACCGGGAGGCCGGCTGGCCGTCAGCGTGCCGCGCGCCTGGCCGGAACGGATCTGCTGGAGCCTCGCCCCTGGACCAGGCGGCTATGCCGACCAGCCGGGCGGCCACGTGCGCATCTTCGAGGCGAGGGCGCTTCGCCGCACGATCGCTGGGCTGGGCTTCGCCTGGCGAGGAGGACACCACGCCCATGCGCTCCACAGTCCTTTCTGGTGGCTGAAGACAGCCTTCTGGGCGCGTCGCGACGACCACCCGTTCGTGTGCGCCTATCACCGGTTCCTGGTTTGGGACCTCATGCGCCGCCCGCGGATTACGCGCGCGCTGGAGCGTCTGCTGGACCCGCTCATGGGCAAGAGCGTCGTCCTCTATTTCGATAAACCGGCCGAAGCGGGCGCAGCATGAACGCCCTGGTCGCGCTCCGAACGCCGGACATCCTGGCCGACCTCTCGGGCGCCGTGCGCCTCATCTTGCAGGCCCAGTGTCCCGATGGCGCTATTCCCTGGTTCGAAGACGGACCCTGGGACGCATGGAACCACGCCGAGTGCCTGATGGCGCTGGACGCGGCGGGCGAACTGGACGCGGTTCGCCGAGGCCTCGACCATCTCGCGACGAGTCAGAGGCCCGATGGCGCCTGGCTGTGCGGCTACGGCAATGCGCTGCCGATGGAAGGACGCGACCGGATTGCGCGCGTCGAGGCGCCCAAGGTCTGCGACACAAATTTCGCGGGCTATCCGGCGACGGCCCTCTGGCGAGTCTGGCTCTCGCGACGGGATGCGACGCTCATCCATCGCTACTGGCCCATGGTGCGGGCCGCGGTCGGGTTCGTGCTCTCCTGCCAGCACAAGGAAGGCGACATCTCCTGGTGCGGTGAGGCGTACGGGACGGCGGCGGACGACGCCGTCCTCTCGGGATGCGCCTCGCTTCACGCGAGCCTCGGCCACGCCATCGCCCTGAGCGAGGTCGTCCGCGATCCGCATCCAGAGTGGACGCTCGCCCGATCTCGCTTGGCGGTCGCGGTGCGCGAACGGCCGACTCGCTTCGATCGAGCGGGCATTGATCGCTCCGGGTTTGCTATGGATTGGTACTATCCCGTGCTTGCGGGTGTGATCCGCGACGGGCGAGCGATGAACCGAATCGGCGAGGGCTGGCGGCGCTTCGTCGAACCTCGGCGGGGTTGCCGTTGCGTAGCGGCGGAGCCGTGGGCCACTGTCGCCGAGTCCGCGGAGCTCGCGCTCACCCTCACTCGGCTCGGCTGCGTGCGTGAAGCCCGGAGCCTCCTGGATTGGCAGGACACTCACCGCGACGCGGACGGCGTTTTCTGGATGGGCTGGCAGTTCGCCGAAGACATCCCCTGGCCGCTCGAGAAGCCGACCTGGACGCAGGCGGCGATGGTGCTGGCGAGGGAGGCGCTGGATTCCGAGGCGCCGGCCTCGCGCGTCCTCACCGGCGCCTGAGCAGGCGAAGGCTCTTCACCGCGGCGGTCTCCTCGAACTCGCCGCTCGCCAGAGCGCGCTGGTAGATCTCGAATGGCGGCCTGCCGCCGTCGGCAGGATCGGGGAAGACATCGTGAATCGCGAGGATTCCGCCGGCGACAAGCCGCGGGGTCCAACCTTCGTAGTCGGCGTTGGCCGCCTCCATCGTGTGGCCGCCGTCGATGAACAGGAAGGCGATCGGGGTCGTCCATGACCGGGCGATCGTCGCCGATCGGCCGACCACTGCGATCACTGTCTCCTCGAGATCGGCGGCCCGCAAGGTGCGGCGGAAGCTCGGAAGGCTGTCCAGGGCGCCGGCGTCCGGATCCCACAGGTCGGGGTCGTGCCACTCCCAACCCGGTTGGTTCTCCTCGGACCCGCGATGGTGGTCGATCGAGAACAACACGCCTCCTGCGGCCTTGCAGGCCGCGCCGAGATAGAGCGTCGACTTCCCGCAATAGGCGCCGATCTCGACACATGGTCCGATCCGCGCCTGCCGCAGAGCGGCGTCATGGAGGGCCGCGCCCTCTGCAAAATCGATGAATCCTTTGACGTGAGACGGATCGAGGGGAAGGCGCATGGGCTTATTCTAGGGAGCGGTGGCGCCATCGGTCGAGCTTGCCGTCGTCAGCTTAGGTGCGATACGGAACATCGAACCTGACGTAGTCTCTGTTTGGCCAATGCGCCGCATGGGAGGATTAGGTGATGAAGCGCACGGTGAGCGCTCTTTACGAGACACGCGCGGACGCAGAGCGGGCCGTGGAGGCCCTGAGGCCACACGGGCTGGCTGGCCATGCGGAGATCCACGACGTCGAAGGCTCCGATCGGCAGGGCCCTCATGGAGAACATGGGGTCCACGGGGCGATGCATAACCTGTTCCGCCACAGGGACGCGCACGTCTATGGCGAGGGCCTGATGCGGGGGCACATCCTGCTGACGGTCAAGGTGGATGAAAGCCGGGAGACTCTCGCTGCCGAGGTCATGGAGGCGGCCGAGCCGCTCGATCTCGAACACCGGGAAAAGAGTTGGCGGGCCGAGGGATGGACGCCTCCAGCCCACACGCCTCATCCCGATCCGGAAATCAGGCGCTCGTGGGACGAAGCAGCGAACACGTTCGGACCTGGCATCCGGGTCCGCTCCTACATCTCGACCGACACCCTCTAGGACTGCGGTCTACTGAGCAGGCCGCCCGCCGCTTGGGCGGCCGTCGGACAAATCGACCGTGCGCGCAAGGGCGCCCACGGCGCCGATTGACATCACGGGTGGGTCGCCAGCTAGGTTTGGAATCGGACACGACGCCAGCCCGCCCTTCCGGCAGGCGCGGAGGAGGGCAGAACGCTGAGGGAAATCGACGCCGCCCCCACCACCCTCAACCGCGTGCTCGGGCCCGCGGGCGTGTTTCTCCTGTCGTTCTCCGCGCTCTCTCCCGTCTTCTCCGTCTATATTGGCGGCAACGAGGTCCTGCGGATGGCGGGGACGGGCGCCGCGCTCGCCTTCCTTGTCGGGGGCGTCGCCAGCGCGATCCTGGCGCTGCTCTATGCTGAGATCGGCGCCGCGTTTCCCGGCGCGGGCGGAATCTACCCCAGCCTCTCCGCCCTGCTGGGGCGCTTCCTGACGTTCCCCTACATCGTCCTGATGCTGCCCATTACCCTGGGCCAGATCAGTTTCGCGGCCCTGGGGCTGGCCGACTACGTGCGGTTCCTCGAGCCCTCCGCGTCTTACTGGGGAATCGCATTCGGCGGTCTGGCAGTCGCGGCGGTCATCGCCATCCTGAACATCCGCCATGGCGCGCTGGTGACGGGCGTGTTCCTGGCTGTGGAGGCGGCCGCCCTCGGCGTTCTGGTCACCGTCGCCCTCACTCACCCCTCGCGAAGCCTGGGACCGCTCCTCGCGCACCCGGTCATGCTCGTCCACGGCGTTCTGAGCGCCACGCCCTTGCCGATTCTGGCGCTCGCCACCGTCTCGGGCATGTGGGCGTGCGGGGGCGCGAGCTGGGCCCTCTACTTCGCCGAGGAGATGCATGACGCCCGGAAGAAGATCGGCCGGGTGATCGCCTGGACCGGCGTGTTCGCCAGCGTGACCATCGCCTCGCCGATGATTCTGATGCTGCTCAGCGCCCGCGACATACACGGGGTGCTCTCGGCGGAGACTCCGTTCGCGGAGTTCCTCCAGGTCACGGGCGGACCGCTGATCGCGGCGCTGGTGAGCGTCGGAGTCTCGGCGGCGATCTTCAACAGCATCGTCGCCACGATCATGGCCTATGGCCGCTATCTCTATGCGACGGGCCGGGATGGGATCTGGCCGGGTCCGATGAGCCGTGTGCTGGGGCGTCTAAGCAAGCGCTTCAGGACGCCCGTCGTCGCGAGCCTCATTCTCACCTTCGGCTCGGGCCTCATGGCCCTGCTCGGGGAGCGCACCATCCTGGTGCTGATCTCCGGCAACGTGTCGGATTTCCTGCTGATCTCGCTGGCCCTGTTCGTCGGGCGGCGCAAAGGCCTGACGGGACGGGACTTCCGCGCGCCCGCGCACCCGTTCGTGCCAGTGTTCGGCCTGACGGTGACAGCCTTGTCGATCTTCGCCGACTGGCTCGACAAGGACGCCGGACGCCCCAGCATCCTCCTGCTCATGGGGCTCTTCCTGGGGGCGCTGGTCTACTACCACTTCCGCCTGCGCCAGGCGTCGGCGCGCTGGACGATCGGCGGATCTGAGACGGAGATGGCGACGGCGGCGGAGTGAGAGTCCCGCCGCGCCAGCCGGGCGTCAGTCGTGGGGATGATGGTAGTGATGGTGGTGGTAGTAGTTGTGATGGGTATGCCAGTGGTTGCCGATCAGCGCGCCGCCGCCGGCGCCGACGACCGCGCCGACCGGACCAGCCACCACCGCGCCAGCGGCCGCGCCGGCGATCGCGCCCTTGGCGGTCTTACCCATGGCCCACGCTCCGCCGGCCTGAGTGAGGGCCGCTAAGGCGCAAGCGGCGATTAAAAACTTCCTCATGGTGTTTCCGATTCCAATTCGTCGAATTGTCTATGACTATCTAAAGCCGTATAAACGGCAAAGGTTCCGTATTTCGGACCCATGGCCCCAAATACACGTTAGTCGAAATCGCGCCGCTCCGTTCGTAGAGCGGGAGGGAAATCTCGGAATGTGGTAGGAGCAAAGGAACTTAATTCTGTACTGGCGCTTCGCGACATCATCTGAATCTTCGTTGACCCGCTCATGCATCTCTCGGCGGCCACGCCGTTGAACTGGCGCGTCACCGCGGTCGAAGATGGTGTGTGGGCGCATGCGATCAAGGCGACGCTTGCTCAACCCTTCCGCGCTGCCGCGTCCCGCGCCCGATGCAGCTCGGCCCAGGCCGGTGCGTATTTCAGCGCCTGTTCGTACTTTGCCAGCGCCTCGCGCGGCTTGTCCTGCCGCATAAGCACATCGCCCCAGGCCTTGAGCGGGTCGGCCCAGTGCGGGCCGCGCTGGTTCGCCTCTTGCAGCTTGACCAGGGCGCGGGCGAGGTCGCCGTGTCGGGCGAGCGCCACGCCCCAGGAGTAGTATCCGGCCGGCAGGTCGGGAGCGATGGCGACAGCGGCGGCGTAGGCCCGCTGAGCGCCGGCCCAGTCGCCGCGGTGGTCGAGGATGTCGCCCTCGAAGCGATAGCAGTCGACGAAGTGGCCGCCAGCCTTCAGCGCCGCGTCGGCCCTGTCGGGATGACCGGCCGCCTCTTCGGCCGGCGCGACCCAGCAGGTGTAGCCGGTGTAGTTGGTCGAGACGACGGGATCGCTGAACGCCGCGCCGAACGCCTCCATCTCGGCGGACGCCCGCTGGGCGTCGCCCCTCTCCATAGCCAGGCGCCCGTGGACGAAGTGCGAGATTGCAGCCACGCTGGGATCGCTGGCCGTGGCCAGGGCGGTTTGCAGTTGCAGTTCCGCGTCGGCAGGATCGTGCAGACGGACGTCCACGTCGGCGATCTCCGGCGCCTGGGCGGCAGTTCCCGTCCCCACGCCGGCATGCGCCTCGGCGTCGCCGATGCTCGCGGCGCGCCAAGCCTGCAGATTCCAAGTGACCAGGTCCCAGTTGACGTAGTCGGTCTCCGGCGCCTTCCCGGGACGCCCGCCAGCAACCTTGCGCAGCGACAGCCCCTCTCGCCATGTGTCTTCCTCGTCGCCGCGCAGCAGGTCGACGTTCATCAGGTTGTTATAGGCGGTCCAGAAGTCCGGCTTGAGGTTCAACGCCTCGCGATACAACGGCGCACCCTCCTGCGCCGATCCGCCCGTGTTTTCGATGGCGTTGGCCCAGGTATTGAGGAGGTACGGACGCTCACCCTTGGCCGCCGTGGCATAGATACCCTTTATGAAAGCGATGGCGTCGGCGTTGCGGCCGACGCTTGAGAGATAGCTTGAATAGAGCGAAGGCTCGGACTGCCCGTAGACGTACTCCGCCGCCTCCGTGGTCAGCCTGTCGAGTTCCCCGGCGGCGCCGGTGAAGGTCTTGGGCAGGACGCCGTCCCCGCGCACGGTCAGGGCCAGGGCGCCTGCATTGGTCTGCACCAGGTCGCCGTCGATGCGCAGGTCGTGGCCGAAACGGGCCTTCAGCATGCGGTCGACGTCGCCGATCGAGACGCCGGTCTCGGGCACCTCGACCTTGATGTCGCCGGTCCAGGCGTTGGACAGGTGGCGCTTCTCGGAGTTGCTCTGGGTGGCCGCCTGCAGTCGTGTGAGGGCGTCGAGCAGGCCTCCGGCGATCACCTTGCCGGTGAGCCCTCGGGCGGCGAGCGCGGGGGGCGAGTCGAACGGCTCGACGATGACGGACCGTGAGTTGAAGGCGTCCATCAGCATCACGACCACGCCCGCGCCGATCGTGCAGAGGACGAGGCCGGTGAGCGCCTGCAGAGCCAGCCGGATGCGCTGTCCTGCGCGACGCAGCCGGCCCTCGCGGGACTGGTTCTGGAGATGGCGCAGGCGCAGCGGGCGCTGTTCGGAGAGCTCCTCGAACTGAGCCCTGAGCAGGCGGGCCTGCCATTGCAGGAAAGTCTCCGCCGCGCGCGCGACGCGTGGATCGTGCTTGGCCTGATCCGCCGCCAGGGCGGCGGCGAAGGCTTCGGCGCCTGAGCGTGCTTCGCGCTCCTCCTCGGCGGCGCGGTCTTCGTCGTCGCCCCCTAGGAGGCCGCCCAGCACGCCTTCAGCCACGCCCGCGCCCCCCAAGTCACTGACGGGACTAGGGTCTACTTGGACGTGGCCGCTTGCAAGGCGCGTTCTGAAGCACCTCTTTTCGCGGGAGCCGCCGCCGCATCGCCCGCGCACCGCTTCAGGATGATTGAGCGGGCGGAGGGGGTGACCGGTCTTTCCTTGGATTCAGGCGTTATGGTTCAGCTTCAGCCCCGGCCGCGGCCAGCGGCACTTGAAGAGCTTGCCGGTCGACGAACAGGTCACCCAGGCGTCGCGCATGTCGGCGCCGCCAAAGCAGATGTTGGTGGTGACGATGTCGGGGAAGGCGAAGTGCTCGGTCGAGCCGTCCGGGTCGAAGGCCGTGATCCCGCCGTTGAAGATCGTCGCCACGCAGACCTTGCCGCCTGCCTCCACGGCCAGGCTGTCGAGGAACTGATAGCCGGGAAGCGTCGCGATCACACGTCCTGGCATGTAGGCGGGCACGAGTCCGCCGGGAGCGGCCAACTCGCCGGGGGCGGCGACGTCGAACGCCCACAGCCGCCCCGTCTGGGTGTCGGCCATGTAGACGACCTTCCCGTCGGGCGAGAGGCCCACCCCGTTGGGCGAGATCATGTGGTCGCGCGCGCGGGTGATCTTCGAGCCGTCGGCCTTGGCGTAGTAGAGGCCGCCGAAGTTGCGCCCATCGGGCGTCGTGCACCCATGGTCGGTGAACCAGAAGCCCCCGTGCTTGTCGAAGACGAGGTCGTTTGGGCCCCACAGCGGACGGCCGTCGCAAGAGTCGTAGAGTTTCTCGACCTTGCCGCTGGAGAGGTCGACGCGCTGGATGTAGCCGCCCTTGTGCCCGGGCGGAGTGGGGCCGGGAATGTTGAGGCCGTTGACGCGCTGATAGTGGAAGGAGCCGCCGTTGTTGGTGACGTAGAGCGCTCCGTCCGGTCCGATCGCCGCGCCGTTCGGGCCGCCGCCGGTCTCCACCAGCACGCTCGTCTTGCCGTCAGGTGATACCCGGATGAGCCGCCCCAGCTCGATCTCCGTGGCTATGATCGATCCGTCGCTCATGGCGACAGGGCCTTCGAGGAAGCCGCAGTCTTCGACGACGAGTTGGATTTCCATGGCGCTCTCCTCCGGTCTGTTTGCGGCCTTCCTACAGGAGCCTTGCCGCAGCGTGCCAGGGGGTTTCAGCGCCCGGCCTGGGGATGCAGGGTCAGCTTCTGCAGCCGCCAGTTCAGGAGCTCGGCGACGTAGATCTCATGATCCGACGGGCAGGCGATCTCGTGGATCCAGCCGAACTGACCGAGCTGTTTGCCGGACTTGCCAAGCCAGCCCAGGACGTGGCCGTCCAAGTCCAGTTCATAGACGCGGCCAGGATAGGCGTCCGAGGCGAACAGGACCTGCTGGCCCGCCGCGTCCGGCGGCGTGATGCAGAGGGCCCAGGGGGCGCCCGGCGCCATCGTGCCCTTCGCGTCGGGACCTGGCCTGGGACCGATCGCCGGAGCCGCATCCGACGGGACGGGGACATCGATGGTGATGATGTTCAGCAGCTTGCCGTCCGTGTCGAACACCTGGATCCGCCGGTTGCCGCGGTCGGCGACGTAGATCCGGTCCTTGGCGTCGATGGCGATGGAGTGAAGGGTGTCGAACTGGCCCGGAGCGGAGCCGTAGCTGCCCCAGGACGTCAGCCAGCGGCCGTCCGGGGCGACCTTTGCGACGCGCGAATTGATGTAGCCGTCGCTGATGTAGGTGTTCCCATGGCTGTCCCAGGTCATGTCGGTCACCTGGCGGAACATGCCGTTGACCGCCGGCAGCGGCGGCTTGGGATGGGCGAGGGGTTGGGTCCCCTCGTCGCTGGCCTCTGGCTTGCGGCCGAACACCATCCTCACCCGCCCGGCGGGCGTGAAGTCGATCACCATGTCCGAGCCCTTGTCGGCCGCCCAGATGTCGCCGGTGGGCGCGATGCGCACGGCGTGGGCGAAGGACCAGGCGTAAAGGTCCTTGCCGATCTCGCGCACGAAGCGGCCGTCGTGGTCGAACTCCAGCAACTGAGCCGCCGCCGCGCCATAGGCCGGCCCTATGGTGTGGCCACGCTGGAAGACGAAGATGTGGCCCTCGCGGTTGAGAGCCACACCCGCGACTTCGCCGAGGTGCATGTCGGGCGGGGGCTGCAGCGCGTCGGCGGCCTCGAACGGGATCGGCCCGGGCGCCGCGTGGACCGCGCCGGCCAGCGTCAAGGCGCACATGGCCGCGATGATGTTTTTCATGACGTTTCCCCTCCCCAGGCGCATGCCCCATAAGAGAGCTTCGCGCTGCGGCCCAGGCTGGGGCGCCGCGCGCCTCACGTCGAGAGGGATATGCCGGTCCAGAGCGCCGGGCTTGTCGTCTATCGGACCGGGGCGCAGGGCCTCGAGTTCCTGCTCGTCCATCCGGGCGGTCCCTTCTGGGCGAGGCGGGACCAAGGGGCGTGGTCGATCCCAAAGGGCATGGTGGAAGCCGGCGAGGATTCGCTCTCGGCTGCCCTGCGCGAGTTCGCCGAGGAGGTAGGATCGCTGCCGGAAGGACCGTTTACGCCCCTGGAACCCATTCGCCAGAGGAGCGGCAAGATCGTCATCGCATTCGCCGCGCGAGCCGACGTAGATGTCACGCAGGTCCGTGGGGGCGTCCTTGAGGTGGAGCTCGAGTGGCCGAGACACTCCGGCCGCCTGGTCCGCTTTCCCGAGATCGATCGCGCCGCCTACTTCGCCACGGACGAGGCGTTGATCCGAATCCTGCCGGCCCAGGCCCCGCTGATCTCCCAGGTCCTGGCCATCTTGAGTGACGCTTCGCGGGCGTAGCCGCCTAACCCGCGAGTCTCGAGTGTTCAGGCGGTCTCTCGACGTTCCATCCGGGCGGGGCGACGAAGCCGCCAAACGCGTCTTCCATCAACTGGGCGAAGTGGAGACACGTGCGGTCTTCCAGGTAAGGCCCGATGACCTGTGCGCCGATGGGCAGTCCCGTCTTGTCGAACCCCACCGGGGCCATGGTCGCCGGGCCGCCGGTCAGGTTGGCGAGCGCCGCCCACAGCGGCTGCGCCTGATAGGGCGTCGACACCCCATCGGCTTCCA
>DATHPX010000268.1:0-3377 GCA_035483335.1 Caulobacteraceae bacterium | reverse complement strand
TCGCCCACCGATGCTTCATCATGGCCGCCTCCTGCTCCTGCGTGCATCCGCGAGTCTGGCGTTCATGACGCTGACGATGGCCGGATGGAGTGACGCCGCCGCCCTGGACAGCGCGCCGACGCCGGTGTCGCCGGTGGTGGTGAACAGCGCGGCCGAGGCCGCCGGTCCAGGTCCCGGCCTGTCGGCGTCAGGGGCGAACGACTATTCGGCGACGGCGGCGGACATCGCCAACCTGCCGGCAGGGGACAGTTCGGCCCTTACAGACGTCCTGCTCCAGATGCCGGGGGTGGCTCTGGACCAGAACCAGCAGATCCACATCCGTGACACCGAGGGCCCGCAGTTCCAGTACCAGATCAACCGCGCCCTCGTGCCGTTGGATATCAACACCAACCCGCCCTTCCTCTCGATGATCAATCCGATGTTCGTAAAGCGGATCGATCTGATCGACGGCGTGCTCCCGGCCCGCTTCGGCGACGCGACCGGCGGCGTGGTCGACATCCAGACCAAGGACGGCTGCGAGCAGCCGGGCGGAAGCGTCTCTGTCCTGTTCGGCCAGCGCGGAACGCTCCAGCCCAGCGCGCAGTACGCCGGTTGCGCCGGGCGGTTCAGCTATTACCTCAGCGGTCTCTACGACGAGGGTGAGACGGCCTTCAGCTCGGCGACCCCCGGTCCAAATCCCATTCACGACTATACGCGACAGGGCCAGTTTTTCGGTCAATTCAGCTATGCCCTCGACGAGAAGACACGGCTCTCCCTTACCCTGTCGGCCGCCGCCAGCGACAACCAGCTTCCCAACGTCCCCAACCTGACGCCCCAATTTACCCTTGCCGGGGTGAACGCCTTCAATTCGGCGGCGATCAATTCCTACCTGAACTTCCGTGACTACCTGGCGATCCTGTCGCTGAGCGGCTCGCCAGCCCCCGGAGTGACCTACCAGCTCGACTACGCGGCGCACTCGATCTCGCAGAAATTCCTCCCGGACAACGCCGGCGAGCTGATCTTCCAGGGGGTGGCCTCCACGGCCTCCCACATGGACATCGACAATACCCTGCAGGGCGACCTGAACTTCGCCACCGGCCGGCACACTTTGGGCGCCGGATTCTATCTTGGCGAATATCACGTCGAGGTCGCCGACTCTTCGCTGGTCTTTCCCGTGGACGCCGATGGAAACCAGTCGAGTTCGATTCCCATGCAGGTGAGCAACGGCGCGCGTGCGACCAATGTGGTGACTGGCCTCTACGTGGACGATCTGTGGCGTGTGACCGACCGGCTGGCGGCCAACGTGGGCGTACGCTTCGACGGGCTGACGGGATTCACCAACCACCATCAGTTCGACCCGACGGTGAACCTGACCTACGACCTGGGCGGCGGGGCAACGCTGCACGGCGGCTTCGCCCGCTACATGCAGGTCCCGAGCTTCCAGGGGATTTCGCCCGGCGCGCCGGCGGCGTTCGCCGGGACCACAGCGGCCGGTCCCCCAGGGATCACCAATCCGCTGACCGAAGATGACTACGAATGGGACGTGGGCCTCGTCCAACGCCTGGGGCCCCACCTCACCGTCTCGGTGGATAACTTCTACGAGCGGACCGACCACTACCTCGATACCGGCCAGTTCGGCGTTGTGCCGATCTTCGCGCCGTTCAACTACGACCGCGGTTACATCTGGGGTAGCGAAGTGGCGGTCAAGTACCGGGCGGGAGGTCTTTCGACCTACGCCAACCTCACCCTGGGCCGGAACATGCAGGAGGGGGTCGCCACCGGCCAGTTCAATTTCGATCCGGCCGAACTGGCCTATATCGACACGCACTATATCGTCCTCGACCATCAGCCCCTGGCCGGAGTCTCGGCCGGCGCGGCCTATGCCTGGGAGCTCTGGTCCCTCAGCGTCGACGGCCTCTTCAGCAGCGGTCTTCGCGCCGGTTTTGCCGACCTGGAACAGTTGCCGCACGTGTTCCAGGTCAACGCCGCCGTCCAGCGCGCCTTCCGCATCCCCGGCGTGGGCAAGCTGACCAATAGACTGGCCATCCTGAATCTCACCGACCGGGTGAACCTGATCCGCCCGGCCGAGGGGATAGGCATCTTCCAGGCGGCCTATGGCCCCCGATTCACCGTGCTGGATTCGGTGACGCTGGCATTCTGACCCGTCCGGCCGTCTGGCTTCAGTCGTCGATCTCGAACATCACGCCGGCCTTGGCCGGCAGGCGCTTCAGGAGCGCCTCGCCCATGGCCGAGGCCGGCGTCCAGCAACCGCCAGGTGCGGTTTCGCGCGAAACGTCGAAGACGAGGGCGAGAGCGGCCTCGGCGAGCATCTTCGAGGTCGATCCGTAACCGGGGTCCATGTCCCCCTTCACGCGTGCGCGCACCGTGCGCCCGTCGGGACCTTCGGCGATGAACAGGAGGTCGTAGAAGCCCGTCTCACGCTCTTCCTTCGTCGGTCCCTCGCCTGGCTTGGGCGGGGCCGCGCCGCCAAGGTCGAAGCCCGCGGGCGCGGCGCCTGTGGGCGGTCCGGCGACCATCAGCATCTCGTCGTACTGGAAGTCCTCGCGCCACGGGTGGCGGAGCAGGAAATTTGTCCGGTGCACGGCCTTGGTGTTGATGCCCGCCATCATGAACGGGACCACCCACGAACCGGCGACCTGGTCCTCGTAGGGATGATCGCCGTCCGGCTGGGCCGGGCCGTGGAAGCCGGGCGTGAGGGCGAACGGGTCGGCGAGGAGCTTACCGACGGACGGATCCTTCTGGGCGGCGGCCATGGTGACCATGCCGCTGGCGAAGGTTCCGCCCGAGAAGCCGCCGCGCATCGCCGCCACCCGGCCCCGCACACGTTTGGCCGGCGCGCCGAACCGCTCGCGCGCCGCCCGCTGCGCGAACCAGACACCCATGTCGAAGGGAATGGAATCGAACCCGCAGGAGAAGACGAGCCGCGCGCCGGAGGCTTTCGCGGCCGCCTCGTTCGCCGTGATCATGGCGGCGATCCAATTCGACTCCCCGGTCAGATCCACATAATCGGCGCCGGTCGCTGCGCAGGCGCCGACGAGGTCGGAACCGTAGAGCTGATAGGGGCCTGCGGTGGTGATCACGATCTTCGCCCTGCGCGCCATGGTCTCGAGCGCGGGCCGATCGTGGGCGTCCGCCACAATCAGGGGGAGGCTCTCGGGCGCGCCGATCAGGGCGCGGACCTCCGCCAGCTTTTTTGCGCTGCGTCCTGCCATCGCCCAGCGCACCGTCCCATTGGCGCCATAGGTCCGTAGCAAGTGTTCGGCGACAAGGCGGCCTGTATATCCGGTCGCGCCATAGACGATCACGTCGAGCTCTCTGGCGGCGTCAGCCATCTATCATCCCTCTCTCAAGGTTGTTCAGCGCGGGTTCACCCTGAT
>DATHPX010000267.1:0-5204 GCA_035483335.1 Caulobacteraceae bacterium | reverse complement strand
AGGGGGCGTCCGGGTCACTCGCGGCGGGGTCGCGTTTGACGTCGGGCGCGCCGCGCACCTCGACATTCTGCAGTTCGAACCCAGCGTCGGACCAGTCGATCTTGCTTGTCCCGTCGGCGGTCAACTTCAGCTCGCGCGTGTCCGGGTCCCAGGCCTGCGCCACATGGGCCGGGGTGAAGGCCGTGTGCGCGGTAGTCCAATAGGCCTTCAGCGCCGCCTCCATCCGCTCAGGCGGGATGGCCGAGAGCTTGGCGTGGAGGGCGCCGGCCACATCATCGCGAAAGGTCGTCTCCAGACGTGTGGGCTTGGGGTCGGCAGCGCGGCCCGAGGCGTCGTAGCGGATGATCTCGCTTACTTGCGGGCGCGAAGCCGGCGACGCTTCGAGGCGAACGAGCTGGCCGTCGGGCGAGTCCAGCGGCAGGACCCAGCCAAAGGCGGGCGTCGCGAGATCGTCCAGATTGCGGTCGCCCTCGCGCGTGCCATCCAGCCAGTAGTCGCGGCCGCCCAGCCTCACGCGGACCAGCACGTGATTGAATAATTGCGGAGCGGGCAGGTAGGCGTTGAGCCCGTCGCCGCCGCCGACGCTCGCCAGGACCGGCTCGGCGGGCACGCCCAGTTCGCGCAGCAGGGCCATGAGAAGGACGGTCTTGGCCTTGCAGTCGCCATAGCGCAGCCGCCAGGTCTCATCCGCGCTCTGAGGCATGAGGCCGCCGCCATCCTCGGCATGGGCAAGGTAGCGCACGTGTCCTTGCACAAGACGCAGGGCGGCGGCCGCCCGCTGTTTCGGATCGGCCGAAGTCTTGGCGATCAGGGCGGCCTGCGCGGCCACCGCCGACTGCGGACCCAGTTCCGCACCTTTGGCGTAGAGCGGCGCCATCACCTGCGCCACCGCCTTCCAGTCGCTGAAGGTGGTGAACTCGACCTGGCGGCCGCGTCGGAAGCGGACAGGCGCGTGAGCGGGCAGAATCGGCGGCCTGACGTCGTCCATATCCAGCTCGACCGTGGTCACGCCGCCTGCTTCTGTCCGGCGAAGCGGGGGAAGGCCCGGCGTTTCGCGCCACTTCACGGGCAGGGACGACGGCCAGTGCGCTTGCAGCCTCATTTGGCCGACCGAGGTCGTGTCCCAGTTGGCGAACAGCGCCGCGCTCCGTCCCTTCAGCAGCGGATCGGCATGGTGGATGGAGATAGCGACATCGAGGGTGTCGCCGACTTGCAGCCCCTCCGGCTGCAGCAGCGTGGTGAGTTCGCCAGTGAGCATCGCCTGTTCGAGACCCGTCTCGCGGCGCAGAACCGTGAAGGCCCCGTCCTTGGGCAGGATGTCGATCGTCTGGCCGTCGCGAGAGATCACCGCGCGATGGAAGGTGAGCGTGTCGCTCCACGGCGACCATTGGTAGGAGATGGTGTTCAGCGCCTGCAGGCCCTCGGGGGTCTGAACCCTCGCCGTCACCTCGTGGTATTCGGTCCACCCATCCGCATCGAAGCTGAGCTGGGCGTCGTGGAAAAGGATCACGACGGGCAGACCCTTCAGATCATCCTTCTCAATAGGCGTGGCAGGCGGCGGGCGCACCCACGTCGGGACAGGTCCAACCTGGGGCGTATTCGCCGCGATGGCCGGATTCGCCAGCAGAATCAGGCTGGCGGACGCCCACGCGCCGGCCACCACACTCTTGATCCACCCCACGCGAACTCCCCCAATCAGGCCCGATCAGGCCAGATTCCGCACACTACGGCAACAGGTTAGCTCAGTCGTCCGAAGCTGACTGCGAGGTCATCGGCCGCATCTTCAGGTCGGCGAGAAGGGCCTCGTCGTCGTTGGGGTCGGGGGTGTTGGTGGTCAGCAGGCGGCCGCCCACGAAGATCGAGTTCGCGCCGGCGAGGAAGCAGAGCGCCTGTGTGGACTTCGACATCCGGTCGCGGCCGGCGGCGATGCGCACGACGGACTTGGGGCAGACCAGCCGGGCTGCGGCGACCATGCGAACGAACTCCAGTTCGTCGGCCGGGGTCGAGCCGCCGAGCGGCGTGCCGGCGATCGGCATCAGGTCGTTGATCGGAAGACTCTCGGGGTGGGCGGGGAGGATCGCCAGCTGATGCAGCAGTCCCGCCCGGTCGCGCCGGGTCTCGCCCATGCCCACGATCCCGCCGCAGCATACCGAGATGCCGGCCTCGCGCACCGCAGCCAAGGTCTCGAGGCGATCGTTGTAGGTCCGGGTGGTGACGACCTGGTCGTAATAGTCGGGCCCGGTGTCGAGGTTGTGGTTGTAGAAGTCGAGGCCGGCCTCCCGCAGCGCCTTCGCCTGGGGCGGCGTCAACATGCCCAGGGTGGCGCAGGTCTCCAGCCCCAGCGCCTTCACACCGGCGATCATGGCCGCGACCTTCGGCACGTCGCGATCCTTCAGGTCCCGCCAGGCCGCGCCCATGCAGAACCGCTGGGCGCCGCCGTCGCGGGCCTCGCGCGCCTTGGCGATCACAGCCTCGGCGTCCATCAGCCGGCTCGCCGTCACGCCGGTCTTGAAGTGCTGGCTTTGGGCGCAGTAGCCGCAGTCCTCCGGGCACCCGCCGGTCTTCACCGACAGCAGCTGGGAGATCTGCAGCTCCGTCGGATCGAACCACCGCCGATGGACCTCTGCGGCGCGGAACACCAGCTCGACCAGGGGCAGATCGAACAGACCCTCGACCTCCTCCAGCGTCCAGTCTTGGCGCGGTTCGGCCGGGTCGGCGCGCAGGCCGAGCGCGGGTGCGTTCATCGAGGGACTCCGTTCGCAACGGGGGAAGGCCGCCGACGGCCTATGCCTGACGGTTGACGTCCGCGGAAGGCGGATTGCGTGGGAGCGGCGCGGACGCCGACCGCGTTGGCAACGTTGCGAAGCTCGAAATTCAGCCCGGGATGATGGGAGGCAAACTTGGGAGCTTCGTAATGGCCCCCGATCGGCTTTCCCCTTTAGTCCCGGGCCTCCAGCCACGCCGAAAGGCCGAGGATCGGAAGGGCCGCCAGGGCGAGGGCCGCGCCGATCCAGCCGGTGGAGGTCCAGCCGAACCCCGCGGCGATGGTGAGGCCGCCCAACCATGCGCCGAGCGCATTGGCCAGGTTGAAGGCGGAGTGGTTGAGGGCGGCGGCGAGGGTCTGGGCGTCGCCCGCGGTGTCCATGAGGCGGGTCTGCAGCGCCGGAACGATGGCGACGACGCCGCCCATCAGGAAGAGGTCCGCCACCGCGGCCCAGGGGTTGTGGGCGGCGAGGACGAATAGGCCCAGAACCACGCCGCTCCACACCAGGCCGATCAGGACTGAGGCCATCAGCGCGCGGTCGGCGAGCCAGCCGCCGACGAGGCTGCCGGCGACCATGCCCAGGCCGATCACCGACAGGAAGAGCGGCACGCTTGCCAGCGGGACGCCGGTCACCTGCGTGAGGGCGGGCGTGATGTAGCTATAGACGGCGAAGAGGCCGCCAAATCCGATCGCCGCCACGCCGAGGGTCAGCCAGACCTGCGGCCGCTTGAGGCCCGCCAGCTCGCGCATGGGTGAGGCGCGGCCATGGACCGGGATGACGGGGACGAAGAGCGTCACCAGCGCGGCCGTCAGCAGGCCAAGGCCGCAGACGGCCAGGAAGGCCGACCGCCAGCCGAGCCACTGGCCAAGCCAGGTCGCGAAGGGCACGCCCACGACGTTGGCGACGCTGAGGCCCAGCATGACCCGACCCACGGCCTTGGCGCGGCCCTCCGGTCCCGCCAGACCGGCGGCGACGAGGGCGGCGATGCCGAAATAGGCGCCATGCGGCAGGCCGGCGAGGAAGCGGGCCGCCACCAGCGGGACGAACGTCGGCGCCACCGCAGTGGCGGCGTTTCCCAAGGCGAAGAGGATCATCAGGCCGATCAGCATCGCCTTCCGAGGCGCGCGGGCCATCAGCACGGTGATGATGGGCGCGCCCACCACCACGCCGAGGGCATAGGCGCTGATCATGTGCCCGGCGGTGGGTATCGAGACCCTGACGCTGCGAGCGGCGCCGGGCAGCAGCCCCATGGCGGCGAACTCCCCCGTGCCGAGGGCGAAGCCGCCCATGGCCAGGGCGAGCTCGGCCAGCAGCGCCCCGTGGGGCGCGCGGACGGGCGGCTCGTCCGCCGGCTCAGGCGGCGGTGAAAGAGGTTCGGTCCCCCAGCCGGCGCAGCCGGGGGCGAGTTCATTGACCTGGAATTGCATGAATTAGGGTCGTTCGATCCAATCAGCGCCGCCGGTCAGGCGGCGCGCGCCTCCGGCGCGATGATGCCGGCCGCGCTCATGATCCGACGGCCCATCTCGGCCGCCTTTCCGACGCCCGCGGGCTCGGGATCCGTCGAGGCGTGGGCGTACTTGCGCACTCTTCCGGCCACCATGACCGTGTGGACGTTGGCGACGCCGGCATGGAAGACCACCGCCTGCACCGGATTGACCAGCGGCGAGGACCGCTCGTGCGCCCAGGACAGGATCGTCAGGTCGGCGTCCTTACCAGGCGTGATCGAGCCGATGCGTCCGTCGAGGCCGAGCGCGCGCGCGCCCTCGATGGTCGCGCTGGCGAGGATGTCGCGCGCGCCGAGCGGCAACCGCTCCAGCATGCCGCCGCCCTCATGGGCCTTGGCGTTCGCCAGCATCCGCTGGGACTGAACCGCGAAGCGCATCTGGGAGAACATGTCGGCGCTGAGACTGGAAACGACATCGGTGCCGAGCGCGATCCGCCCGCCGGCGGCCTGGACCCGCCCGGTGACCGGCACACCGTGGCCCATCTGCATCTCCACCTCGGGGGTGACCGAGATGCTGCAGCCGAGATCGACGGCCATGGCGATCTCGTCGTCTCCCAGCCGGTTGCAGTGGGTGAGATTGATGTCCGGACCCAGCAGGCCCGCTTCGCCCAGCCGCCGGGCGTGGGGGACATAGTCGCCATACATGCCCACGGCCAGGTGCATGCTGGCCATGATCCCGAGGGAGCGGGCGAGTTCGATATCCGCCCGGTTGACCTCGTCCACGGCGAAGTCCGGGCCGCGCATGGAAAGGGCCAGGGTCACCAGGGCGTCGTCTGAGGCCAGGCGCGTGCGCCGCAGGCGCACGATGTCCTGGGGATGGGTTTCGCGGCTCTGATAGTACCAGCGGGCGACATCGTCCCCCGGGGTCCCGTGGCCGAAGACAGCGCGGACGCCCGAGGCCTGGAGGGCGTCGATGGCGGCGTCGGCGTGTTCGG
>DATHPX010000266.1:0-11737 GCA_035483335.1 Caulobacteraceae bacterium | reverse complement strand
CGGCGACGATGACGATCCGATGCGTCAAGGCCACGTCCAACAGGCGCCCCAGCAAGAGGTCGGGCGGACCGCTGAGGCTCATGTTGATGACCTGAGTTCCGTGGTCGATCGCGAACTCGAGGGCCTTGGCCAGGCTGAGGCTGTCGCAGTCCGTCGCCGCGCCGCCCGCCGGGGTCTCCTTCTCCTGCCAACAGGCGCGCAGACCGAGCAGGCGGGCCTGAGGGGCGACGCCCGCTATGCCCACCCCATTGTCGGCCTTCGCCGCGATCACTCCGGCCACGCCGGTCCCGTGGCTCTCCGGGGCGGCAGGTCGATTGGAGACGAAGTTCTCCTCGAGCACGACCTGACCGGCCAGATCCGGGTGGGACGCGTCGATCATGCTGTCGATCACCGCGACGCGTACGTTGCGCCCAGTCGAGATCCGGTGGAGCTCGGCGAGCCGCCACTCGCGCGCGGCCGGCTGCACGCGATAGAGCGAGTCGTTGTGAGTCGGGGGATCGCCCTTCGCGTGATAGATGTGGAGCGGCTCAGACCAGGCGACGTCGGCGGCGCGGGTCAGGCGCGACGACATCGCTTCGGGCGTATCGTTGGCTGGCACCGTCATGACGAAACAGTCGACGCCGAGGATCGGCATGGGCCACTCGTTGACGAGGGCGCCGCCTTGTTCGTGCGCCAGCCGCGCTGCGACGCGCCAGCGCGCGCTGCGGCCTTGCACGTCGCCGTATGCCCCACTGTACGCGCCGTCGGGGCGAAAGTGCTGCGGCGCCATGCGCAGCATCACCAGGACGCGCCGCTCTTCGCCGCCGGGGGAAGGGTGTTGGTCATCGAGGGTCGCGGCGCGGCCGATGCCGGTCGACGCGACGAGCAGAGCCAGCGCCGCCGCCAGGCCAGGCAGCTGAAATACGCTCACCGGCTCGCCTCGCTGTCCACGGGTTCGGCCAGGACCACCTGCGCCTGCCTGCGAAGCCGGACCAGCGTCGCCCCTCGCACCTCCGGCGGAACGTGTAGCAGGTAGGCGTCGGCCGTTGTCGGACCGCCCACCAGGCGCGCATTGTTCGAACGCAGAATTGCCCTCAGGTCCTTTTCCTGTGTCTCCGGACGGAACACCACGACGACGTTCGCCGCGGCGGCGGCTGGCGCAGAACCCAGCGCCTTGTAGGTAGCCGGCTCCGTCTTCCGCCAATCCTGGGCGCCAAGGACCAGGATCAGGCAGAACTGGGCGGCGACGGCCCAACGCAACCACCCGGGTCCGCCCAGGCCCGAGCGGGCCGTCTCGAACCCCTCGCGAAGTAACGTGGCGATCCTTGCCGCCACCGGCGCCCGTCTTGGAGCTCGCTCCATGATCTGGCGGCTGATCTGGTCCCAACCGTGGTCGACGTTCAGAACGTTGGCCGGCAGCGGCGCATCCGAGATCTCGGCCGCGAGGCGGCGCTCGCTGCGGAGCTTGGCCTGGCAATCGGCGCAGTCCATGAGGTGCGTTTCGACCTGCGCACGCTCGGCTTCGCCCAGCTTGGCCATGACATACCAGGGAAGCAACGTCTGGACTTCCCGATGGCGATCTCCGTTCAAGGGAATGACGCGTCCTGTCATGGCGCCCTCACAACCAATCCGCCAGGCTGCCCGCCAGCATGGTCTTGAGATTGCGGCGAGCGTGGAACATGCGGGTCTTAACGGTGTCGACCGGACAATCCATGATCTCCGCGATCTCCCGATATCCGAATTCGTGAAAATAGGTCAGGTCCACAACGGTCCGGTGATCCGATGAGAGGCCCTTCAAGGCCTTGAGCAGCACCTCATGAGTCTGACGGTGTCCGAGTTGTTGTTCCGGCCCTGCTTCGTCGCTCGGGCGGGACTCCGCGTCCTTGTCCTCCAGCGGTTCGTCGACGCGAGAGCGAGCTCTTAGCGCCTTACGGAATGCGATGGCGAAGATCCAGGTCGAGAGCTTGCTCGAGCCATTGTAGCTGTCGGGGCGCCGCCAGACCGCAATGAGCGTGTCATTGAGCACCTCTTCGACCAGTTCCGGCTTGCGCAACATGTTGAACAGGAACCGCGTCAGCCTGGGATGGTACAGGCGATAGAGCGACTCGAACGCGCGCCGATCTCCCGCCGCCACCCGGCGGAGAAGTCTCGCTTCGTCGTTCTGGTCCGGCGAAGCCGTCACGCTGATCTCGCCGCTCCTCGCGACGCCCTGACTGCGCACCATCCGCACCTCTCTGGTGCGGTAGTGCCACCCAGCGGCCAAGAGGTTCAAAATGCCAACGATCCGATCCGCGGCGGTCCCGCGCTTTCCTGCGCAACCGGTCGAACATGGGGACGCCGCGCGCGTCGGTCAGGGTCAAACGCGTGATCAAATCAGCTTTTTGGCGAACTCGATTTCGATCCAGAGCTGCACCTCGTCTCCGACCATGCCTTCGAACCGGTCCACGCCGAAGTCGGATCGCTTGATGGTCGCGTTGGCCGAAAAGCCGACGCGGGTGACGATGGGGATCATGTCGGCGCCGACGCCGTTGAAAGTCGTCGAGAGGACGACGGGCCTTGTCACCCCATGCAGAGTGAGCAAGCCGGACACCGTCCCGTGACGCCCGTCTCCGAGGTCGATCTTGTCGGACACGAACGTCGCCCTGGGGAAGCCCTCGGCGTCGAGCCAGTCCTTTCCGGCCAGCTGCCGATCCAGGCCTTTCGAGCCCGTATCGATCGAGGCGGGATCAATCGACACCGTGACGTGCGACATCTCGGGGGCGGCGGGATCGAACTTGAACTGCGCGTCGACCTTGTCGAACCGGAGCGTATAACTCGAAAAGCCCAGATGGCCGATCTTGGCCGTGACGCTCGTATGAGCTTGATCGGACACGTAGGCCCCGGCGGGTATGTCCGAGACCTGGGTCGACGAAACGCCTGGAGCGGCCAGCGCGACCGAGCCGCAAAGCGCGGCCGCCAGGAGGATGACCACGAAGGATGGGGGTGTCGATCCCGGCCTGCCGCGCGAGGCTTTCCACGATCGAAGTCCGGACAAGATTGCGCGCTCCGAGGTGCAAACACAAACCCGCAAGCTTCGCAGGTCACCGACATTGGTGTCGTGCCAGGTGTGAGACGTTCAATCCAACGATACGCGCCGCGCGGTCGGAGGGCGCCGGACAAATGTGCAGTATAAATCTCTTCGTTACGACCGGCGACCCGACCTGGCCAGTTTCGAAACGTGGCGTAGAGCGTCGCGTGATAGGGTAGAAGACGGGCGGCGAAATGTGGCGGTTCGCTGATTGCTCAGAGAAATATGTGAACATTCAAAACCATAGACTGTGCGTTGCGCCGATGATGGACTGGACCGACCGGCACTGCCGGGCGTTCCATCGCACGCTCTCGACGCGTGCGCGCCTGTACACCGAGATGGTGACGGCGACGGCGGTGCTACGCGGGGATCGCGAGCGCCTGCTCGGGTTCGACGCGCCGGAGCATCCGCTGGCGCTGCAACTCGGCGGCTGCGATCCGGCCGACCTGGCCGCGGCGGCGCGGGTTGGGGAGGACTTTGGTTACGACGAGGTGAACCTCAACGTCGGCTGCCCCTCCGACCGGGTGCAGAACGGGCGCTTTGGGGCCTGCCTGATGCGCGAGCCCGCGCTGGTCGCCGAGTGTGTGGCGGCCATGATCGAGGCCGTCCGTGTCCCCGTGACTGTAAAGTGCCGGCTTGGCGTGGACGACCAGGATCCCGAGGAGAGCCTGTTCACCCTCGTCGACACCTGCGCCGCGGCCGGCGTGACGACCTTCATTGTCCATGCTCGCAAGGCCTGGCTGCAGGGGCTCTCGCCCAAGGACAATCGGGAGATCCCGCCGCTCGACTGGCCCCTGGTCGCCCGCCTGAAGCGGGAGCGGCCGGACCTGACCGTCGTCATCAATGGCGGTATCGCTTCTCTCGATGCGGCCGAAGCGCTGCTCGGGGACGTCGATGGGGTGATGTTGGGGCGCGCCGCCTATCACGAGCCTGCCATTCTTGGCGACGTAGATGCGCGACTGTTTGGCGATCCGAAAGCGGTTGCGCCCGAGGAGGCAGTGGAGCGCTACAAGCCTTACGTCGGCCGCGCACTGGAGCGAGGCGTGCGCCTGTCGTCGATGACGCGACACATGCTGGGACTGTTCCAGGGACGACGCGGCGCGCGGGCGTGGCGACGCATACTGACGGTCGACAGCCATGCGCCCGGAGCGGGCCTCGAAGTCATCGATCGCGCCCTGGCGGCGGTCGCGTCCGGCGCACAGCCGAGGCTGGCCGCCTGAACGTCAGGCCAGGAATGTCAGCAGCGCCTCGCGAAACGCGGGGGTCGACACCACCCCCGCGTGGTCGCCGGGGAGTCGGAGCGGCGTGCAGTTGGGCATGAGCTCCGCCAGGCCATTGACCGAACCGTTGTCGTGATCGTCCCCGCCGAGGATGGCGAGGGTGGGCGTGGGGATCCGAGCAAGTTCCTCGGGCGTGGTCGGCGCGAAAGCCGCGAGGACACCCTGCATGGCGGCGAGCTTCAATCCCTGGGCCTCGATCATGCGGTGGATGGCCTCGCCCATGGCCGGATTGGCGGCGGCCGGTCCGTTGCGGATGGCGTCTTCGAAGGCCTCGGCGCGAGGACCGGCGTGCATGACGCCGGTGTCTCCCATTCCCCCAAGGACGCACCGGCGAGGCCGCGCGCCGCGGACCATCACCCGGGCGGCCGTTCGCCCGCCCATGGAGTAGCCCACGAGGTCGTAGTCCGTGAGGCCCAGCTCCGAGATCAGGGCCTCCACGTCCGTCGCCATGACGTCCGCAGGCCATGCCGCAAGATCGGTGGGAGCCGCGGACTGGCCGTGACCGCGGCAGTCGGGGGCGATCACGCGAAAACCGGACCCGGCGAGGCTGGCGGCGAGTCCCGGAGCGAACCAGTTGCGAACGGCGCTGGACAGGAAGCCGTGAAGCAGGATCACCGCGCGGCCCTGGCCGAGTTCGCGACAGGCGAGGTCTGCGCCGCCAAACCCGGCGAACCGCCGGACCTGACCCTCTTCGTCCGCCCCCGTTTTGGCCAGCGTCAACGGCTTCCGAACAGCCCCAGCTTTTCGGGCGAGATCCGCGAGCGCCGCCCCGGCAGTTCGGCCATCAGTTCGGCGCGTTCCTCGTCCGTGAACCGCGCCCAGCTGGCGACTTCGGCCAGGGTGCGGTGGCAACCCAGGCAGAGTCCGCTCTCCCCATCGACGACACAGACCTGAATGCACGGGGTGGCTATGGCGCGAGGGGCAGGCATGACCGCGACCATGCGATGGGCGGGCGGCCGAGGCAACCCTGGCGCGGACTCTGTCATTACTTATCGTTAATTAATGAACATTGTGTAACGGAGGAATAATGACTTTCATTTAACTTGATGACTCCGCCGCTATCACGCCATCTTCCTGTCATCTGCTGACCCAAGGAGGACGGAAATATGTTGAGGAAGTCGATCGCCGCCGCAGTGACGGTCGTCTGCGTAGGCCTCGCCGGCGCCGCCGCAGCGGGTTCACGTTTGACCGACACGCAGTACGTGCAGGCGGCTCGCTGCCAGGCGCTCGCCTCCGCCGCGAGCCTCGGCGGTTCCAGCCCCACCCCTTTCGACTCTCTGGTGCGTGACCAGGAGCGGGGGCGAGCCGAGGTCGCCTACGAGGCCGCCCAGACTGCGAAGGAAAACGCCGCCCACGAGGCGCGGGAGGCCGGAGCCTACGAGAAGTCGCGGCTGACCGCAGAGAGAGACGGTCCCTGTCGGGTGCTGGCCTCGTCCGTGAACGCAGACAAGAATTCGGACAAGACCAACTGACTTCACGCGAGCTCAGTCTAAGCTTTTCTGCCGGACCGCCGCAGCGAAAGCCGCGGCGGTCCGTGCTTCATGAGGGCCCGGATACCGACTCCAACGCGTCGGCCAGGGCGTCTCGGGTGACCGGCTTCACGAGGACCGGGACCCCAGCAAGGGCGTCCGGCAGTTCGACGCCCGCGTAGCCTGTGGAGAAAATGACCTGAGCCCCGGCGGCCTTCAGCCGAACGCCCAGGGAATAGGTGGTCCGCCCGGCAAGATCCACGTCGAGGATCGCCACGTCGGGCGGCTGATCGACAAAGGCCCTGGCCGCCGAGAGGGTCGAACATCGGCCGCTCACCTCATACCCCAGGTCTTCGAGGCACGACTCCAGTTCCAGCGCGATCAGCGGCTCGTCCTCGACGATGAGGACACGGAGCTGTGCGCCGGTCGGTTTGACCGGCGCTCGCGCCGGCGTTTGCGGTGGCTCGGGCGCTGTTGGCGCCAGCGATTGAGGTTCCTCGGTCTGCAAGGGCAGCGTCATGGCGAAGGCCAGCCCCGACCGCTTCCAGTCTGTCGTCCACGAGCCGCCGAGCTGGCGCGAGATGGTCTGGTCGAGGAGGCGCAGGCCGAAGCCCTCACGCTCGGGCGGTTGGAGCGGGGCGTCGAGCTTGGCTGTTTCGATCCAGGTGAACTCCAGGGCGCCGGCCGGGTCCACGGACCAGCGTACGCGTAGCGACCCCTCTTCGCCCTTGAGCGCGCCATACTTCGCGGCGTTGGTGGCCAGTTCGTGCACGACAAGTCCGATGAGTTGGGCCGACGCTGGCGGAAGAATGTGAGCGGGGCCATCGAGGTCGACGTGTTCGGACCGATCGGCGACGTAAGGCGCGAGCTCCTCGGCGACGAGCCGCCGAAGGTCGACTCCCCTCCATCTCTGATCCGCCAGCAGGCTGTGGGTCCGCGCGATCGCCGAGACCCGGCCCACCACGGCCCGTTTGAATGCCGCCGGATCGGCCTCCTTCGTCAGCTCGACGACCGCCTGAGCGACCGCCAGGGCGTTCTTCGCCCGGTGGTCCACTTCGCGCATCAGCAGCTGTTGCCGCTCTTCGGCGCGCTTGCGCGGGGTGATGTCGATGATGACGAAGGAAAGTCGCGGGCGCCCCTCCGGACCCGCCGGAAGAGGCGTGTAGGTCGAAAGGCCCCATCCGACCCGTTTGCCGCGGAGGGAGAACGGATGCTCGAGCGTGACCGCCTGGCGCTTGTTCCAGGCTTCGAGAAGAAAGGCGCGGCGAGCGGAGACGCGCCCGGCGTCGCTGTCCAATTCCTTCGCGGGGATGCGCGAGGAACCCTGTGAGATCCCGTAGAACTCGGCCGCGGCCTTGTTCGTCATCAGGAAGACGAACCCATCGTCGGTGAGCTCCAGCACTCCGACATAAAGGGCCGCCGCATCCAGCAGGCTCTGCAGGATGGCCTGACGCTCCACCTGTTCGGCCTCGGCGCGCCGACGATCGGTGACATCCACCGTATAGCCGAACAGGTGCGTTGCCTGGCCCGAGCCGTCGCGGATCACCGAGAGGCTTCCCTCGCACCACCGGACCTCGCCGGAGGGACGCACGATGCGGAACTCTGTCGTGTAGGCGTGGCCCCTCGCATAGGCGTGGGCGACGTGTCGGCGGATCCGCTGCCGGTCGCGTGGATCGATGACGGACCACACGGACTCCATCGTGGGCGGAGCCTGGTCCGCCGCGAGGCCGAAGATCTCCATCTGGGCTGCATCCCAGACCGGCCTGCCCGTGGAGAGCTCGTATTCAAAGGAGCCGAAGCGTCCGGCGTGCATGGCGAAGCGCAGGCGCTCGGTGAACGCGCGGTTCTCGTCTTCCAGACGTCGCCTGTCGGTGATGTCCTGCAGCGAGCCGACATAGCGGACCGCCTTTGGACCGGCAGGGCCGTCGGCGAAGACCGCGTGTCCGTGCGCCACGACCCAGCGGACCTGGCCGTCCGGCCGTATGATCCGGAATTCGTAAGGGGCCGTGTCCCTGATAGCGGGGTCGATCGCCCGGCGAAACTGATCCTGGGTCTGAGGCAGGTCCTCGGGGTGAGTTACGGAGACCACGGCCTCCTGAGTGACCGGTCCTTCGGCGGGAAAGCCGCAGATCTCCCGCGCGAGCGCAGAATGAACGACACTGTTGTCCGTGAGGTCCCAGTCCCACACGCCGATGCCGGCGGCATGAAGCGCCAGCCGCGCCCGTTCCTCGCCCGCGTCAGGAGATGTGTCCCGGTGCGGACCGCGGTCGCCTCCCGTCACGATGGCCTGGTGTTCCTCCACGATTGAGCAGCGCCTCCACAAGTGCGTGGCTCATAAGGGCTCGTCTGGGGTCCCAGCCGCGCGCCTCCCGAATTATTTAGGTGAATTTCGGCCGAAAAGCCCATGGGCCGGCGGACTTACGAGTGCGTCAAAATGTCGGCCACGAGGGGCAGGTGATCCGACGCCGTTCGCGCCAGGGCGGTCATTCCGACGCGAAGGCCGAGGATGCGCACGCCGGGGCTGACGAACATGTGGTCGATGCGCAGGATCGGCGCCCGCGAAGGGAATGTCGCGACCCGCCTTGGGCCGTGCTTGGCGAAGTCGTGGGCGTTCCGTAGCGCCCGGGCGAACTGCGCGTGGACGCGCGACCTAGGACCGGCGTTGAAATCGCCGGTGAGTACGATCGGATCCCGCCGCAGCGCGCCTCCGATCCATTCCTCTCCCACGAGCGCGGCCGCCTGAAGTTGTTGCTCCCGCGGCACGAGGCCGAGATGGGTGTTCACCACCTGCAGGCTTCGTCCCTGGCCCAGCTCGATGTTCACCCAGAGTGCGCCGCGGGGTTCGAGCATGGGCGCGGGCGGATAGCCGGGCAGGGGGCCCGCCTTGATCACGGAATGCGCCAGGGCGGTGAGGATCGCATCTCCGTAGAGCTCTTCCTCCACGCGAAGCGCGGCATGGAACCTCGGGGTCATGTTCAGGCGTCGGGCAATTTCGTGCGCCTGGTCCACCTTGCCCGTCCGGGCCCGCCCGACATCGACCTCCTGCAGAGCGACGATATCGGGAGCTTCTGCGGCGATCACTGCTGCGATCCGCCCGACGTCGAGTCGCCCATCCGTGCCCACGCAGCGATGCACGTTGTAGGTGAGGATCCTGAGCATCTAACCCTCATGCCCCGCGAGGTCGGGCCTTCCAAGCGGAGCGTGGGCTCGCCCTATGGAAACAGCCGCGGCGAGACCGTATGGTTGCAGCGCACCAACGCTGCCGGATGGGCGCGCGAAAGCGCTTCGCCTCCGCGGACATGGCATGAGGAAGCCCCATGGATCTCGACTTTTCGCCTCAGGACGTCGCCTTCCGCGAGGAAGCGCGCGCCTTCATCGCCGAGAATTATCCTCTTGAGTTGCGCGAGAAGCAGAAGAGCGAAGACGCCCTGACCAAGGAGGATTACTTCTCCTGGCACCGCATCCTGGCGAAGAAGGGCTGGGCGACGCCCTCCTGGCCGGTCGAGTGGGGCGGCACAGGCTGGACCCCGACGCAGAAATACATCTGGTCTGAAGAGCAGGCCTTCGCAGATACGATCGCCATCCTGCCGTTCGGCGTCGCGATGCTTGCGCCGGTGATCTGGACCTTCGGGACACAGGAACAGAAGGAGCGTTTCCTCCCGGGTATCCGGGACGGGATCGACTGGTGGTGCCAGGGCTACTCCGAACCGGGCGCGGGCTCCGACCTCGCCTCGCTCAAGACGCGCGCCGAGCGCATCACCGGGGACGACGGCAAGGAATACTACCTGGTCAACGGCCAGAAGACCTGGACCACGCTTGGGCAGTTCGCGGACTGGGGTTTCTTCCTGGTGCGGACCGATCCCAATGTGAAGCCCCAGGCCGGGATCAGCTTCCTGCTGGTCGACATGAAAACGCCAGGCATCACGGTGCGCCCGATCATCACCCTCGAGGGCGGCCACGAGGTCAACGACGTCTTCCTCGACAACGTCAAGGTGCCGGTTGAAAACCGCGTCTTCCACGAGAACCAGGGCTGGACCTGCGCCAAGGCCCTGCTGCAGCACGAGCGCTCCGGAATTGCGGGTGTGGCCCGCTCGAAGCGCGGCCTCGAGCGCCTGCGTGAGGTGTCGCGCACGGAAGCTTCCGATGACGCCGGGGCGCTGCTGGCCGACCCCTTCTTCAAGCGGAAGGTGGCCGAGCTAGAGATCGACCTGACGGCGCTCGAATTCACGGAGCTGCGGACCCTCGCGGGAGAGAGCTCGGGCAAGGGGCCGGGGCCGGAATCCTCGATCCTCAAGATCAAGGGGACCGAGATCCAGCAGCGGCTGACCGAGCTCGCCCTGGAGGCGGCTGGCCACTATGGCGCGCCCTATCTGCGCGATCTCCAGCACAACCTTGCCGCGACCATCGGTCCGGAGGACGCGCACGGCGTGGCGGGCGCCTACTTCAATACCCGCAAGACCTCGATTTACGGCGGATCCAACGAGATCCAGCGGAACATCATCGCCAAGCTTGTGCTGGGTCTCTAAGAGCGAGTCATGGATTTCAGCTTCACCGAAGAACAGGGCCTGCTGCGCGATTCCGTGGCGGCCTACCTCGCCGACCACTACGATTTCGAGAAGCGTCGGGCGGCCGTGAAATCCGCCGACGGCTGGCGTCCGGAGGTCTGGAAGGCCTTCGCCCACGATCTCGGCATCCTCGGAGCCTCATTTGCGGAGGATGTCGGCGGCCTCGGCGGCGGCCCCGTCGAGACGATGGTGGTGATGGAGGAGTTCGGCCGCGCGATCGTCGTCGAGCCGTACATCTCCACGGTCGTCATCGGCGGCGGCCTACTTCGACGGTCCCGGACCGACGCCGCCCGCGAATTGATCGGCGGGATCATCGGCGGCGACGTCGTGATGGCGTTCGCCTGGGCCGAGCCGCAGGCTCGCTATTCCCTGTCCGACCTCAAGACGACCGCCCGCCAGGATGGCGGCGGGTGGGTCCTGAATGGACAGAAGGCGGTTGTGGTCGGCGCGCCGTGGGCGACGCACCTCGTCGTCACCGCCCGCACCGGAGGCGGCCAACGCGACGCGCAGGGCGTGTCGGTGTTCGTCGTTCCGAAGTCTGCGGCTGGGGTCGTCACGCGCGACTATCCCACGGTCGATGGGCGGCGCGCCTCGGAGATCAGCTTCGAGAACGTCCGCCTCGGACCGGAGGCGCTGGTTGGCGAGGCCGGCTCCGCCCTTCCGCTCGTCGAGCAGGTGGTGGACGAGGCGATCGCCGCGACCTGCGCCGAGGCCTGCGGGGTGCTGCGCAAGCTGCACGAGGGCACGCTGGAATACACCAAACAGCGCAAGCAGTTTGGCCAGCCGATCGCCGCCTTCCAGGTGCTGCAGCACCGGATGGTCGACATGTTCATCCAGGTCGAGCAGTCGGTGTCCATGACCTACATGGCTCACATCCGCCTCTCGGAAGGCGCCCAGGAGCGGGCCAAGTCGATCTCGGCGGCGAAGGTCCAGATCGGACGCGCGTGCAAGTTCGTCGGCCAGAACGCCATCCAGCTGCATGGCGGCATGGGCATGACCGACGAGATGGCGATCGGCCACTACTTTAAGCGCGCGACCCTGATCGAAGGCGAGTTCGGGTCCACCGACCATCACCTCCGCCGCTACGAGCGCCTCTCGCTGGATAAGGCGGCCTGAGGACCATCCCCGATCCGTCCCTCCCCTTCATGGGAGGGTCGCGCCTTGTCCCTCCCCTTCTGGGGAGGGGGGCTCGACGCGAAGCGGCGAGACGGGTGGGGAACCCTGGGGAATGACTGAGGCGCCGGGGATGATCCAGACTCCCCCACCCGTCGCGCCTGCGGCGCGAAACCCTCCCCGTGAAGGGGAGGGACACGCGACATCTCTCCAGCCATGCGCCTGATCCCCGCGCCGTCGCCCAACTTCAATGACCGGCCGCGC
>DATHPX010000265.1:0-14587 GCA_035483335.1 Caulobacteraceae bacterium | reverse complement strand
AGCCTTCGGGCAGGGCGGCGAGCGGGACGGCCGCGCGCTGGGCGGCGGAGCCGCCGAGCAGGGCCGCGCCGGCGACCTCCAGGGCGCGCTCGTTCTCACCCGTGGTGGGGTCGAGATGGACTTCCCACGCCGGCGTGACGGGCGGGGGCTCCGGCTCGGCGAAACGGAACTCCACCGTCATCAGCCAGCGAGTGACCTCCTGGCGAAGATCGCCCATCAACCCCTGGAAGAGGGTGAAGGCCTCGGTCTTGTACTCGTTGAGCGGGTCGCGCTGGCCGTAGCCGCGCAGGCCGATGACGTTGCGCAGGTGGTCCAGGTGCGTGAGGTGCTCGCGCCACTGCATGTCCACCATCTGGAGCAGGAAGTTCTTCTCCAGGGCGCGCATGCGCTCGGGACTGATCGCCGCCTCTCGCTCGGCCGCCCGCTGGTCGGCGGCGGTCGTCAGACGCTCCTGGATCTCCTCGTCGGCGATGCCCTCCTCCGCGGCCCAGTCGGCGAGCGGCAGGTCCATCCCGAGGACCGCCTGCACTCGCTCGGTCAGGCCCTCGATGTCCCACTGGTCGGCATAGGCCTTGGGCGGCAGGTGGCGGCCCACGAGATCGACGATAGTGTCGTGGCGCATCTCCGTCGTGATCGCCGAGACGTCCTCGGCGTCCATGAACTCACGGCGCTGCTCGAACACGGCCTTGCGTTGGTCGTTCACCACGTCGTCGTACTTGAGCAGGTTCTTGCGGATCTCGTAGTTGCGCTGCTCCACGCGCTTCTGGGCGGTCGCGATGGCGCTGTTGAGCCAGCGGTGGGTGATCGCCTCGCCTTCCTCCACCCCGAAGGTGCGCATGATCGAATCCAGCCGCTCGCCGGCGAAGATGCGCAGCAGGTCGTCCTCGCAGGAGAGGAAGAACTTGGACTGGCCCGGGTCGCCCTGGCGGCCGGTGCGGCCACGCAGCTGGTTGTCGATGCGGCGGCTCTCGTGGCGCTCGGTGCCCAGCACGAACAGGCCGCCGGCCGCCAGCGCCTGGACCTTTCGGTCTCCGATTTCCGACTCGATCCGCGCGCGCTCGGCGTGCTCGTCCTCGAACGAGGGCTCGATCCCGAGGCCCGTCTGCTCGGTCCGCCACTTGGCCAGGCGCATGTCGACGTTGCCGCCGAGCTGGATGTCCGTCCCCCGGCCGGCCATGTTGGTGGCGATCGTCACCGTGCCCGGCACGCCGGCGTCGGCGACGATGAGCGCCTCCTGCTCGTGGTAGCGGGCGTTGAGCACGCTGTGCGGCAGGCCGAGATGGCTCTTGCCCGCCTCGTCGCTCCACTTGTGCTTCTTGAGCAGTTCCGAGAGCTGCTCTGACTTCTCGATCGACACCGTGCCCACCAGCACCGGCTGGCCGCGCTTATGGCAGTCCTCGATCTGGGCGATGATTGCGTTGTTCTTCTCTGCGGTGGTTCGATAGACCTCGTCGTCGGCGTCCTTGCGGGCGATCGGCCGGTTGGTCGGAATCTCCGCCACGTCCATCTTGTAGATGTCGAAGAATTCCTGGGCCTCGGTCGCCGCCGTGCCCGTCATCCCCGACAGCTTCTCGTACAAGCGGAAGTAGTTCTGGATCGTCACCGAGGCGAGGGTCTGGTTCTCGGGCTGGACCTCCACCCCTTCCTTGGCCTCGATCGCCTGGTGCAGGCCTTCGGACAGGCGTCGGCCGTGCATCATGCGGCCGGTGAACTCGTCGATCAGCATCACCTCGCCCTGGCGGATGATGTAGTCGCGGTCGCGCAGATAGAGCACGTTGGCGCGCAGCGCCTGGTTCACGTGGTGGACGACGCTGACGTTGGCCGGGTCATAAAGCCCGGCCGAACCGTCCACGAGGTGACCGGCCTCCTCCAGCATCCGCTCGACCGTCTCCGAGCCCGGCTCGGTCAGCAGAACCTGACGCTGCTTCTCGTCGTGCTCGAAGGTCTCCGGATCCTTCACCAGCTCTTTCACGAGGGCGTCGATGGTCCGGTAGAACTCAGACCGGTCCTCGGTCGGTCCGCTGATGATCAGCGGCGTCCGCGCCTCATCGATGAGGATCGAGTCCACTTCGTCGACGATCGCGAAGTGGTGGCCGCGCTGGACCATCTCGGCCACGTCATAGGCGAGGTTGTCGCGCAGATAGTCGAAGCCGAATTCGTTGTTGGTGCCATAGGTGATGTCGCTGCCATAGGCGCGCTGGCGCTCGCTCTGCGACAGACCGTTGACGATCACGCCGACTGACAGCCCGAGGAACCGGTAGATGCGGCCCATCCACTCGGAGTCACGGGAGGCAAGGTAGTCGTTGACCGTGATGACGTGCACGCCCTTGCCGGCCAGGGCGTTGAGATAGACCGGCAGGGTGCCCACGAGAGTCTTCCCCTCGCCGGTGCGCATCTCGGCGATGCCGCCTTTGTGCAGCACCATCCCGCCGACCATCTGCACATCGTAGGGCCGTTGGCCGAGCGTCCGCTTAGCCGCCTCGCGCACGACGGCGAAGGCCTCGTTGAGCAGCTGTTCGAGAGTCTCGCCGTTGGCGAGACGTTGCTTGAACTCTTCGGTCTTGCCGCGGAGGGCCTCGTCCGACAGAGCCGACATCTTAGACTCCAGGGCGGTGATCTGGGCGACCTTGCCCATCATCGTCCTGACCTTGCGGTCATTGGAGGAACCGAACAGTTTCTTCAGGTCGAGCATCGTTTTTGGCGGCGGCGTCCGAAAGAGGAAAAACTGACGTCTAGCGGGTCTTTTCGGCGCTGACGAGGCGCGCGTGAGCGCAGCCGGCCGATCAGGGCCAGATGGGCGCCCGCCGCGAATGAGTCAAATGGATCGGGGCGCCGCTTTTCCCCGCCGGCCGGCCACCTCCCCCATGAAGGGGGAGGAGAGCGATAAGATCTTGAAACGAAACGCGCTCTCCTTCCCCTCCTGGGGAAGGTGGCCCGGCGCGGAGCGCCGGGACGGATGGGAAAGCGGCGCCAACCGAGGTCCGGACAGTCCCGCTATGCGCTCGCCGTCACGCTGTCGCGCGCCTTCACGCGCTCGAGCCACGCGGTGAGGTTCTTGTTCTTCGCGTCGAGCGGTTGGCCCACCTGGGCGCCGAAGTCGAGGAAGGCGTAGAGGACGATATCGGCCAGGGTGAAGCGGTCGCCCGCGATCCACTGGCGGCCGGCGATCTTGTCGTCCAGCCACTCCAGCTTCTCGCGCGCGCAGGTTTTGAGGTCCTCGGCCGCCTGCGGGATACAGCGCATACGGTCCTGGAACATTTGCAGGCCCTGGGAATAGCGGAATCCGTTGGTCATCGGCTCGAGGATGCCCAGATCGATCCGGCGCACCCACATGCGGGTCTCCGCCCGCTGCATGGGCGTCTCACCGATCAGCGGCGGATTGGGGTGCAGCTCCTCAAGGTACTCGCAGATCGTGGTGATCTCGGCGAGGATCACGCCCTCGTCGGTCTCCAGCGCCGGCGTCGTGCCGCTCGGGTTGAGCGCCTTATAGGCGTCCTGGCGGTTTTCGCCGGCCATCAGGTTCACCTGCTGACGGGGGATCTGCAGGCCCTTTTCGGCGATGAACATCTTCACCACCCGCGGATTTGGCCCGATCGACTCGTAGAGCTTCATCTTTTCCGGCTCCTCCTCGCTTGACGCGCACCCAAAATCCGCACCATGGCGCGATTGGGGCGATCCTTTGGACGGGGTAGCGGATGATGGCAAGGTTCGAAGCGACGCCTGATTGGGGCGCGCGGCTGTGAGTTCGGCGCCCCTGCCCGTCTCGCCCCTTGCCGTTCCATTTCCCGCCATTCCCGATGTGCCGGGCGTCGCGATGGGCGTCGGAAGCGCCGGCCTCTATCCGCGCGAGCGGGACGACGTGCTCCTGATGCGCTTCGATCCCGGCACGGTCGTGGCGGGCGTGTTCACGCGCCATGGCGTCGGCTCGGCCCCGGTGGACTGGTGCAAGGCCAAGCTGAAGAAGGGCCCCGCCGCGTGCGCCCTGATGGTCAACGCCGGTTGCGCCAACTCCTTCACGGGCAAGGCCGGCGCCAAGGCGGCCGCCCACGTCGCCGCCGCGGCCGCCCGCGCGGTCGGATGCGCCCGCACCGAGGTGATGCTCGCCTCCACCGGCGTGATCGGCCAGATTCTCGACGACAAGAAGATCACCCCGCACGTTCCCGCCTTGGCGCGCGCCCATGCGAGCTGGGAGGAGGCCGCCCGCGCCATCTCCACCACCGACACCTTTCCCAAGGGCGCCTTCGCCGAGGCGAAGGTTGACGGCCAGACCGTCCGCATCGCGGGTATCGCAAAGGGCTCGGGCATGATCGCCCCGGACATGGCCACCATGCTGGCCTTCGTAGTCACCGACGCGCGGATCGCGCCGGCCGCCTTGCAGACCCTTGTCGAGGCGATGACCGTGCGCACCTTCAACAGCGTGACCGTGGACGGCGACCGCTCCACCAACGACACCCTGCTGGTGTTCGCCACCCAGCGAACAGGACCGCCCATCTCGCGCGCGAGCGACCCGCGCCTGGCAGACTTCTGTCAGAAGCTCGAAGGCGTGCTTCTCGACCTCGCCCTCCAGCTCGTTCGCGACGGCGAGGGCGCGACCAAGTTCGTGAAGATCAACGTCGAAGGCGCCAAGACTCCCGCCTCCGCGCGCAGGATCGCCCGCTCCATCGCCGAGAGCCCCCTGGTGAAGACGGCCTTCGCCGGCGAGGACGCCAACTGGGGCCGCATCGTCATGGCCGCGGGCAAGGCCGACGAGCCGGTGCGCCGCGAGAACATGGCGGTCGCCTTCGGCCCCAACGTCGCCGCCCGCAAGGGCGCGGTGGCCCCGGACTACTCCGAGGCGGCGATGAGCGCCTACATGAAAAATCGAGAGCTCGAGGTCACCGTCAACGTCGGCATCGGTCGCGCAGAAGCGACAATGTGGACCTGTGATCTCACCAAGCAATACGTCGCCATCAACGGCGACTACCGCTCGTAGATCTGAGAGGTATTTTCACCACAAAGACACCAAGGACACGAAGATTATTTGATGCGCCTTCGGCGCAGGTCGTCAGCGATTGCCGAGTGCCGGCGCGAAGCGCCCCAAGAAAACTTTGTGTCCTTTGTGTCTCTGTAGTGAATCCTACGGGACGACACGCCAAGGGGGGAATGATGAGACTTGAAACTATCGTTGCCGCCCTCGCACTCGCCACGGGAGCGCCGGCCGCCACCCTGCCGCCGACGCCTCCCGCGCCCGCCGCTGCCCCAACAGCCTCGCCGCTGGGGAGCTTCGAGCAGGTGATGATCCCCATGCGCGACGGGGTGCGGCTGCAGACGGTGATCATGCGCCCGGCAGGTCATCCAGAGCCCCTGCCCATCCTCCTGCGCCGCACGCCCTATGGCGTGCCGGACAAGCTGCCTCCCGCCCTACCGCCCTCGCTCCAGCCGCTGGTCAAGGACGGCTACATCCTGGTGATCCAGAACATCCGCGGGCGCTTCAAGTCCGAGGGGACCTTTACGATCTCCGGCGACGACCGCCTCATCCCCGGCGAGGGCACGATCGAGACCCGCGACGCCTGGGACACCATCGAGTGGCTGGTCAAGAACGTGCCGAACAACAACGGCCGGGTCGGCGCGCTGGGTGTCTCCTATGACGGCTACACCACCGCGGCCATGCTCCTGAACCCGCATCCGGCGCTCAAGGCGATAAGCGAACAGGCCTCGCCGGGCGATCAGTGGATGAATGACGACGACCACCGCTATGGCGCGTTCCGACTCAGCTACGATTTCGAATATGCGGTGATGGAGGAGCAGGCGAAGACCGCCAACACCCACTTCGCCTTCGACCAGCACGACACCTATTCCTGGTACCTGCGCGCCGGCTCGCCCGAACAGATCGACGCGACCTGGCTGCACGGGGAGATCCCCTATTTCCGCGAGGCCATCGAGCACCCCGACCACGACGCCTTCTGGAAGTCGCAGGACTGGGTGTCGGCCATCCACGCGTCCACCGTGCCCAACCTCAACGTCGCCGGGTTCTGGGACCAGGAGGACCCCTTCGGCCCCTGGCGCATCTTCCGCGCCGAGAAGCAGCACGATCCGGACAACACCGCTCTGATGGTCGCCGGCCCGTGGGCGCACGGCCAGTGGCGGGCCGACAGTTGGTCGAACCTGGGCGTCATCCCGCTGGGCCAGGACACGGCCGCCGCCTACGCCGCCAATGTGGAGGCGCCCTTCTTCCGCTACTGGCTCTGGGGCAAGGGCGAGAAACCCGCCGCCGCGGTCACCACCTTCCAGACCGGTTCGAACGCCTGGCGTTCCTATGCGCAGTGGCCGCCCGCCGCCGCCCGCCCCACCGCCCTCTACCTCCATGCCGACGGCTCGCTGAGCTTCGTAGCGCCCACGGCCTCCAACGCGGGTTCGCGGACCTACGTCTCCGACCCCTCCAACCCGGTCCCCTACCGGGCGCGGCCGATTTCTCCGACCTATCCCGGCGGCGACTGGCGGCTGTGGGAGGCCCAGGACCAGCGGTTCGTGGACCACCGCCCCGACGTGCTCACCTTCGTCAGCGCCCCGCTCGACCACGACCTCACCGTGACCGGCGACGTAGCCGCGGCGATCTTCGCCTCCACCAGCGGCACGGACGGCGATCTGGTGGTCAAGCTGATCGACGTCTTCCCCGAGGATGCGCAGAAGGCGGCCTGGGACGGCGAGGCCGGGCCCGCCCCGGGCGACTACGCCAGGTCCCTGGACGGCTATGAGTGGCCGATCGCCATGGAGGTGCGCCGCGGGCGCTACCTGAAGAGCTTCGAGACGCCTGCGCCGCTCGCCGCGAATGCGCCGATCCTCTGGGACGTGCCCCTGCGCCCCCGCGACCACGTCTTCCTCAAGGGCCACCGCATCATGGTCCAGATCCAGTCGACCTGGTTCCCGGTGATCGACCGCAACCCCCAGACGTTCGTCCCCAGCATCTACCGCGCCCGCCCCGAGGACTACCGTCCCGCGACGTGGCGGATCCTGTCGACGCCGGACATGCCCTCGAAGATCATCCTGCCGGTGGCCGGGGGGTGAGAGGGGGGCCAGCGCGCCTTGATTTCCCCGCAAGCGCCACGCGCATCTCCCACGTTGCAAGGCGCGCACGGAGCGCCGGCGCCCTCGCCGGCGTCTTTCCGTAACCGCAAAGTTCATTGTAAGGTCCGGAAATGTCCCGAGACCACGCCGGTTGGCGCACGCGCGGATATCTCCCGCACTTCGACGAAGCTGGAGTGATTCAACACATCGTATTCCGGCTTGCTGACTCGTTGCCGACTGATGTTCTGGCGCGCGTAGAGACCGCTCCGCCCCCGGATCGGGCGGAGGCGGCGAGCACGGCTCTTGACGCGGGCTTCGGCAGTGGCGCTCTTGCAAATCCGCATGTCGCGGCGCTCGTCCGCGACGCACTCGTACGATTTGACGGCGTTCAATATCGCCTCATCGCTTGGTGCGTGATGCCAACGCACGTCCACATCCTGGCGGAACAGGCGAAGGGATGGCCGTTGGCGGTTGTTGTCCAAGGCTGGAAGTCTGTCACCGCCCGACGCGCCAACAACCTGCTGGGCCGCCGCGGCGCCTTCTGGGCGCGAGAGTACTTCGATCGCGCAATTCGCGACGAACGGCATTTCGAATCCACCTGGAACTACATCCTGGCCAATCCCGTGATCGCCGGCCTTTGCGCGGTTCCGGAGGACTGGCCCTGGAGCAGCGTGGCGCGCGACTGAAACACGCCGGCGAGGGCGCCGGCGCTCCGGGTATTCCCCGCGGACTCCTCGCGCGCCACCCACCTCGCTTGACCGCTGGAGTCGAGCCGCGGCGGCGCCGTGGGCTGAAGGCTACGCCGATGCGTCGTCCTGACGGAACGAGTCCACCAGGTCGTGCCCAAGAGCCAACAGCGCATCGCGCATCACATCGGGAGCTCGACCGATCGAGTCGGCCTCGACCATCAGGTCAAGGTTGATGCGGCCGAGGACCCTCGACCGGAGCTCTACGGTCACCACGAATTGACGCTCACCGTGCTCCTCGGAGGGCTTCAGGTTCAGAATATTAACTGTCGCCATCACGCCCGCACCAAATTGAAGGAGTGTCACCGTATTCCATTCCTGCGGGTTTGGATAAGGCATAGTCAGCAGCTTGCCCCGTGAACGGAACCCGAACATCATCGGGCGATGGAGTCCGTCGTCCTCACCTCCAGCCGGCCGGAGATCACCCTTGCGGTCACGCGCGGGGCGGCGCGGCTGTTCGTCGACCTGGGTTATTCACCGCTCATGGAGGTGGGGCTGCCCAACGGGCGGCGGGCGGACATCATGGCGATCGGGCGCAAGGGCGAGATCGCCATCGCCGAGGTGAAGTCGGGGATGGAGGACTTCCGCACCGACCAGAAGTGGGGCGAGTACCTGCCCTTCTGCGACGCCTTCTTCTTCGCCGTCGCGCCGGAGTTCCCCGACCACATCCTTCCGGCCGAGCCGGGCCTAATCATCGCGGACGGCTTTGGCGGGGAGGTGGTGCGCGAGGCGCCCGCAATTCCCCTCGCCGGCGCCCGCCGCAAGGCCCTCACCCTCGCCTTCGCACGCCTCGCCGCCCTGCGCGCGCTGGGCGTTGGCTGATCCTACTACCTCTATAGGGCGAGGCTATCTCACCTAATGAATCAATCGATTTGATCTCGACGTGAGCGACCCCTATCTGCCGAGGCGGATGCGGTGGGGAGCCGCGCCAATCCCATTTCCCAGGACTTTTCAGGAGTTCACCATGCTCGGTGTCGGCGAGACTCTGCCCGCGTTCAAGATCATCGGGGTGAAGCCCGGCTTCAACCTGCACGAAGAGAACGGCGAGAGCGCGTTCGAAACCGTCACCAACGACAGCTTTCCCGGCAAGTGGAAGGTGATCTTCTTCTATCCGAAGGACTTCACCTTCGTTTGTCCGACCGAGATCGCCGAATTCGCGCGCCTGGGCAAGGAATTCGCCGACCGTGACACGATCGTGCTGGGCGGTTCGACCGACAACGAGCACGCCAAGCTCGGCTGGCGTCGCGCCCACCCCGACCTCGACCGCCTGCCGATCTGGCAGTTCGGCGACAACGGCGGCAGGTTCGCCCGTGCGCTCGGCGTGCTCGACGAAGAAGAAGGCGTAGCCCTGCGCGCCACCTTCGTGGTCGACCCGCACAACGTGATCCAGCACGTGTACGTCACCAACCTGAGCGTCGGCCGCGCCCCGGCAGACACCCTGCGGGTGGTTGATGCTCTGCAGACGGATGAACTCTGCCCGTGCAATCGCCCGGTGGGCGGCGAAACGCTGAAGGCGGCCTGACCCCCTCCCTTCTCAGGTCGTCATCTGCGCGGAGGGGAGCGGCGACGCTCCCCTCCTTTTTCTTGTTCTCCCAGCCCCCCACTCTGCTCGAGGAGCCACCATGTCCATCGATGCTCTGCGCGATCGCCTGCCCGCCTATGCCAAGGACCTTTCGCTGAACCTCTCTTCCCTGGCCAACGAGACCGTCCTCGACACTGAACAGAAGTGGGGCGCCTTCGTCGCCTCTGCTCACGCCGTGGGCCAGAGCGATGTGATCCGCGCGATCGAGTCGGCCGCCCGCGCCGCCGGCCTTTCGCAGGCCTCGCTCGACGCGGCCAAGGCCGCCTCTGCGATCATGGGCATGAACAATGTCTACTACCGCGCCCTGCACCTGATGCGGAACCCGGAGTACCGCTCGATGCCCGCGCGCCTGCGGATGAACGTCATCGCCAATCCCGGAGTGGACAAGGCGAAGTTCGAGCTCTGGTCCACGGCCGTGTCGGCGATCAACGGCTGCGGCATGTGCCTGGACGCCCACGAGGACGAACTGCGCAAGGGCGGCGTCCCGGCCGCCCAGATCCAGGCCGCCCTGCGCATCGCCGCGGTGGTCAACGCCGTCAGCCGCGTCCTCGTAGCCGAGTCCGCCCTCGTCCCGGCCTGACAAGCCCCTCTCCCTCTTCTCCTGGAGGGATGGCGATGAACGCCGGCAACGTCGGCGTTCATCAATCGATCAGGGGAGTTCCGCATCATCGGAATGCCGCCCGGGGGCGGCCTCCACGAAGGAAGGAACTCGATGAAACGCATTTTCGCCGCCACTCTGGCGGCTGGGCTCCTGGCCGGCGGGGCGGCCAGCGCCCAGCCCTGGCATCATCATCACCACCACTACCGCCATGACCACGCGTGGTGCTGGAGGCATTACCACCGCCGCTGGTGCTGACCGCGCCCGCCGCCGGCGCCGCACTGGAGCAAACTCCGACCAGACTGAAATGTCTGGTCGGAGTTTGCTCTAGCTTCAAAAACTCGAGCGCCGTCTTATCGCCCAACCAGTTCCCACTTGGTCGGACGGCGCTCTGGCGGGGCCGGCGGCGGCTCGCCTCACACGCTCACGCGCCGCCAGCCGATCTCGCCCAGGTTCCGGGTCAGCTGCGTCGCAAGCACCTCGGCGTCCGCATCCGAGGCGTCGGAGCCGCGTGCGGCGAGCCGTCCGCGCAGGACAGCCTCGGGCGCCTCCATCCAGATTCCCTCGAAGGGCGCGCCGGCCTCCCGCGCAATAGCCTCGATGCGTGTCCGCTGCGCCGGCTCCAGAAAAGCCGCGTCGGCGATCACGCAAAGACCCGCCGTCAGCACCTCGCGCGCTGTCTCGAACAGCGACTCGTAGACTTTGGCCGTGGCGTCCGGCCCATAGGCCTCGGTTCCCAGCCTCTGGGTGGGAGGCGCGCCCCACAGCCGCTTGCGGATCTCGTCGGTGCGCAGAACCACCGCGCCTGGCGCTCCGCCCATCTCCGGCGCAAGTCGTCGGGCGCGCGTCGACTTGCCCGAGCCGGAGAGGCCGCCCACCGCCAGCAATCGCGGCTGCGGGCTCTCCAGATAGCGTCGCGCCGCCGACAGGTACTCCCTGGCGGCTTCTCCCTTGCCCTCGCGCGCATTGACGTGGGCGCGCACGCAGGCGCGCACCGACTGGAACAGGGGCAGGGTCGCGAGGCCCCGCCAGAGGCTCGCCGGAAATCCCCGCGCCGCCTCGTCGAGCCATCCGTTGAAGGCCCGGCTCGCCGCTTCGGCCGCCCCACGCTGGGCCAGGTCCATCAGGAGGAATGCAACGTCGTAGGCGACGTCGATCTCGCGCAGCCGGTCGCTGAACTCGATGCAGTCGAAGAGGACCGGTTCGCCCTTCTCGACCAGGATGTTCGACAGGTGCAGATCGCCATGGCAGGCCCTGCAGAAGCCTTCGGCCATCCGCTCGTCCAGTAGCTCGCGCAAGCGCTCGAAACTCGCCGTCGTCGTCGCCTCGAGATCCTTCAGGGCGGCGCGTTCCAGACCCCCGTCACAGGCGGCGAGCTGCGCGGCGTTGGAACGGATCACATAGTCCTGGCCAGCCGCTCCGCCCCCTGCCGTCCCCTGATCGGCCGACAGGTGGAAGCGCGCAATCCGGCGCCCCAGGTCCTCAGCGAAGTCGCCGTCCGGCGGCGGCCGGCGCGCGAGGATCGCCGCCTCGTCGAACCGGCGCATCTCCACGGCGTAGTCCAGAGCCTCGCCCTGCTCGATAGCCTCGACCCACCCCTCGGGCGCCCGCCCGATCGTCACGACACGGCGATAGATGTCCGGCGCGGTCCTGCGATTGAACGCGACCTCGCGCTGCGCGGCCCAGCGGCGCAGATCAGGCGTGGTGAAATCCACGAAGCCGAGGTCGAGCGGCTTCTTCAGTTTCAGAACCCGCCCGGGATAGAAGAACAGGCAGGAAATCGACGTCTCTTCGACCCGCTCGCACGGCCAGCGCCCGCCCGCGCCGGCGCGCAGCCATGCCTCCACCTCAGGCGCCAGCGACCCTTCGTCCATGCGAGCCCCTCACATTCCGTCCGCGCGTCCCGCAGCCCGACGCCCTGCGAAACCTATAATTTGAAGGAAACCACGCCCCCCTCTTGCCGCGACCGCGCCTCCCGGAGCAAGCGAAACTGAATGGAAAACGTCGATATCGAACAGGCGCTTGGCGAATTTCGTCCTCGTTCGGAAGTCTACCTGCAAGGCGGTGTCGGCGAACCGCTGGTCCTTCGCGAGTTGTTAAGAGCCCATCAGGCGACGCTCGGGGGGGTGCGTCTCACCTCGCGCCTTCTGCCCCAGATGAAGGTTTCGAAACTGTCCCCTTCTAGGCAGCGGCGCACCTTGGATGCACATTCGTGTGGATTCACGCTCAAGCTCGATGTATGACTACACACGTGAGCGACCAGGACATTATTCGAGAACTCGAAGCCGACGGCTGGACGTCGGTTCGCGTGACTGGCGGCCATCGGCATTTCCGGCGCAAGGATGGCCCCGGCGTCGTCACCATTCCCGAGCCGAAGCCCGATGCGCCCGCTGTGGAGGCGAGGTCCGGCGTCGCGCGGCACTATGTCGGCCTGATCCACAAGGATCCCGACAGCGACTACGGCATCTCGTTCCCCGACTTCCCCGGCTGCGTCTCCGCGGGCGCGACCTTGGACGAGACCCTGGCCATGGGCCGCGAGGCCCTTCAGGGGCATGTCGAGCTCATGGCCGAGCTCGGCGACGCGGTCCCCGAGCCCTCCTCGATCGAGGCGGTGCTGGCCGATCCCTCCAACCGCGGCGGCGCTCCGGTCCTGGTCCCCTTGGCTGCATCCGCGCCAAAGACCGTACGGGTCAACATCACCCTGCAGGAGGATGTCCTGCGCGCCATCGACGCCCACGCCGAACAGCACGGCTACACCCGCTCCGGCTTCCTCGCCGCGGCCGCCAAGCGCGCAATGGGTCAGGGGTGATCGCCGTCGGAGCCTGTGCGTCGCGCCCGGCGGCTCCTTCGACCGAGCCAGTCTCGAACCGTACGGACGGGCGTTAAGCGGCGATTCATCGGGCCGGAGTACCGTCCGGCGGCAACAGTTGACGAATCTGCTGCAAGGACCGGAGAAGGGCTCGCGGTCTGGCGCACGGGAACGCGCGCCGATCAACCGATTCAGTAAAAGCGTAGGTGTAGAGTTTTGCTTCCTGATGCGCTTCCCCTTCCGAAGATCCGGGTTCGCGGTCGAAGCTTCCTCGCCCTGATGGTCGCGCCCGAGCCGCCCCTGGAGCGCTGGTTCGAGGCGCTCGACGAGCACATGGCCCGCTCCGCCGCCTTCTTCGCCGGCCAACCGGTGGTCGCCGATCTCACCGGGGTGGCCGACAAGGCGGCTTTGGCGGTGCTGGAGGCGCTGGACGGCCTCTTCGCGCGTGGCCTTCGGGTCGTCGGCGTCGAGGGTGTCGAAGCCGGGCGCCTTTCCGGCACGCGCTGGCAGGGCCTCCCCGCGATGCGGAATGGCCGGGACGTGGCGCTCGAGCGCAAGGTGGACGAGCCTGAACCGACGCCCGCCGCTCCTAGCGCCGCGCCCGCGCAGCCGCCGCCGAAATCGCCCAGGCCTTCCCTTCTGATCGAAGAGCCGGTGCGCTCGGGCCAGTCGATCGTCTTTCGGGACGGGGACGTCACCATTGTCGGACCCGTCGCATCGGGGGCGGAGGTGATCGCCGGGGGCTCGATCCACGTCTATGGCCCGCTTCGCGGCCGGGCGATTGCGGGGGCAAGGACGGGCGGCTCGGCGCGGATCTTCTGCCGCAAGCTGGAGGCCGAGCTGGTCGCCGTCGCCGGGCTCTACAAGACCGCGGACAATTGGGGCGCGCACGTGCACGGGCGCGCCGCGCAGATCCACCGGGACCATGACGCGCTCATCGTGTCGGCGTTCGACTGAACAAGCCTTGAAGCGGGGGCTTTGGGTGTCGGGGAATTTGGAAGGAATGGTTTGCGCATGTCGAAAGTGATGGTCGTGACCTCCGGCAAAGGGGGCGTGGGCAAGACCACCTCCTGCGCCTCGCTCGGCGCCGCGCTCGCTCAGGCGGGGCGCAACGTCGTCGTGGTCGACTTTGATGTGGGCTTAAGGAACCTCGACCTCGTCATGGGGGCGGAGCGGCGCGTGGTCTTCGACCTGGTCAACGTCGTCCAGGGCGACGCCAAGCTTCCGCAGGCCCTGATCCGCGACAAGCGGATCGACACCCTCTCCCTCCTTCCCGCCTCGCAGACCCGCGACAAGGACGCCCTGACCGAAGAGGGCGTGGGCCGCGTGATCGACGAGCTTCGCGAGAAGTTCGACTGGATCGTCTGCGACAGCCCGGCGGGAATCGACAAGGGCGCCACCCTGGCTATGCGCTTCGCCGACCTCGCCGTCGTGGTCGCCAACCCCGAGGTGTCCTCGGTGCGCGACTCCGATCGGATCATCGGCCTGCTGGATTCCAAGACGCGGCGCGCGGAGTGCGGCGAGAAGATGGAAAAGCATCTCCTGCTCACGCGCCACGACGCCGCCCGCGCCGCGCGCGGGGAGATGATGAAGGTCGAGGACGTCCTGGAGGTCCTGGCGATCCCCCTTCTGGGCACGATCGCGGAGAGCCCTGACGTGCTGACAGCCTCGAACCTGGGCTGCCCGATCACCCTGCACAACCCGACCTCGGCCGCGGCCCGCGCCTATACCGCGGCGGCGCGCAAGCTGCTGGGAGAGGCGGTCCCTGTCGCCGCCTCGCAGGATAAGCGCGGCTTCATGAGCCGGCT
>DATHPX010000264.1:0-14081 GCA_035483335.1 Caulobacteraceae bacterium | reverse complement strand
CGGCTGGACTACTCCTATTCCGGTCCCCAATCGGTGCGGATCGCGAGCATGCTGTTCGGCGGAAAAATTGAACTCGGGGCTATCCACACTTACCTGGAACTGTTCGCGCGATACTTCATCGATCTGACACCCGAAGTGGCGCTAATCGCTGCGGTGAGCGCCGATCGCGACGGCAATCTCTATACCGGACCGAATACTGAGGACACGCCGACCGTGGTGGAGGCGGCCAGCTTCGGCAACGGTCTGGTGATCGCTCAAGTTGGCGAGATCGTGGATCGCCTGCCGCGCGTCGACATCCCGGGCGACCGGGTCCACTTCATCGTCGACGCCGGCAAGCCGTTCTACGTGGAACCGCTGTTCACCCGCGATCCCGCCGCGATCACCGAGATGCAGATCCTGACCGCCATGCTCGCGATCAAAGGTCTTTATCAGCCCTATGGCGTCCGCCGATTGAACCATGGGATCGGCTTCAACACCGCCGCCATCGAGCTGCTTCTGCCCACATATGGCGAGAAACTCGGCCTCAGGGGCAAGATCGGCACCCACTGGGCGCTGAATCCACATCCGACGCTGATCCCCGCGATCGAGGCGGGTTGGGTCGAACAAATCCACAGCTTCGGTTCAGAGGTTGGAATGGAGGACTATATTCGCGCCCGATCCGATATTTTCTTCACCGGGGAGGATGGCTCTTTGCGCTCCAATCGAGCGTTCAGCCAGGTCGCCGGCCTATACGCCTGCGATCTATTCATCGGCTCGACCCTTGAGATCGACCTCGAGGGCCACTCGTCCACCATCACCGCCGACCGGATCGCCGGTTTCGGCGGCGCGCCGAACATGGGGTCTGACGCCCGTGGGCGCCGCCACCCGAGCCCGCCCTGGCTGCAGGCCGGCGAGGAAGCTGACCCCGATACGCCGGCCCCCTTGCGCCGGGGCCGCAAGCTGGTGGCGCAAATCGGCGAGACCTTCGGAGAAGGCAACGCGCCGTTGTTCGTTGAGAAGCTGTCGGCGCTGGAGTTGGCCGAGAAGCTCGACCTGCCGCTGGCGCCCGTGATGGTCTACGCCGACGACACTACGCACATCATCACCGAGGAGGGCATCGCCAACCTCCTGCTCTGCCGTGACAAGGATGAGCACGAACAGGCGATCCGGGGTGTGGCGGGATTCACCGAGGTCGGCCGCCAGCGTGACCGCAAGATGGTCGAACGACTGCGCGAACGCAAAGTGATCCAACGACCGGAGGATCTCGGCATCGACCCGCTCGAAGCCGATCGCAGCCTGCTCGCCGCCCGCTCGATCAAGGATCTGATGCTCGCCTCGGGCGGGCTGTACCGACCGCCGAGCCGCTTTCGCAACTGGTAGGAGCCACCGCATGGAAACCCTGCATTTTGAACTCGCCGCGCCAAGTCCGGCGGCGGGCTCGCGCATGACCGCGTTGGTTGGGGTCGTCGCCTCGGGCAATCTCGAGGTGCTCTTGGAGCGCGAAGGTCCGCCCGACCGCTGCGTCATCGAGATCAACACTGCCGCCCACGGATTCAGACCGCTCTGGGAGGCTGTGATGCATGACTTCATCTCCCGCCGCACTGCTGGCGGTCTGCGAATTTCCATCAACGACGGGGGTGCTCGTCCGGACACGGTGTCCCTGCGCCTCGCCCAGGGCCTGCGCCTGATCGAGGAGCCGCAAGCATGAACACTCGGTCCCCCGCGCCACACACAAGGCTGAGCTGGTTCGAAGCGGGCGCGCGCCAGCGCCTCGCGTCGCTGCTCGATCCCGGCAGCTTTGTAGAGTTTATCGGTCCCGAACGGCGCCAGACCAGCCCACACCTGCAGGTCTTCGACCTGCCCGTCCAGTTCGACGACGGGGTCGTGGTCGGCGCGGCCAAGATCAATGGGGCGCCGGTGTTGGTCGCCGCGCAGGAGGGGCGTTTCATGGGCGGCGCCTTCGGCGAAGTGCACGGCGCGAAGCTGCTTGGACTGCTGCGCGCGGCCCGGACACTTGGGCGCGACACCGTGATCGCCTTCGACACGGGTGGCGTGCGGCTGCAGGAAGCCAACGCTGGCGAACTGGCCATCTCCGAGATCATTCGGGCGTTGGTCGAGGCCCGCACCGCGGGCCTGCGCATCGTCGGCCTGATCGGAGGCCGCGCGGGCTGTTATGGCGGTGGAGGACTGATCGCCGGCTGCTGCTCGACGCTGGTCGTCTCCGAACAGGGGCGGATCAGCGTCTCCGGGCCGGAGGTGATCGAGACCAACAAGGGGGTTGAGGAATTCGATTCCCGGGATCGCGCCCTGGTCTGGCGGACGATGGGCGGCAAACACCGCTATCTGCTCGGCGGCGCCGACCTCTTCGTCGATGATGATGCGGCGGCTTTCCGGAGCGGGGCGATCATTGCGTTGCGCCGCGCGACAGGGTTCGACGGCAAGCGGCTCGACGCCGAACAGACGCGCCTAGAGCGTCGGCTTGCGCGCTTCGGCGCGGATGGTGATGGCCGTGACGTGTGGCGCTCTCTGGGCTTGGCCGACGCCGACGTCGTACCCGAACTCTCGACTGAAGCCTTCCTTCGCCAAGCCGACGCCTGCCGGGAGACCGCCGATGACGCTCGATGAAATTCTGACCTCGCTGTTCGGCGAGGCGCACGCGGTGGCGCTCGACGGCGACAGCCTCTCCGGGCGAGCAACCTTGCCGGACGGCGGCGTGGTCCATGTCTTGGGTTTCGCCCACCGGGCTGAGCTGGGCGTCGACCAGGCCATCGAGCTGGCCGGCCACGTTCTCGATATCGCCAGAGCCGACGACGGGGCGCCAATCCTCTTTCTGATTGACTCGAGTAGCCAACGGATGAGCCGCCGAGACGAACTGATGGGCCTGAACGAATATCTCGCCCATCTGGCCAAAGCGCTGTTGTTCGCGCAACAGACCGGTCATCGCACGGTGGGCCTACTCTACGGCGGCAGCGCGGCCGGCGCGTTCATCGCTACGGCGCTCGCCTGCGACGTGCTCGTGGCCCTCCCGGAGGCCCATCCGGAGGTGATGGACCTGCCGTCGATGGCGCGGGTGACCAAGCTGCCGCTCGAGGTCCTACAGCAGAAGGCGCAAACGACGCCGGTGTTCGCACCGGGCCTGGAGAATCTGGTGCTGGCCGGCGCCATCGCTGAAGTGTGGGACCCAGCGAGGCCGCTCTTAGACCAGTTCGTGGCGGTGCTAGCCCAGCCAATAACCGATGACCCGCGGGGCGCGCTGGGCAAGGCGCGTGGAGGCCGAACCAGGGCGCTGGACATCGCTGAGACCGTCGTCGCCCTGGCCACGGCCCATGGCTAGCGCCGCGCTCCCGTTCGAGCGTCATCACATGGTTCGCGCCGACCCTTCGGCGTGGACCGGGATGCTGGCGTCTCGTCGCGACCTAGCCGATGAGCCGCTTCTGATTGGCTGGGCTGAGCGCCGCTGGCCGCTGATCGTGCGCCGCCCGGTCTGCAAGTACGACCTCAGGGCGGTCCCGCTTGGCCTGGCGCTCCCGCCAGCAAGCGGGCGCCGACGTCTGGAGCTACGTTTCTCGCGCGAAGATCTCACTGACTGCGCGGCGCCGCCAAGGCTCGCGGAAGCCGTGGGCGTGGCGCCGAAAGCTTGGCGAAAGTCCATCGCATCACTGATCGCCCTGGACGCCGAAGTGCGGTGCTTTGGCAGCTTGGCATGGCAGCACCTGACGGGGCTCGCCTATCTCACCGCTGCCTCGGACCTTGACCTCCTCTGGCGCGTCGCCTCCACCAGGGCCGCTGACGCCTTGGCTGCTCAGATCGCTGAGATCGCCGAGCGCGCGCACATGCGCATTGACGGCGAGTTCATCACGCCCGGAGGCTTGGGCGTGCAGTGGCGAGAGTGGCGCTCTGCGGCGCGCGAGTTGGTGGCGAAGGGCCACGACGGCGTGCGACTGCTGGAACGGGCGGAGCTCTTGCAATGACAATGCTCGACGCCTTCCCGTGCGAAGCGCACGACGCGGCGGCGATCGGTTGTCGGGCGCGCGAGTGTCTGAAGCTGGAAGTGGCCACCTATCCCAAGCCCGGCTTGGTGAGTCACGTGGACCCGGGCGCGCACCGAGACATGGATGCAGCCTTGCTCATTTCCAGCGCCGAAACGCTGGAAGCCTATTTCGCGGACTTGGCGGGAGCCGGCGCCGCGGGCGCTTCGATGGGACGGCTGCGGGCCATCGGCCTTGCCGCCGAGCGCGCCATGCTGGCCAAGACGGAAGGGGTGAACACTCACCGCGGCGCAATCTTCGGTCTGGGCCTGCTTTGCGCTGCTGCCGGTTTCCGTAGCGCCTACGGGACGTCCACAACGCTGGGCGCGATCATAGCGGCGCGCTGGGGCGCCGAGATCCTATGCGGCCCCATCGCGCTGCGCAGCCATGGGACGGAGGTTGCGCGTCGACATGGGGCGGGCGGCGCTAGGGCGCAGGCGGCGGCGGGTTTTCCCGCTGTCTATGAAGTGGCGCTGCCGGCGCTGAGCTTGGGGCGAAGGCTCGCGCCCGGCGACGCGGAGGCCGCTCGCGTTCAAGCATGCCTGAGCCTGATCGCCACGATCGAGGACACCAACTTGCTCTATCGCGGCGGCCTTGCGGGGCTGTCGTTCGCCCGTCGCCAGGCTCGGCGGTTTCTCGACGAGGGCGGCGTAGGTTCCGCGGACTGGCGGACGCGGGCGAGGACTATCCATGAGGCGTTCGTGGCGCGGCGGCTCAGCCCCGGAGGTTGCGCCGACCTGCTCGCCATGGCCCTCTTCGTGGACGCGATCGGCGCATGAGGCGGCCGGTTGAGTGTAGGTCTGCTTGGCCGGGGCAGGCTTCGCCCAATTCTCGGAGGCGCAAATCAGTCTCGCCCGCGCGCGTTGCTGACGCGTGTCGACGATGATCGAAATCATCGCAAGAGCCCTTGTCCCGATCTTTTTCGTGATCGCGCTGGGTTACTTCGCTGGGCGGCGCCGGGCGATCGACAATCATCATGTCGACGAGCTGAACGCACTCGTCATGCAATTCGCTCTGCCCGCATCCCTGTTCGTCGCCACTGCGAGCACATCGCGCCAAAAGATGGTCGGCGAGGGAAGCCTCTTTCTGGTGCTCGGGCTGGTGATGATGGCGTTTTACATCGCCTGGTACTGGCTGGCGCGCAGCCAAACCAAGTCGACGCGCCAAGAGGCTGCCGTTCAGGCGCTCACGCTCTCGTTTCCGAACTTCGCGGCGGCCGGCTTGCCGATCATCCTGGCCGTGGTCGGACCGGCGGGCGCCGTCCATGTCGCGGTCGCCATCGCCGCCGGCTCCATCCTGCCGTCCCTAGTGACTCTGTTCGTCCTGGAACTGGCGAAGCCGAACGACGCCGGCGGCGCGCGCCGGTCGCTGGTCGGCAAGGCGCTTTCGAGAGCCCTGCTGAAGCCGATCGTTCTGGCGCCTCTGGCGGGGACAGCGGTCTCGCTGAGCGGGCTACACCTCGACAGCCTGGTCAGCTCGTCGCTGCAGTTGATCGGCGTCTCCACCGGCGGGGTCGCCCTGTTCCTGACCGGGCTCGTCCTGTCGGCCCAACCGTTCCGGCTCGACCTCCCGGTGGCCGCCGCTACGCTGGCCGGCAACGTCCTCAGGCCCGCGCTGGTCTGGGCTCTGACCTGTTTTATTCCCATGCCTCCGGAGCTTGCCAAGGCGGCCATCCTTCTGTGCGCCTTGCCGGCCGGATTCTTTGGCATCTTGTTCGGTGTCAGCTATCGCGCCGCGTCCGAAGAGGCAGGTTCGATGGTGATCGCCAGTACGGTGCTCAGCGTGGCGACTTTGGGCGGGGTGATCGCCCTGCTCTATCCGAGATGAAAGTCCTCGGCCATCCGCGTCCTGGGCAAGAGACGCTAACATGACTCTGGCGTTACTCTGTTCGGGCCAAGGGCGGCAAGAACGCGAAATGTTCGTCCTCTTTGAAGGCGCCGATTCCGCGCAGCCTGTATTCACAGCCGCAACCGCGATGCTGGGCGCCGACCCACGCACGCTGGTGGCAGAGGCGGACGAAGCGGCGCTGCATGACAACCGCACCGGTCAGATCCTCTGCGTGACGCGCGCGTTGGCGGCCGCCGCCTGCCTCGACCTGGATGGGTCCCTCTTGGTCGCGGGGTACAGCGTCGGTGAGATGGCCGCTTGGGGTATTGCCGGTCTGTGGTCAACCGAAGAGACGGTTCGGCTGACGGCGATCCGAGCGGAGTTGATGGATGAGGCTGACTGCGACCGCGGGGGACTTGGCTTCATTCGCGGACTCAACCGCAAAGCCGTGGAGCGGCTGGTCGCCGAATGTCGCTGCGCGATTGCGATCATAAATCCCGATCGGCTGTATGTGATCGGCGGCGCGCGGGTCGATGTGGCGAGATGCTGCGCCCAAGCGCTTGTCGCAGGAGCCGTGGGCGCTCGGCCGCTCTCCGTAAACGTCGCGTCCCACACGCCTTGTCTAACCTCGGCTGTAGAGCCGTTCGAGGCGGCGCTATCGAACTCCGCTCCGGGCCAGCTCGTGAGGGGCCGCACCCTCCTTGGCGCAGGCCAGGGCTCCGTCATTGAGAGCATTGCTCAGGGCTCGTCCGATCTTGCCCGGCAACTGGCGCACACCGTCGATTGGGCCCGCGCCATGGCGGTTCTCGTTGAACGAGGAGCGGATAGGATCCTTGAGCTCGGGCCGGGCGCCGCCTTGAGCGACATGATGCGCGGCGCCTATCCTGCGCTCCCCGCCCGAGCGCTTGACGATTTCCAGACCCTGGCGGGCGCGCGCGCGTGGCTGACCGCGTGAAAGCCGAGACGGTAACGGGGCTTTGCACGGTCTGACGCCTCGTAACGCGCGATCCATCAGCGGTCATGCCACCATCTGGCGCGCCGCTCCGATCTAGCGGTCATTTCAGAGTTCTCGGAGGAAGACAGGCCATGATGATGGACAGGCGCGCGTTCTCCGCCACTGTGGTTGCCAGCGCCGCTGCTTCGCTGGTGTCCACCCGCAGCATCGCCGCAACCGCCTCCGCAGCGCCGGCGCGCAACGTCGTCCTCGTGCATGGCTTGTTCGCGGACGGGTCATCCTGGTCCGAGGTGATCTCGCGACTGCAGGCCGCGGGACTCAACGTTACGTCGGTGCAAAACCCCCTGACCACGCTGCCAGAAGCGGTGGCGTCGGCGCAGCGCGTGCTGGATCGGCAGGATGGTCCGACCGTGCTGGCCGGGCATTCCTTCTCCGGAATGATCGTCACTGAAGCGGGCGTCCATCCGCTCGTCTCGGCCCTCGTTTACGTCGCGGCGCGGGCTCCGGACGCGGGGGAGGACTACGCGGCCTTGGCCAAAACGTTCCCGACGCCTCCGGCGTCAGCTGGGGTCGTCTTTGACGGTGACGAGGGGCGTCTTAGCGAGACGGCCTTCCTGCGCGATTTCGCGGGTGATCTACCGATGGCGCAGGCAAAGCTGCTCTACGCCGTGCAGGAGCCGTTCCAAAAGGCTTTGCTGGCCGGGAAAACCGCGCACGCAGCCTGGCGAACCAAGCCGAGCTTCTATGCCGTCTCGACGGAAGATCGAACGATCAACCCGGACCTTGAGCGGTTCATGGCCAAGCGCATGGGCGCCAAGACCATCGAAGTGAAAGCAAGCCACCTTTCGCTGATCTCCCATCCCGACGAGATCACCGGCTTGATCCTGGAAGCCGCCGGACGACCCACCTGATCGCCGGCGCACGATGTCTCGAATAATCCAGGACGGGCCGGGTCGCGTCCGCGATGAAGGCGCGCGCCATCGCGAGGGCTCTGTCTCGCGTCCGGGGGGCGGGTGCGCTGCTTGCGATGCTCGCCGCAGCGCTGACGCCGGCCGCCGCGCTCGCACAGGGCGCGCGGACTTCGCCTGCAACCCTGCAGGGGCAGCAGGGGCAGCCGGCCCTCCCGGCGCCAGCGCCCTCTGCGCCTGATTTTGCGTCCGACACCCTGACCGGCGACTGGGGCGGCTTGAGGACTCGGCTCTGGGAAGCCGGCGTCGATTTGACCGCGGGATATAAGGGCGAATTAGCCAGCAACGTCGAAGGCGGCGGGCCGACCAGCGCAACCGAGGCCGGTCAGTTCGCATTTGGCGCGACCATAGACTCCGCGAAGCGGTTCGGATGGCCCGGAGGTACGTTTCAGGTCAGCATCGCCTATCGGCAGGGCGCACCCCTGGGCGTCGACTTTCTTCAGGAACCCCAGGAGGTCTATGGCCGCGGCGACATTATCCGGCTCACGGAGCTATGGTACGAGCAAAAGCTGGACGACGATAAAGTCACCTTCAAGATCGGCCGGATGCCGCAGGGAGATTTCGACAGCTTTCCCTGCTACTTCATGAATCTGACTTTCTGCGGGGCCGCTGGCGGAAACATTGTCGGCGATTACTGGTTCAACTGGCCGATCGCCCAGTGGGCGGGCTGGACAAGGGTGGAGCTCGGCGCGTTCGACCTGATGGCGGGCGTGTATGTGACGAATCCGACGGATCTGGACAAGGCGTTCGCGCCTGGCTGGTTCAGCGGCGCCAAGGGCGTCATGGGCCGCGCGGAAGTCGGCTGGTCGCCGAAGTTCGGGCCCAGCCACCTGCGAGGCAGGTATCAACTCGGGGCCTGGTATGACACCGGTGGCGGTGATGACGTCCTGCTCGGCGTCGATGGAAAACCTTTCGCGCTGACGGGCGAACAGCCTCTCTACCGGTCGCGCCGCTACGGCTACTATCTGCAAGGCGTCCAGCAGATCACCGGAACTGGCGCGGCGGATCCGGGCGCGGACTGGACAACCATTCGTGGCCTCTCGATTTTCTTCAACTTCATCCAGGGCGATCGCGACACATCGACTCTCGACAACCAGGTCGCGGTCGGCCTCTTCTACGCCGCGCCCTTCGCCAGCAGGCCGATGGATCACATCGGTATTGCGTTCGGCCGGAGCGACTACAACTATCGCGCCGCCGAAAGCTTCGCCCTCGAGCGTCCTGGAATTCAACCACCACGCGCTGAGTACGTATCGGAGTTATACTACAATTATGTGCTGTTTCATTGGATCGCGATCCAACCGGATGTGCAATATGTGATCGATCCGGGCGGATATCCGGCGAGAAAACCTGCTGTCGTGGTGGGCGCAAAGACAGCCATCAACTTCTGACCTGAAGTCGACGCCAGGCACACGTGATCCATGGGGCGGTTGAGCCGGCGAAGCTCAATCGGGCTGCCCCGCTCGCTCACGAGAGCTTCGTGGATGACAGGGCTTTGCGCCTCCTTACGAGGCGTAACCGCCGCTCCAATAGATGTCGTGCTAAGTTCTGCTCTGCCTCTCCGAACGAACGGGCGCCTCGGAGCACCGGGAGCAGATGAAATGGCTGCAAACGAAGAACATAGCGCCGCAAGCGTAAGCCGAAGGCTCTTGCTGGACGCCGGCTTACTAGGCGCAACCCTCATGGTGGGCGGCGCGGCCAAGGCGGCGGACGCTGGCGGCAGCCTTTCGGCGGTCCATCACGGAGCCAACAATCCCCTGCCGCCTGCAGCACTGTCGGCGAACGCGGCGATGTTTCCCGGTTTCCGACAGGCCTTCACGCCCACGCGCGGCGTAATGGTCGACGGCAAACTCGCGCAGGGCGCGGTGATCAACACCCTGATCGGCGGGAAGGGGCCGCCGCTGTTGTTGATCCACGGACACCCGGAAACGCACGTCTGCTGGCACAGGATCGCCGGTAAGCTCGCGGAACGTTTCACCGTCGTGATGACCGATCTGCGCGGCTACGGGGATTCCAGCAAACCCGACGGGGGTGAGGACCACATCAACTACGCCAAGCGCGCGATGGGCGCAGACCAGGTGCAGGTCATGCAGTCGCTGGGCTTCAACCGCTTTCAGGCGGTGGGCCACGACCGCGGCGGACGCGTATTGCAGTTCATGATGTTGGACCACCCCGAGGCGGTGGCACGCGGCGTCGTGCTCGACATTGCGCCCACCGACCTGATGTACGCGCAGACCGACAAGAGCTTTGCCACCAGATATTTCTGGTGGTTCTTCCAGATCCAGGACGCGCCTTTGCCGGAGCGCTTCATCGGGGCTCTGCCGGGCTACTATGTGGAGAGCCATCTCGCGATCCAGAACAAGACACCGGGCGCCGTGACGCCGGCGGCTCTGGCGGCCTACATCCGCACCTACAGCGAGCCGGCCGCGATCCACGCCGTGTGTGAGGACTATCGGGCCGCGGCGGGGATCGACAGCCAACTGCTCACGATGGCTCGCACGGCTGGCCACAAGATGACTCCGCCGCTGCTCGCGATCTGGGGCGCCAAAGGCACGGTCGGGCGCGAATTCGATGTGATCCGGCTCTGGAAGCAGGAGGCGGTGACGGTATCGGGCCATCCGCTTCCTTGCGGACACCTGATCCCGGAGGAGGACCCGAGCGGCCTCCTCGCCTCGCTCGACACGTTCCTGACCCTCTAGCCAGCCACGCAATCGTTCGCGGAACACTGTGCTTACGAAAGAGTAAATCATGCTGGCCGACCTGTTTACCCCGACCAATATCGGCGCCGTCTCCGTCGCCAACAGGATTGTCATGGCGCCGCTCACGCGCGCACGTGCTGGCATGGACGGCGTCCCTTCGCCGTTGGCGGTCGAGTATTATCGCCAGCGAGCGTCCGCAGGACTGATCATTGCAGAGGCGACGAACATCTCGAGCCAGGCGCGCGGCTATGCGTTTACCCCCAGCATCTACAGCGACGCTCACGTGGAAGGCTGGAGGCCGGTCACCGCGGCGGTGCATGAAGCGGGAGGGCGCATCGTCCTTCAACTCTGGCACACAGGACGCATGTCCCATACGAGCCTTCACGAAGGCGGCGCGGCGCCCGTCGCCCCGTCCGCGATCCGCGCCGGTCAACAGACATACGTGGAAGGCGGTTACGCGCCCCCATCTGAGCCACGAGCGCTCGAGACAGACGAGATTCCCCGTATTATCGATGACTACCGCAACGCCGCTGCCAAGGCGCTCGCGGCAGGTTTCGACGGTGTCGAGCTTCATTCGGCTCAGAGCTATTTACTGGATCAGTTCATTCGCGACAGCACCAATCGGCGGACCGACCGCTACGGCGGATCAATCGAGAATCGGACGCGGCTGTCATTCGAGGCCGCACAGGCGATTTCCGAAATCTGGGGAGCCGATCGTGTGGGCGTTCGCCTCTCGCCGATCACGCGCGCCGTCGGCGACACCCCCTTCGACAGCGACCCCCAGACCACCTATGGCTTTCTGGCCGAACGCCTGGGCAGGCTCGGCCTCGCCTATCTACACTGCGTCGAAGGCCAGACACGCGGACCCAACGAGGTAGGCGCCTTCGATTTCCAGGCGCTCCGTCGGGCCTTTGGCGGCGCGTATATTGCCAACAATGGCTATTCGCGAAGACTTGCGATCGACGCGATCGAGCAGGGTCGGGCGGACCTGGTCGCCTTCGGTCAGTTCTTCATCGCCAATCCTGACCTCGTCACCAGGCTCAAGGTCGATGCTCCGCTCGCACAGGCGCCACAGGACGTCTTCTACGGCGGCGGCGCACGGGGTTACACGGACTGGCCCTCGATGACTGAAGTTACTCAGCGTGGCGGCGCTAGAGCCTGATCTCAGGCCATTCGCCATGGCGGATCAGACAGCGCGTCGACCAGGAATCTTGATAGGGCATCCACCTTGGCGCTTCTGGCGCGTGCGGTTGGCGTGACGAAGTAGAGTCCCCCAAGCGCCATTTGCCAATTCGGCAGTAACGCCTCTAGTTCGCCGGACCGCAGGTACTTCGCCGCGATGAATTCGGGCAATTCGCCGATCGCCACTCCGGCAAGGAGCGATGGCAGGGCGGCGTCGACGTTCGTCACGCGGAGCGGGCCAACCGGCGTGGCCACCGCTTCCTCGCCGGTCGCGCTGCTGAACCGCCAAACGTCGCGCTTCGCCCGATAGGCGTATCCCATGCATCGATGGGCGGCGAGGTCGTCAGGATGCTGAGGACGGCCGTAGCGCGCGAGATAGTCGGGTGCGGCGACTACGAAACGGCGGACCGGGGCGATGAGCTTCGCCACCAGGGAGGAGTCCTCGAGAACCGCGATGCGCAGGGCGGCGTCGAAGCCGTCTCCGATCAGGTCCACCTTGTCGTCACTTAGGTGCAGGTCGACGGCCACGTCCGGATAGAGCTCGAAGAATTTCGGCATCAGCGGCGCCACCAAGCGCACGCCGAACGCCATGGGGATGGTGAGCCTGACCAGACCGCGTGGGCGGCTGGCCGTCTCGAGCGCCCGATCCTCGATCTCCTCGGCTTCGGCGTAGATCCGCAAGGCGCCGTCCGCGAGCCCACGCCCGAACTCGGTGAGCGCCAAACCCCGGGAGGAGCGGTTGAACAGCCGCCCGCCCAGGCGGTCTTCGAGCCGCGACACCGCCCGCGAGACGGTCGCGACGGAGACGCCCATGCTGCGAGCCGCGCCGGCGAAGGATCGCTCCTCGGCGACCTTCGCGAACATCGCCAGACCCTCGAAATCAGGAAGCTTCGATGCCGACATTCTTGCAACGATGGTTTGCGTGACTTGCTATTCTGAATAGCCTCCAGGGGCCACACTTTTTCGTCACACCACCGAGGAGTGAGGTCATGACACGCAGGCTTGCAGGAAAGATCGCCGTCATCACCGGCGGCGCCAGCGGGATCGGTTTGGCGTCGGCCAGACGGTTCGCCACGGAAGGCGCCCAGGTGTTCATCACCGGCCGTCGTCAGGCGGAGATCGAGCGGGCTGTCGCCGAAATCGGCGCCGCCGCGACGGGGATCCAGGCGGACTCCACGCGGATGGACGACCTCAATCGGCTCTATGCCCGGGTCAAAGCGGATGCCGGGCGGATCGACGTGCTGTTCGCCAATGCGGGGGGCGGCTCGAACCTGCCCCTGGGCAGCATCACGGAGGAACAGTACGACGACACCTTCGGCCGCAACGTGAAGGGCGTGCTCTTCACCGTGCAGAAGGCGCTTCCTCTGCTGGTCGATGGCGCCTCGGTGATCCTGACCGGATCCACCGCCAGCATTGTCGCCATGCCGGCGTTCAGCGTCTACGGCGCCTCCAAGGCGGCCATACGCAGCTTCGCGCGCAACTGGACGCTGGACCTCAAGGCGCGGAGGATCCGCGTCAACGTGCTGAGCCCGGGGCCGACCAACACGCCGGGGCTTGTCGAGCTCGCCGGCGACGACAAGGCGGCGCAGCAGGCGTTTCTCGCCCAGCTGGCGAACGAGACTCCGCTTGGCCGCGTCGCCGACCCCGACGAGATCGCCGCTGCGGCGCTGTTCCTCGCTTCCGATGAGTCCAGCTTCGTCACCGGCATCGAACTCTTCGCCGACGGCGGCCAGGCTCAGGTCTGATCGGCCGCACGGACAGCATCCGTCATCGCCCAACGGCGCCTCGGATCGAGCCTTCACGGAGACCACTATGAGCCAAGCCAAGAACGTCGCCATCGCCCACGCCATCCTGGATGGCATCGGCGGCGGCAAGGACCCCGCCGAGATTGCCGCGCTGTTCGACGAGCAGGTGCTATTTGAAATCCAGGGCGACGACGGCGTGCTTCCCTGGATCGGACGCAAGTCCGGTCGCCAGGCGGTGGCCGAGTTCATCGGCGACGTCCGCACGATGACCGAGCCCCTCGCCTTCGATGTCGAGGACATCCTCGCCAGCGACGCCCGCGCCGCGATCGTCGGCGCGCTCAAGACCCGGATCAAGGCGACGGGCAAGGTCATCGCGACGCAGTTCGCGATCGTCCTGACGATCACGGGCGATGTCGTAACGCGCTTCCAGATGCTGGAGGACAGCTTCGACGTCTCGAAGGCAGCCCGCAGCTGACCGTGCCATGGCTGACAGCGTCATCTCGTTCGGACCCTACAGCCTGATACCGGCCCGCCGCCTGCTGTTGAAGGACGATGCGGCGGTCGAGGTCGGCAGCCGGGGGCTCGATGTTCTGATTGCCCTGGCCGAGGCCGCGGGTGAGGTCGTCGGGCAGCGCGAACTACTGGACCGCGCCTGGCCCAATGTCATCGTGGGCGAGGGCAGCCTCAGGGTGACGATTGCA
>DATHPX010000263.1:0-2344 GCA_035483335.1 Caulobacteraceae bacterium | reverse complement strand
GGTCTTCCTCGCCCACGCCCCATCACGAAGCTGGCGATCAGAAGCACCAGGAAGACAATAAGTAAAATCTTGGCGATCGAGGCCGCGATGCCAGCAAGGGCAAAGAATCCAAGCCCGCCGGCGACAACGGCCAGGAGCGCGAACATTAACGCCCATCCTAGCATTTGGTTGTCTCCAATGGTCGCTGCCGTTCGGTGGTCCGATCGGCTGGCGTTTCCACTTGATCAAACGCCAGTTATGATCTACGGTTCCGAGTCGGTTTCTATCTCGTCTCTACTCCTGGATCGCGGCCGGCGAGCCGCTATAACGAGTCTCACACCCCGAAACCGGGGGAGGAGACATCCAGCCGATGGCGAGCCTAAGTGCGGAAGAGCGCATAGCGTTCCAGGATTCCGTAAAGCGCCTCCTCGCGGATCGCTCCGCCGAGGCGGACGTGCGGCGCTCGATGGACCTTCCGCGGGGCTTCGATCCCGATCTCTGGCGACTCCTCTCAGAGCTGGGTGTGGTCGGCCTGCTGGTGGACCAGGCCTATGGCGGCGTCGGCGCCGGTCCTGAGGAACTCGAGCGGGTGATGGAGGAGGCGGGCGCTTTCCTCCTCTGCGCGCCTCTGCTCTCGAGCGGGGTCCTGGCGGCGGGCCTAATCCAGGCCTTGGGAGACGAAGCCGACAAGGCTCGCCTGCTTCCCTCGATCGCCGACGGCTCGCGCATCGCCACGGTGGCCCTTGCGGGTCGGCGAGGCGGATGGACCGCCGATGACGTCGCGGTCAGCGCCCAATCCGCTAGAGACAATTGGCTGCTGAACGGAGATGCGCGCTTCGTCACGCACGGCCAGGTCGCCGACCTCATTTTGGTAGTGGCGCGAGCGCCAGATGGATTGGCCGTTTTCGAGGCGGACGCGGGCGCCTCCGGCCTGGCAATCGAGGCTCTACCAACCTTCGATCATACCCTACGCCTGGCAGACATGAGCTTCGAGGCGACGCCGGCGCGGCGACTGGCCTCCTCCCGACCGGCCTGGGAAGCGATTGAGGACGCCCTCGACCTTGCGCGCGTCGCCCTGGCTGGCGAACAGGCCGGCGGGGCGCGGCGGGTGCTGGAGCTCACCGTCGACTACGCCAAGACGCGGGTCCAGTTCGGCCGCTCGATTGGAAGTTTCCAGGCGATCAAGCACATGGCGGCAGACCTCCTGCTGGAATCGGAATCGGCGATTTCGGCGGCGCGGGCGGCGGCAAGGGCGCTGGCGGAGGGCGCGCCGGACGCCAAGGCCGCCATCAACCTTGCCGCCTTCGCCTGCGCCGACGCCTTCGTTCAGGTCGCCGCCACGGGCATCCAGATGCACGGCGGCATCGCCTTCACCTGGGCCCATCCGGCGCATTTGTATCTTCGCCGCGCCCGCGCCGACACGCAGCTCTTCGGAGCTCCGCACGTGTATCGCGAACGCTATCTCGAGGCGCTGGGAGCCTGACATGGCCGACGGAACAGTTATCGCCGACGAGGCCCTGCGCGAGGAGGTGCGCGCCTGGCTTGCGAACAACTGGAAGGGTTTGCCAAGGTCGCGGCCGACCCCGGGCGGGGCGGGCTGGACCACCACGCCTGAGCACCGGGCATGGCTGGCAAAAGTGGTGGAGGCGCGCTGGGCTGCGCCACGTTGGTCGGCCGAGTGGTTCGGCCGCGGCCTCTCCGACGCCCAGGCCCGGATCGTAGAGCGCGAGTTCGCCGCCGTGGGCGCGCCCGGGAGCGGGCAGGACCGCACCAACCTCTGGGCGAACACGGCCCTGGCCTACGCCACCCCCGAGTTCAAGGCGAAGATCGTTCCCCTGCTGCTGCGCAGCGAGGTCGCGATGTGCCTGCTCTATTCGGAGCCCGGCGCGGGGTCGGATCTGGCGGGCGTCCGCACGCGAGCCGACCGCCGGGAAGACCATTTCGTCGTCAACGGCCAGAAGGTCTGGACATCAGGCGCGGCCACGGCGGACTACGGCATGCTGATCGCCCGCACTGATTGGGACACGCCCAAGCACAAGGGGATCAGCTTCTTCTTCCTGCCGATGAAGCAGAAGGGCGTGGAGGTGCGTCCCCTGCGCCAGATCACCGACGAGAGCCACTTCAACGAGGTGTTCATCACAGACGCCGTGGTCCCGGCCGAGAATCTGCTTGGGCCCCTGAACGGCGGCTGGCGCGTGCTTCAGACCGCCCTGGCTTACGAGCGGTCGGTGATGGGCGAGGGCGCGCGGGGCCCCCGCAGCGGCGTGCGGGAGTCTGAGGGCGAGGAGCCCCTGATCGCCCTGGCCCGGGAGGCCGGCGTGCTCGGCGATCCGGTGATCCGCCAGGAGATCGCGAAGGTGATCGC
>DATHPX010000262.1:0-2196 GCA_035483335.1 Caulobacteraceae bacterium | reverse complement strand
CGATCCAGCCGCACATCTGCGCCAGTCGCTCCATCACGCCACGCGCGCGGGGATCCGAAGTCATGTCGAGACGCCAGGTTAGCGGGTCGGCGCCGGCCGCCTCCGCCAGCTCATCGATGAAGCACTCACTCGCGAATGTGTTCGCCGGACCGCCCAAGCCCCGCAGCGAGGACGTGCGCATCGGCGCAGCCACAGCATGCTCGACGAAGCGGGCGGCGGGGATGTCGTACGAGGGCAGGGCGTTGAGGATCGCGCCGCTGAATCTCGGTGCGCCGGGTCGCGGCGTCATGGGCGGGGGCGGCGGCAGCTCCAGCGCCGTCTGGTCGAGCGCCGCGCCGCGACCACCCGTGTGCGAGCCGCTCCAGACCTGGGCGGTGTAGTCGGCAAGGCGGCCACCGGCGTCGAGCTCTGCCGAAAGCTCGATCCACATCGCCGTACCCAAGGGCTCGAATCCGAACTCGTCCTCGCGCCGCCAGCGCACCCGCACCGGGGAGCCTGGTCGGCGCACCGCGATCAGCGCCGCATCGACGGCCGCGTCATCAGAGCCATTGTGGCCGTAGTTGCCAGGCGCCTGCACATGCGTGACCGAGATGCGCTCCGGCTCCAGACACGTCAGTCGGGCGAGCATGGCCTGCATGGGATAGACCCCCTGAGCGTGGGTCCAGACGTCCAGGCGCCCATCCTGGAACCTCGCGATCCCGCATGAGGGGCCCATAGAGGCGTGGGAGATGTACGGTCGGCCGTAGGCCGCCTCGATCCGGCGGCGGTTTGATGGGCCAGCCGGGGGCTCGCCGCCGGTATAGTCTGTGGTGGGCAGCGCCTTGAGACTTTCGGGCTCGCTCAGGGACGGCTCGAAGTCCGGCGCACCCTCCCAGACCGTCGTCCGCTCAGCCGCCTCCGCTGCGGCGTCGACTGCGCGTTCGCTGGAGCAGACCAGGGCGACAAACGCTTTCTCACGGAGGATCTCCGCCGCCCCCCCTGCAGCGTGGTGGATCGCCCGCTCGTCGAGGGAGGCGAGACGCGCGCCGGGCGCAGGCTGCCGCACGACCCGGGCGTGGACCATGCCCGGCAGATCCAGATCATGAATGTAGGCCGCGCCGAAGAGCTTGGGCGGCAGGTCGAGGCGGGGCCACTCGCGGCCGACGATCCGATGGTCCTGAGGGTTCTTGGGGACAGTGTCTTCGCAAGGCGCGCGCGCCAGATCGACCTCGCCAGCGAGCGCCCAATAGTCGAGTCCGGTGGGCTTGCCATCGCGCAGGAAGGCGCCGTCTGTGACCTCCAGAGCTTCGGTGGGGCAGGCAAGGCGCTCGGCTGCGGCGGCGAGGAATAGGGTCCGAACCTCGGCGCAGGCAGCCCTCACCGCCGCGCCGGACATCTCCGTGGTCATGGACCCGACGGTCAGACCTTCGTTGGGAGAGACGCCTGTCGCTGGATTTATGAGCCGGAGCTGAGCCATCGAGACGTCCAGCTCTTCGGCGGCGATCTGGGCGAGGCCCGTGAGGGCGCCCTGTCCGTACTCCACCTTGCCGACGGCCACGCGGGCGATTCCGGGCGTCTCGAAGCCGACCCAGCGGTCGAGGCGCGGATTGGCCGCGAGATCGGGCGGTATCATGCCAATGGCGCTCCCGCCGTCGCGTCCTCGCGCATCCGGCGCGCGGCCAGGGAGACTGCGTCCATGATACGGTTGTGCGCGCCGCAGCGGCATAGGTGCCGATCGAGAGCCCTGGCGATCTCTGCGCGCGTCGGGTCGGGATTGTGGTCGAGCAGGGCCTTGGCCGAGACCAGTATACCCGAAAGGCAATAGCCGCACTGGCCGGCCTGACGGTCGAGGAAGGCCTGCTGAAGGGGGTGCGGCCGCTCGGGCGAGCCAATGCCTTCGAGGGTGAGGATCGTCCGGCCCTCGAGATGCCCCACCTCGAGCTGGCAGGCGGTTTCGACCTCTCCGTCGACGAGCACGGCGCAAGCCCCGCACTCGCCCGCCCCGCAGCCGAAACGGGCGCCCTTCAGGTCAAGGCGGTTGCGCAGCACGTCCAACAGAGAGGCCGTGTCATCGACCTCGAGCCGCCTCGGCTGGCCGTTGATCCGAAGCTGGACGTCCCGGATCATGCGCCCACCCTCCCGTTCATGTCCGACACACGCCAAGACATTGCGTCCGTTCATGGTCCGCGCTTTTGACGCGGATGCAACCCACAGGGA
>DATHPX010000261.1:0-24194 GCA_035483335.1 Caulobacteraceae bacterium | reverse complement strand
GCGGCGGTCGGCTCGGGCCTGTCGAACTACGCCATCACCTACGACACCGCCCCCACCGGGCTGACGGTGACCCAGGCGGCGTTGACCATTACGGCGACCGATCAGTCGAAGGTTTACGGGACGACGCCCAGCCTGGGCACGACCGGCTTCACCGACGCCGGCCTGCTAAGCAGCGACACCGTCACCGGCGTCACCCTGACCAGCTCCGGAACCGCCGCCACGGCCACCGTCCTTGGCGGGCCGTACACGATCACCCCCTCGGCGGCCGTCGGCTCGGGCCTGTCGAACTACACCATCACCTACGACGCCGCCCCGACGGGCCTGACGGTGACCACTGCGGCGCTCACCATCACGGCGAGCGATCAGTCGAAGGTCTACGGGACGACGCCCAGTCTCGGCACGACCGGCTTCACTGACACCGGCCTCGTCAACAGCGACACCGTCACCGGCGTGACCCTCTCCAGCCCGGGAACCGCCGCCACCGCCGCGGTCCTGGGCGGTCCCTACACGATCACCCCCTCGGCGGCGGTCGGAACGGGCCTTTCCAACTACACAATCACCTACGACGTGGCCCCGACCGGGCTGACGGTGACCCCCGCGGCGCTGACGATCACCGCCACCGATCAGTCAAAGGTGTACGGGACCACGCCCAACCTGGGCACGACCGGCTTCACTGACACCGGCCTGCTCAACAGCGACACCGTCACCGGCGTCACCCTCTCCAGTCCCGGGACCGCTGTTGCAGCCACGGTCGCGGGCGGGCCCTACACGATCACCCCCTCGGCGGCCGTCGGCTCGGGCCTGTCGAACTATGCGATCACCTACGGCGCCGCCCCCACCGGCCTGACGGTGACCCCGGCGGCCCTCACCATCACCGCGAGCGATCAGTCGAAGGTCTACGGAACCACCGCCAACCTGGGCACGACCGGCTTCACCGAGACCGGCCTGGTGACCGCCAACGGCGACACCGTCAGCGGTGTCACGCTCACGAGCTCCGGATCAGTCAGCACCGCTACGGTGGCGACCTATACGCTGACCCCGTCGGCCGCCGCCGGAACCGGCCTCGCCAACTACACCATCGTCTACGACAACGCCCCGATCGGCCTGACCGTGAACCCTGCCACCCTCACGATCACCGCGGACGACCAATCGAAGGTCTACGGAACAGTCGCCAATCTGGGTACGACCGGCTTCACCCAGACCGGCCTGGTCACCGTCAACGGCGACACCGTTAGCGGCGTCACCTTGACCAGTTCGGGGTCAGCCGCCACGGCCACTGTCCTCGGTGGTCCGTACACGATCACGCCCTCGACGGCGGTCGGCTCGGGCCTCTCCAACTACACAATCGTCTACGACAACGCGCCCACGGGCCTGACATTGACCCCGGCGGCGCTGACCATCACGGCGAGCGATCAGTCGAAGATCTATGGAACGGTCGGCAACCTGGGCGCGACCGGGTTCACCACCAGCGGCCTGCTCAACAGCGACACCGTCACCGGGGTGACCCTGGCCAGCTCCGGCGCGGCCCAGTCGGCCACTGTGGGAACCTACACGCTGAACGCCTCGGCCGCGGTTGGCTCGGGCCTCTCCAACTACACCATCACCTACGACAACGCCCCGATCGGCCTGGCCGTTAACCCGGCGACACTGACCATCACGGCGAACGACCAGTCGAAGGTCTATGGGACCCTCGCAAACCTCGGGACCACCGCCTACGCCGAGACGGGCCTGGTCGCCGCCAACGGCGACGCCATCAGCGGTGTCACCCTCACCAGCTCCGGGTCGGCCCCCTCGGCGACGGTGCTGGGCGGGCCCTACGTCATCACCCCCTCGGCGGCGGTCGGAACCGGCCTTTCCAACTACACGATCGTCTATGACAGCGCCCCGACCGGGCTGACCGTGAACCCGGCGAGCTTGACCCTCGCCATCCCGGGGACGCCCACCAAGACCTACGACGGGACGACCACGGCCAATATCTCCGGGGCGGACTTCAGCCTGACCGGCTTCGTGTCGGGCCAGGGCGCCAGCCTGGGGGCGCAGGTCGGGACCTATTCGTCCGCCAACGCCGGAGCGGAGAGGGTGACCGTGAGCGGCCTCACCAGCGCCGCCTACACGGCTGCGCCCGGCACCGAGCTCAGCAACTACGCGCTTCCCACCCAGGTGAGCGTGGCGGGCCAGATCAATCCGGCGCTCATCACGGCGAGCATCGTCGGCACGCCCACCAAGGGCTACGACGGAACGACGGTCGCGAACCTGACGCCCAACAACTTCAGCCTGACTGGGTTCGTGTCGGGTCAGGGCGCCACGGTCAACCAGACGGTCGGAACCTATGCGTCGGCGCAGGTCAGCCCGTCCATCACCGTGACGGCGACGCTCTCGCCAACCAACTTCTCGCCCGCCGGGTCCACACTCCTCAGCAACTACATCCTGCCCACCAGCGCCAGCGGCCTGGGCGCGATCAAGGACTCCAGCATCACTCAGGCCAACACGGGCGGCTTCGGCTTCACCCTGTTCACCTACATGCTGCAGGTCACGTCCAATCCGCCGGCGGTGCAGAAGCTGGTCAAGGAAGTCGCCTTCGAGGTGGCCGACCCGCGGACCTACATCCCCTATCCGGCGCCGGGCGCTCTCTCGACCTGGCGCAACAACGGGCTCGCGTCACTTCCCATCGTGCTGAACGAGTCCGGCGAGACTCTTCAGGTTACCGACGATGGCCAGATCGACGTGACCAGCGGGGCGCCGCTGATCAATTCGACGGATCAGATCCTCTTGCAGGGCGAGAAGTCGAAGAACTGGCAGATCAGTATCGACCTGGGTGGAAGCGACTCTGCCTCCCTCGGCGGCCAGTAATCAGGCGAAAGACATCATGTTCTCAAACAGGAGGGCGGGAGCCGCGATGTTGGCGCGCGTCAAAGGCCTTGCCGGCCCCGTGTTGTTTTGCCAGATCTGCTTTGCCGCGGGGGCGCACGCTCAGGATTACGCCCACGTGGCCCCCAAGCAGCCGGAGCCAACCCCGGCGCCGACGGTCACCGCCCCGCCCTCGCCGCTTCCCCAGGCCCAGCCCCAGGGCGACCAGGTCCTCGTCGCGCAGGTCAAGGGCCTCGTGTTCGTCAACGGAGTTGGCGCGCTGGCGCCAAACGGGCGGACGTTGGCCGACGCCGGCGCCTCCAAAGTGTCTGTCCGAGGCGTTCCCGGTCTGGAGGCGAGCGCTTTTGCAGGGCGCATCGCCCACTTCATCGGCAAGCCTCTGACCAAAGCTGGGCTGCAGAAGCTGCGGGACGAGACCCGGACCTACCTCGCCCGCCACGGCCACCCCTATGTCGCCGTCACCGTCCCACCGCAGAACGTCACCAGCGGCGTGATCCAGGTGGTCGTCACCCCCTACCGGCTGGGCAACGTGACGGTGACGGGCGGCCGCTACTTCAACAAGCGCGTAATCGAAGAACCCAATAGCCTGCAGCCGGGTCAGATCTTGACCCTCCAGGACGTCCAGACCGACGTATCCCGACTGAACGAGAATCCGTTCCTGAACGTCGATACGGTGTTCCGCCCGGGCGAGACGCCCGGAACGACCGACATCGAGCTCGCGGCCAAGGACCGCCTTCCGATCCGGATTTACGCTGGCTACGACAACCAGGGTTATCCTCTGCTCGGCCTCCAGGAGTTCTCCGCCGGGATCAACTGGGGCAATGCGTTCGGCGATGGGCAAATCCTGTCCTACCAGTTCACCCGAAGCTTTAACGGCCGGTTCGTCTCCCACTCCGGCAGCGACGTCATTCCCATAGAATCCGGCGACAAGATATTGATCTTCGGATCATACGAAACGATGCAACCGAACCTTGGGATATTTTTCAACGAGGTTGGCCACGCGGGCCAAATAAGCATCCGTTTCGTGCACGATATCCGGGTAACGAACTGGCTGACGGGTGATTTCGAGATCGGATATGACTACAAGGTCACCAACAACAACCTCCAGTTCTTTGGCTTTACGATAATAAAGGGCGACCTGCAGGTCGATCAGTTTCCGATCACCGTCGACCTGACCGAGACCGACCGCCAGGGCCAGACGACGCTCGAGAACGATCTGGTCTTGTCTCCGGGAGACATCACCGCCAACAACACCGATGTCGCCGCGCAGTCGCTCGTCGCGGGCGGAACCGTTCGCTATGTGTACGATCGCCTGTCGGTGACGCGCACGACGCGCCTTCCGGACAATTTCAGCTGGGTGTCGCGAGTGGCGGCCCAGGTCTCGACCGGGATCCTCCCCGACAGCGAACAGCTCGGCGGGGGCGGCGTGGGCAGCGTGCGGGGCTATTACACCGATACCGCGCTTGGCAGCGTCGGCGTGCTGACGAACCAGGAAATCCGGCTTCCGGCGTTCAGCCCGACCGCCCTCGTTTTCCACCATCCCAAGATGGATGACCTTGCCCAGGTCGGAGCCTTCTTCGACGTGGGCGAGTTCCGCCAACCCCAAGCGATCGTGGGCGGCGCGCCGACGGCCGACCTGATGAGCACCGGGGTCCTGGCGCACTATGCGATCGGCCGCCGCTTCGACGTCGACTTCGACATGGGCTGGCAGCTCCGCACTGCTCCGAACCAGCCCACCCGGGGTTACTATGGCGCCGTCGCCCTGACTGCCTCGTACTGACGCGCCACTCGGCCGCGCAGGCTCCGTCTCAGTGGACGCGGCGCGACTCCCAGCGGGGCCTGAAGCGCTAAAGCAAATTATCCCCGTTCGGGCGATTCCGCCTGAACGGGGTCTGCTCGAGAGCAATTTGGGGCGTCGATCTCGTCGCAACCCTGGAGCGCGCGCGCAAGTGCGACGCGGTCGAGGATCCTGAGGCGATTGCGACCGAGCTCGACCCAACCCTCGCGCTCGAACTCGGTCAGGAACTGGCTGGCGGTCTTGCGTGTCACGCCGATCATTTCCGCCAAGGCGCCCTGTCCGACGGTGATCCAACCTCGCGACTTGCCTTGGCTCAGCTGCAGGAGCGACGCGGCCAGGCGCTGTCGCGCCGGCAGGCCGATCAGGTCGGCGATCTGTTGCAACAGGGTTCGGGCGTTGAGGTAGGCCAACCTCACGACGGCCGAGAGGAGCTCCGGCTCGGACTCACTGAGGCGCTGGATCGCGGGCTGCGAAACGCTGAGAACCAGGGTCGGCTCGACGCAGACCGCCGTGACGTTCGATCCGCCGCCGGTGAACAGGGAATGGCCGAATGCGGCGCCGGGACCGACCTGCATGAATTGGGCGACCTGGTTCGCAGAACCCTGGCAATAGAGCGCGACGGCGCCTTCGATGATCGCCGTGACGCCATTTCCCGGGTCGCCGGCCGCCTGACGCCATCGCCCCGCCGGGTAGCGTTCGAGCCGCCCCTCCTTCACCAGGATTTCGGGTAGGCCCGGCGCCAATCCCTTCAGCCATGGCGCGTTCGTCAGGACGTCCAAGGCTGTCAGTCGATCGTTTTTCATCGGCCGCTACGTAACAAAGGTGACGTAAGCCACCCTGGGCCCCTCTATGGTTTTGTCAAACGACGCGGCGGGAAGACCGGCGCGCGGTCACCGACAAGACTGCGAGGCGACGACATGGGCCACGAGAACCTGATCTATAGGGACATTGTTCGCATCGCTCCGAGCTTGCTCGACGCCATCAGGGGCATGTGGGTCGCGGACATTTGCGACATCCTGCCGGCCCATGTCAGCGCCTCGGCGCTGATGCATCGCTCGATCCGCGCCATCACGCCGGGCCTTAGGACATGCGGCCACGCGGTCACCGCTTTCGCGGCCAATGGCGACGGGCTGATCCCCCATATCGCGCTCTATGTCGCCCAGGCGGGCGATGTCCTGGTGCTTTCCAACGGTCCGCAGGAAAGCGACTCGGCGCTCTGTGGCGGCAATGGCGGGCTCGACGCGATGACCAAGGGCGTCGCCGGGGCCGTTTGCGATGGGCCGGTGCGCGATGTCGCGGCCCTGCGGGAAGTCGGATTCCCGACCTGGGGAAAATCCGTCACGGCGGCTCATGGCGGGAAGAACGGCGTCGGGTGGGTCAATAAGCCGGTCAGCTGCGGCGGGGTCATCGTCAAACCTGGCGATATTGTCGTCGCCGACGATGATGGGGTCATCGCCTTTTCGCCGGCCTACGCCGAGTTCGTGGCGAAGGAGGTCGGCCGCCTTCAGGAGCGGGATGCGATGGTCAAGGAGCGGATCGCCAACGGCGAGCGGCTCTTCGAGATGGCGAACCTCGGAGAGAAGGTGAAAATCCAGGATGGGCCCTGGCGGCTCGACCCGCCTGAGCGGGTCTGAGCCCACACGATCTCACCCGGAGACCAGCATTTCGACTCGAGCTTTAAGGATCTTGAACATGACTCGCGGCGAATATCCCGAGCTGGCTTGGATATGATCTGGATTGTTGAGAGGCTCGGGCGCGAATTTCGTGCAAACTAGCGCCTCAGGTCTCGGCGCACTCCCCTTGACGCGCGCACTATAGATATCGACCCAGTGTTTGCCGTCGTCGAAGTCAAGGACCATGACACTGTTGCAGCATGTGGCGATCTTGCGGTTCGTCGGCGAATTGTCGCGAAGCTTCAGCTTCGTCAACAAGGACTCGCCACGGACACTGCGAATGCGATCCTTTCGGCAAACAACGAATGAGGTTCCGCCATCGCTTTCGCGAAAGGACGGAGCGCCCGGCATCGCCTCGACCTGTCGCGCGGCAGCCTGACAATCGTCGCAATAACAGATCACCGCAGCGATCGGCCGCCCGACGGCCTCGATCTCGACAGCGCCGCAGGAGCACGAAGCTGTGAGACGAGAGCCGTTCATCGACTGGCGACCACGATGTCGAACATCGCTTTATCCCCCCGAGCATGCCGTTTGACGAGACTAGACCGTCTAGTATGATTGATCAAGGCGAGTCGGGCGTCCAGCGGAGAGTCGATGAAGGCCAGGAAGCCGGGAGTCAAAGCTGTCAGACGCGACCAGGGGTCCGCTGACAAGCGAGCGGCGGTGCTCGAAGCCGCCGCGAAGGTCTTCCTTGGCGGTGGCTATCTCGGCGCGAGCATGGATGAAATCGCAGAGATGGCCGGCGTGTCGAAGCAGACCGTCTATACATACTTCTCGAACAAGGATGCGCTCTTCGTTGCTATGGCGTCAGCGCTCACCAACGAGGCTAGCGACCGCGTGCACAACAATGTCGCCGAGTTCGGCGACGGTGACGACCTGGAGAGCTATCTGGTGGACTACGCCGTCCGCCAACTCGAGGTCGTTCTCACTCCGAGGATCCTGCAGCTCCGCCGTCTCGTGATCGGCGAGGTCAGCCGTTTTCCGGAACTTGGCTCAGCGCTCTACGCCGGCGGCCCTGGCCGGGCGATTGCAAACCTTGCGGCCATATTCGAGCAGCTGACGAAGGGCGGAGTTCTCGCGGCTGAGGATTCGCTGCTTGCCGCAACCCAATTCAATTGGCTGATCATGTCCGCACCCCTCAACTGCACGATGTTGCTCGGCGATGGCGCCATTCCAAGCTCGAAAGAGCTTCGAGAACACGCAAGCGAAAGTGTGCGCATGTTTCTCGCGGCGTATTCCAGGTGACGAGTGCGGCAGTCTCCCTACGGGGCGACGTCGCCCTCCTAAGCCAAGGCTTCGGAGGGCATCCTGCTCGACTGAAAGCGAAGGGCCTGTCCTGCGAAGCCCGCAGGGCCAAGCAGGATGGCGGTGAGTGAGGGATTCGAACCCTCGTTACGGTCTCCCGTAAACACGCTTTCCAAGCGTGCGCCTTCAACCACTCGGCCAACTCACCATCGCCGCGGGGGCGAAACGGGCCGGCGTTAAGGGCCGGCCGCGAAGGCCGCGCAATATACGCATCGCGGCCCTCGCCACAAGCGACGTGCCTGAAGGAGTGCTTAAGCCTCGAAATCCTTGGCCAATTCGCCCCGCGTCGCGGGCGACAGAAGCGCCAGGTGGCCATACGACTCGTGGTCGCAGCCGACGAGAACGTGGGTCGCCGGGTCGTTGAAGCGCGCGATCTGGGACGGATCGAGCGCGAAGCGGACGAAGTGGACCGAGGAGGTCTTGCCGTCGTCGCGGGTGCGCTCGACATCGCCCTCGGGCTGGCCGGAGACCCGGTCGTCGCCTACCTGCATGAAGAAGTCGTCTTCCACATGGCTCAGGCGACGCAGCGTGGCGTCGCGGCGCACCGGATCCTCGATCTCGAACATGATCGTCGCCACCAGCTCTCGCCCTTGCGGGATCAGCGGGTTGTAGGCCTCCAGCTCATCGAGGACCTGGGCCGGGCCGCCCTTTTCGGTGAGCAGCATCTCCTGCACCTGGAAGAGCATGGTCTCGTAGGATTCGAAATAGACGGTGCAGACCGGGCCGAGCGCCACGCGGCGCAGGCGCTTGACCGGCAGGAGCGCCGCGCGGTGTTCGCGCCGAACCTTGGCGTATTCGGCGTCCGGCAACAGGTCCTCGGGCGTGATGCGACGAAGGCTTGCAGGCATTGCGCTCCTCTCTAGGCGAGGCCGTAGGCTTGAGCGAGGATCTCGATCGGGTGGGCGCGGCGCGGCCCGGGCCCCTCCGGCGCCATCTCGGCGAGGATTTCGCCAAGATGTCCACACGCGAGCTGACAGTCTGAGCAGAGATTGGCGTTGCCTTTCTGCATGACCTGACGGGCTGTCGGCGTCCCGACCTTCAGGGCGATGGGCCGGGTGTCCTTCATGACGCCGAACGTGCCGCCATGGCCCGAGCACCGTTCGACGACGTCGACCTTCGCGCCTGGGATCAGCCGCAGCATCTCCGCCGATTTCGCGCCCATGTTCTGGGCCCGGGCGTGGCAGGCGTGGTGGAGGGTGATCCCGCCCTCTACCGGCGAGAGCCCTTCGGCGAGCCCGAACTCGCGCGAAATGCCGACGACATACTCGCAGACGTCGCGGGTCGCCGCCGACAGGCGTGCGACGGCGTGGTTTCCAGGGTGGAGCAGCGGCCATTCGAACTTGGCCATCAGCCCGCAGGAGGCGGTCAGGGTGACGATCTCGAACCCCTGATCGATGTAGGGCGCAAAGGCCGCGGCCACGCGCTCGGCGCGGGCTGCGACGTCCGCGAGGTTCCCCGCCTCGAGTTCGGGCATGCCGCAGCACTCGGGGTAGACGAGCTGCGCCTCGACGCCCTGGCGCGCGAGAACTCGCGCGGCGGCCTCGGCCGTCTGGGGCGCATTGTATTCGGCGATACAGGTCGCATAGATCACAGCCCGCCGCTTGCCGAAGGCCGGCCCCTCGGGCGAGGGCGTCAGGGGCTCACGCAGCCGGCGGCTGGCGGTCCGGGACGCATAGGTCGGCAGCAGGGCTTGTGCGTCGACCCCGGCCGCCGCCTCGATGATCTTGCGCACGGGCTTGTTCGACTGGGCGGTCGCCCAGTTCACAAGGGGTGCGACCGGCGCAGCGAGCCTGCCATTGCGATCGGTGCGACCAAGCTCTTCACGCACGACCTCTTTCTCGCCGGCCCGGCGGCGCGCGGCGCGGTAGCGCAGGATCAGATGCGGGATGTCGATGTCGAACGGGTGCGGCGGGACGTACGGGCACTTGGTGAGGAAGCACATGTCGCACAGCGTGCACGCCTCATCGACCTTGGCGTATTCGGCCTTGGGCACGCTGTCGAGTTCGCCCGTCGGGCTCTCGTCGATGAGGTCGAACAGGCGGGGGAAGCTATCGCACAGGTTGAAGCAGCGTCGACACGTGTGACAGACGTCGAACTGCCGTTCCATTTCGGCCTCGACCTTGGCGAGGTCGTAGTAGGCCTCGTCCCGCCAATCGATCGGATGGCGGAACGGCGCGTCGAGACTACCCTCGCGCGCAGACGTCTTCGAGGCGTCGCTCAACCTCGCCCACCCATGCCCTGAGCTCCAAAAGAGAAGGCGGCCCGTCGTGCGGGCCGCCTCCAGCAGGAATCAGTCGAGCGCGTCGAGCGCCTTCTGGAACCGTCCCGCATGGGACTTCTCGGCCTTGGCCAGAGTCTCGAACCAGTCAGCGATCTCTTCGAAGCCTTCGTCGCGCGCCGTGCGCGCCATGCCCGGATACATGTCCGTATATTCGTGGGTCTCGCCGGCGATCGCGGCCTTCAGGTTGGAACTGGTCGAGCCGATCGGAAGGCCCGTCGCCGGGTCGCCGACCGCTTCCATGAACTCCAGGTGACCGTGCGCGTGGCCGGTTTCGCCTTCCGCCGTGGACCGGAAAACCGCCGCCACATCGTTATAGCCTTCCACGTCGGCCTTCTGCGCGAAGTAGAGGTACCGCCGGTTCGCCTGGCTTTCGCCGGCGAAAGCCGCCTTCAGGTTCTCCAGGGTCTTGCTGGTCGCCAAGCTCATGATCGTCCCCTCCCGCTGTGACTGCGCCTCCCTTGGCGCAGCGCGCTTAATGGGGCGCTGCGGGCGCCACACCCAATCAATTTAATCTATGGGGCCCATAGAGGATTTCGTAGTGCGCAACGAGACAGACCCACTAGGCTCGGCCGCAAGAACAGGCGTCTACACACCGGAGGAAACGATGACGGTCATCGCCTTTCCCAGGACCGAAGATGTCCGCCTTGGCCGCGGCATCCAGCGGGTGAGGCAAGCCCGAGGCCTCTCCCTCGCCAGGCTGGCGGCGGAGACGCGGCTCGACCCGCTCCGGCTCGACCTCGCCGAGCACGGACGGACCCGCCTCAGCTCCGCCGAGCTCCACGCCGTGATCAATGCGCTGCACGCGCCCCTCGCCCTGCTCTTCCAGCCATCGACCGATCTTTCGGCGCTTCGAAAATTCTAGCGGCACATCTCCGGAACCTGGAACGGGGAGCGTTGTTGAAGGCTCGACCGGTCGTCCTGTGGGCGAGACTGGCGTGGCGTCGCCGCATCCGATTCAGGCAAGTAACCACTCGTTCGCAGATCGCGTGCGACGTAGCGTAACGGTACGATTGTCTTCATTGTCGATTTCGGTCGCGCAATCGGGTAGGCGCTCGCCTGTGGCATGAGCACTGCCGATGGCGCATGCGACGCCATGCGCAGATTCGCCTGAAGCCGGAGCGACTGTTTGAGCGAAGTGAACCCCGCGTCGGCCTACGGGTATCCTCCGGGCGGACGTCGTCCGCGCCGCGCGCGCCAGGCGATCTCCATCGCCGTCGTGATCATCGTCGCGGTCCTGCTGGCCGCGCTGCTCGCCTTCTGCGGTCGCTCCCAAGGCGGCGGCGGCGCGGCGGGGGGACACGCCCGTGGCCGGGCTGGAGCCGGCGGCCCCGGCGGCGCGGGAAGCTTCGCCCGCGGAGGGCGCCCGCCGGCGACGGTCGGCGTGGCCAGGGCGACTCTTGGGTCCATCCCGATCACAGAGAGCGCGCTCGGCACTGTGACGCCGCTGGCCACTGTGCAGGTCAACGCCCGCGTCTCGGGACAGCTGGTGAAGGTCGGATTCCGCGAAGGCCAGATGGTTCGCAAGGGCCAGCTCCTGATGCTGCTCGATCCCCGCCCATTCCAGGCGGCGCTCGATCAGGACCTGGCGGTCCTGGCGCACGACCAGGCTCTTCTGGCGGATGCAAAGCTCGACCTGAACCGCTACGCCGTCCTCAAGGCCCAGGACTCGATCGCGACCCAGACCTACGACACCCAGGTCGCCCTGGTGCAGCAGTACGAGGCCACCGTGAGGCAGGACCAGGCCTCCGTCGCCAGCGCACGGCTCAACCTCGAATACGCCCACATCACCGCCCCGGTCTCTGGCCGGGTCGGACTGCGCCAGATCGACGTCGGCAACCAGGTGACGGCGAACGAGACGACGCCCGTAACGGTCGTCACCCAGCTCGACCCGATCACCATCGTCTTCCCCCTGCCGGAGGACGCTATCGGCGAGATCATGGCCCACAACGGCGGAGCCGGGCTGCAGGTGACCGCCTATGACCGCACCGGCGCGAACGTCGTCGCCGTCGGCAAGCTGCTGACCCTCGACAACGCCGTGAACACGACCACCGGCACCGTCAACGGACGGGCGCAGTTCAGCAACGCTGACGGCAAGCTGTTCCCCTTCGAGTTCGTCAACGCCACCGTGCTGGTGGACACCCTGCAGAACCAGGTGACCGTGCCGACAACGGCGGTCCGCCATGGGCCGAACGGCGACTATGTGTGGGTCCTGCAGCCCAACCGCACCGTGAAACAGCGGCCGATCAAGACCGGTCCGGCGACGCCTGAGACGGTCTCGGTCGTTTCGGGCCTGCAGGCCGGCGAGACCGTGATCACCGACGGCGGCGATCGCCTTCGCGATGGCGCGCCGGTCATCCTGCCCGGACAGGGACGCCCAGGCGCGGGCCAGGCCGGCGGCGGGACCGGGACCGGTCATCGCCACCACGGGAATCACCAGGGGGGACAAGGCGGCGGCGGAGCCCCGTCGAACGGATGATCGTCACTTCGGAGTTTCGCCCTTCGCCGACCACGTTCGAACCCGCCCAAGGACCCTGCGCCCAAGGACCTTGTGACACGTGAGCCCGTCGCGCCCCTTCATCGAGCGGCCTGTCGCCACCTCCCTCTTCATGGCGGCGATCCTGCTCGCCGGCCTGGTCGCCTTCCGCTTCCTGCCAATCTCCGCCCTGCCGGAGGTGGACTATCCGACGATCCAGGTGACGACCTCCTATCCCGGCGCGAGCCCGGAGGTGATGGCCACGACGGTCACCGCTCCGCTCGAAGTTCAGTTCGGACAGATGACGGCGCTCAGCCGCATGAGTTCGGTCAGCTCGGGCGGCTCGTCGGTGGTGACCCTTCAGTTCGACCTCAGCCTGCCGCTGGACGTCGCCGAGCAGGAGGTGCAGGCGGCGATCAACGCAGCTACGTCCCTGCTGCCCACCAACCTGCCTGCGCCGCCGATCTACGCGAAGATCAATCCGGCAGACGCGCCGGTGCTGACCCTGGCCATGACGTCCAGGACCATGCCCCTGACGGACGTCGAGTTCTACGCCAACCAGCAGCTTGGCCAGAAGATCTCGCAGCTGCCCGGGGTCGGGCTGGTTTCCATCGGCGGAGGCCAGAAGCCCGCCGTTCGCGTGCAGGTGAATACCCAGCAACTGGCTTCCTACAACCTGTCGATGTCGCAGGTGTCGACGGCGATCGCCTCGGCGAACTCGAACGGGGCCAAGGGCAACTTCGACGGGCCGACGAGATCCTATTCGATCGACGCCAACGACCAGCTGCTAACACCGCAGGACTACGCGAGCCAGATCATCGCCTACTCGAACAACGCTCCGGTTCGCCTATCCGACGTGGCGAAGGTCGTGGCGGGGGCGGAGAACACCCAGCTGGGCGCCTGGTACGACCACACGCCGGCGGTCCTGCTGAACGTCCAGCGCCAGCCCGGCGCCAACGTCATCGACACGGTCGACCAGATCAAGAAGTCATTGCCGATGCTGATGGCCTCCCTGCCGTCGGGCATCGACATGACCATCGTCACAGACCGCACAACGGGCATCCGAGCCTCGGTCCAGGACGTGGAGTTCGAACTCTGCCTCGCCGTCGCCCTGGTGGTGCTGGTGATCTTTCTGTTCCTGCGCAGCCTTCCGGCAACCTTCATCGCCAGCGTCGCGGTGCCCCTCTCCCTGATCGGGACCTTCGGGGCGATGTATCTGCTGCACTTCTCGCTCAACAACCTGACCCTGATGGCGCTGACGATCGCCACCGGTTTCGTCGTCGACGACGCGATCGTCATGATCGAGAACATTGCGCGCTACATCGAGGCCGGCGAACCGCCGATGGCGGCGGCGATCAAGGGCGCCGAACAGATCGGCTTCACGATCATCTCGCTGACGGTCTCGCTGATCGCGGTGCTGATCCCCCTCCTCTTCATGGGCGACGTGGTCGGACGGCTGTTCCGCGAGTTCGCCATCGCGCTCACCGTCACCATCCTCATCTCGGCGGTGGTGTCCCTGACCCTCGTGCCGACCCTGGCCGCCCGCTGGCTGGAGCCGCGCGAGCAGGAAGAACAGCACGAGAGCGCGTTCAGTCGTCGCTCGAGGGCCGTGATCGATGGGGTGATCGCGCGCTACGACACGGCTCTCAACTGGGTGCTCGACCGTCAGGCGGCGACCCTGATCGTTGCGCTGGCGACTTTCGTCCTGACGGGGATCCTGTTCTTCCTGATCCCCAAGGGCCTGTTCCCAACCCAGGACACCGGTCTGATCCAGGCGACGGTCGAGGCCAGCCAGTCGATTTCCTTCGACTCTATGTCGAAGCTGCAGGAGGCCGTGCAAAACGAGATCCTGAAGGATCCCAACGTGGAGAGCCTGTCCGGTTACATCGGCGTGGACGGCCAGAATTTCACGCTCAACAGCGGCCGGATCCTCATCAACCTGAAGCCCTTCGGCCACCGCAGCAGCAACCTGCAGCAGATCCTCGATGGCCTTCGCGCCGACGCCGCGAGGGTCCCGGGCGCCACCCTGTACGTCCAGCCGGTGCAGGACCTCACCGTCGACGCCTCGTCCGGCCGCACCCAGTACCAGTTCGCCCTCCAGGGCTCGAGCACCGAGACCGTCGCCGAGTGGTCGAAGAAGATCGTCGCGCAGCTGCAGCACGATCCGAAGCTGCGGAACGTCGCCTCCGACCTGCAGGACAACGGCCTGTCGGCCTTTGTGAACATCGACCGCGACACCGCCGCGCGGCTCGGGGTGACCCCCTCGAGCGTCGACGCCACGCTCTACTACGCCTTCGGCCAGAGCATCGTTTCCACCATCTTCACCCAGGCCAACCAGGAGCGGGTCATCCTTGAGGCGGATCCGGCGACATCTCAGACGCCAGAGGCGCTGAAGAACCTCTACGTCAACACGCCGGCCGGAACGGCCACCCCGTTGAGGGCCCTCGCGACGGTGGAGACGCGCACCTCCCCCCTGCAGATCAACCACGTCGGCCAGTTCCCGGCGGCCAACATCTCCTTCGACATCGCCCCGGACGCCCATCTGGGCGACGCGGTGAGCTCGATCGAGCGCAACGAGAAGGCGCTCAAGGTCCCCTCGACTCTCACCACGGTCTTCCTGGGCAGCGCCAATGCGTTCCGCAGCTCCATGGCCAACGAGCTTTGGCTGATCCTGGCCGCGATCGTGGTCGTCTACATCGTCCTGGGCGTGCTCTATGAGAGCTACATCCACCCGGTGACGATACTCTCCACCCTGCCCTCGGCGGGAGTGGGCGCTCTGGTGGCTCTGATGATCGCCGGTCAGAGCCTGGGGGTGATCGGGATCATCGGCATCATCCTCTTGATCGGCATCGTGAAGAAGAACGCGATCATGATGATCGACTTCGCCCTCGACGCCGAACGGGTCGAGGGCAAGTCGCCGCGCGAGGCAATCCATCAGGCCGCCTTGCTGCGCTTCCGCCCGATCATCATGACGACCCTGGCCGCCCTGTTCGGCGCGCTTCCGCTCATGCTCGGCTGGGGCGTGGGATCTGAGCTTCGCCACCCGCTGGGGATCAGCATCGTGGGCGGCCTGATCGTCAGCCAGGCGCTCACCCTTTTCACGACCCCGGTGATCTACCTACAGTTCGACCGGCTCGCCCACCGCCTGGGCCGAGGCCGTGGACAGCGCAGGGGTGAGGCCGGTACGGGCGTTCCTGGGACGGAGCCCGATCCCGGCGCGGCGCCGACGTGAATATTTCGGCCCTCTTCATCCGGCGCCCGATCGCCACCGTCCTGCTCACCGTCGGGGTGGCCCTGGCCGGCGTTGCGGCCTTCTTCCTGCTCCCCGTCTCGCCTCTGCCGCAGGTCGATTTCCCGACCATCTTCGTGCAGGCGACCCTGCCCGGCGCCAGCCCCGAGACCATGGCCACCAGCGTCGCGACGCCGCTGGAGAGGCGCCTGGGGATCATCTCCAACGTCTCTGAAATCACGTCCCAGAGCCGGGTCGGTCAGACCCAGATCATTCTGCAGTTTGATCTGGGCCGCAGCATTGACGGCGCGGCCCGGGACGTGGAGGCGGCGATCAACGCCGCGCGCGTCGACCTGCCCCAGACCCTTCGCCAGAACCCGACCTACCGTAAGGTGAACCCCGCCGACGCGCCCATCCTCGTCCTGGCGCTGACCTCGAAGTCGCGCACGCCAGGTCAGATCTACGACGTCGCCAACACCGTCATCCAGCAGCAGTTCAGCCAGGTGAAGGGCGTCGGCAACGTCACCCTGGGCGGCAGCTCCCTCCCCGCCGTCCGGGTCGAGCTGAACCCCCTGGAGCTGTCGAGGAATCAGATCGGCCTGGAGGACGTCCGCGCCGCGCTCGCCTCGGCCAATGCCAACCAGCCCAAAGGCATCGTCCAGAGCCACGGCCTGCGCTACCAGATCTACACCAACGACACCGGCCTCTCGGCCGCAGACTACGCGCCGCTGGTGATCGCCTACCGTGATGGAAATGCGGTCCGGCTCAGTGACGTGGCGCGGGTCATCGACGGCGTCGAGGACGTCCACAATTTCGGCCTGTTCAACGGCCAGCCGGCGATCATCGTCCAGGTTTCCCGCCAGCCGGGCGCCAACATCATCGCGACCGCCGATCGCGTGAAGGCCCTTATCCCGACCCTTGAGGCGGCCCTTCCCCCCGATATCGACTGGCACGTCGCTGTCGACAGGACGATCACGATCCGCGCCTCCCTTGCTGAGGTCGAACGCACGGTGGTGATCGCGACGCTCCTAGTGGTGGCGGTGGTCGCCTTCTTCCTGCGCAACGGTCGGGCGATCCTGATCCCGAGCGTGGCGGTGACCGTCTCTCTGCTCGGCGCGCTCGCGGTCATGTACCTGCTGGGCTTTTCTCTCGACAACCTCTCGCTGATGGCCCTCACCGTATCGACCGGCTTCGTCGTCGACGACGCCATCGTCGTGCTGGAGAACATCACGAGGCACGTGGAAGCCGGGATGGACCGCTTCGAGGCGGCCCTGCTCGGCGCGAAGGAAGTCGGCTTCACAGTCATCTCGATCAGCATCTCCCTGGTGGCCGTCTTCCTGCCCATCCTGCTGATGGGCGGCATCGTCGGGCGCCTGTTCCGGGAGTTCGCGGCAACCCTCTCGGCGGCGGTTCTGGTCTCGCTGGTCGTGTCGCTCACGACCACGCCGATGATGAGCGCCTACCTCGTGGATCCTCCCCGGAAGGACCGGCCGCCGAGCCGCTTTGGCCGCTTCGCCGAGGGGCTTTTCTCGCGCATGCAGCGGACCTACGAGCGCGCCCTCGACTGGTCACTGGATTCGGGTCCGGTCATGCTCGTGGTGCTCGGCGCCTGCATCGTTCTCACGATCTTCCTGTTCGGGGTGGTGCAGAAGGGCTTCTTCCCGACCCAGGACACCGGCCTCATCGTCGGCGGTCTGCAGACCGACCAGTCGAGTTCGTTCGGGCTGACGGCGGGACGGCTGCGGCGGCTGGTGAACATCATCGACCGCGATCCGTCGGTGTCGACGGTGGCCGCGTTCGCCGGCAGCAACGCCGCTGGCGGCTTTCTCATCACCGAGTTGAAGCCGCGCGACGAGCGCAAGGGCGGCTCGGCGGAGGTGGTGGAGCGCCTGCGGCCCAAGCTCACGCGTGTCATCGGCACCAGCCTCTTCCTCAACCCGGCCCAGGACATCCGCGTCGGCGGCCGCTCGAGCAACGCCACCTACCAGTACACGATCGAAGGGCAGGACCTTGCGAGCGTGCGCCTGTGGGCCGGTCGTCTCTCCGAAGCGCTCAAGCGGCAGCCGGGGATGGTCGACGTCAACAGCGACCAGGAGGACCACGGGCTGGAAACCTACGTGCACATCGACCGGGACAGATCCGGCCGGCTGCACCTGACTAACGTCAATATCGACAACAACCTCTACGATGAGTTCGGCCAGCGGCCTGTCTCCACCATCTACAAGGAGACCAACCAGTACCGGATCGTCATGGAGGCCGATCCGCAGTTCACCCAGGATCCCACGGCGCTGCAGTACGTCTATACGAGCATCGGCGCCGCGGAGATCTCACCGGTCAGCCCCACATCGACGACGACAGCGATCGGCGCGGCGCCCGTGACCACCGCGCTGGGCGCCACGTCTTCGGAGACGACCTTGACCGGCGCGCCCCAGGCCACCGCGGCTGTGGGCCCGCCGCCACAGGTAACCGCAACCGGAGCCCCCAACGTGGTCGCGCCGCTCGGCTCCAGCCCTCCGACCTCGTCCGCCACCGAGGTTCCAGGGAATTCGGTCACGACTTTGGGCCTCACGGCCCTGCCCGGCCCCACCAACTCCGCCGCCAACCAGAGCTCCGCATCTGTCGCCACCACGGCCACGCCGGCGAACGCGCCCGCCGCGGCGAACGCCGCCGGCGTCCCGGGCGGCGTGTCGGCCAGTGTAGGAACCAACGTGGCCGTCGGGGTGGCCGCCCTGGCCGGACCGGCCGCCCCCCCCGGCCGCGCGGCCTCGCAGGGCGTCGCCGTCAGCACGACGCCTGAACAGATCATTCGCTTGGCGACCTACAGCCTGTGGAACGACCAGGCGACGCCGACTTCGGTCAATCACCAGGACACCCAGCCGGCGACGACGATCTCGTTCAACCTCGCCCCGGGCGCCGCGCTGAGCGATGCGACCGCGGCCGTGGCGCGCGCGAGCGCCCAGATCGGAATGCCCGCCACAGTGCACGGCAGCTTCCAGGGCACGGCGAGGGTGTTCCAGCAATCACTCGCGGACGAGCCGATCCTCATCCTCGCCGCGCTCGTGGCGATCTACATCGTCCTTGGAATACTCTACGAGAGCTACATCCACCCCCTGACCGTGCTCTCGACCCTGCCGTCGGCGGGCACCGGGGCGCTGATCGCTCTGATCCTCTTCCATATCGAATTCGACATCATCGCCCTCATCGGCGTCATTCTTCTGATCGGCATCGTGAAGAAGAACGCGATCATGATGATCGACTTCGCCCTGGAAGCCGAACGGGGACAGGGATTGAGCCCGCGCGACTCGATCCGCCAGGCGGCTTTGACCCGGTTCCGGCCGATCATGATGACGACGTTCGCCGCCATTCTCGGGGCCCTGCCGCTGGCGGTGGGTTGGGGCGAGGGCTCGGAACTGCGCCGTCCCCTCGGCGTGACCATCATCGGGGGCCTGCTGGTGAGCCAGTTGATCACACTGCTCACGACCCCAGTGGTCTATCTATACCTCGATCGTCTACACAACTGGCGCCGCCGGAGCGGAGGGCGGCGCGCCGCCGCTGCTCCCCAGCCCAGTTCCGCCTGAATCGACAAAGTCCGACGTCCTTAGGATCCGCATGCCGCGCACGTCCCTCAAGAGCCGCCTGACCGCCGCTATGTTGCTGGCGTCGACCGCCAGCGGCTGCATGGTCGGTCCGAACTACCACCGGCCCGCGGTCACGACGCCGCCGGCGTTCAAGGAGGCCAAGGGCTGGTCGCCCGCCCAGCCGTCCGACGCCGCCGACAAGAAGGATTGGTGGACCGTCTTCGGCGATAAGACGCTCAACGATCTGGAAGAGCGCGTAAACGTGTCAAACCAGACGCTCGCCGCCGACGAGGCCGCCTACCGGGCCGCCCACGCGATCGTCGCCGAGGACCGCGCGGCGCTGTTCCCTACCGTCACGCTCGGCGGGAGCGGACAGAGGGAATTCACGGGCGGCGGGGCGATCGCTTCCAAGACCGCAAGCGCCACCGGGGCAAACACCGGGGGGATAAAGCAGACCTTCCAGGGCAGCACGAGCGTCAACTATGAACCCACCCTGGGCGCCAGCTGGGAGCCGGATCTGTGGGGCGCCGTCCGCCGCACGATCAACAACGCCAAGGCGACGGCCCAGTCGGACGCGGCCCTGGTCGCCAATGCGCGCCTTTCACTGCAGACTGAGCTTGCCAGCGACTACATCCTTCTGCGCCAGTACGACGAGGAGGAGCGGCTCTACGGCGCCGAGGTGGCCGCCTACACTCGCAGTCTCGAGGTCACACAGAACCAATACCGGGCCGGGAACGTACCCCAGAGCGACATGCTCACGGCCCAGACCCAGCTGCAGACCCTCCAGGCGACCTACCAGGACGTGGCGCGTTTGCGGGCCCTGATGGAGCACGCGATCGCCGTCCTCGTCGGCGTTCCGCCCGCCGAACTGAAGATCGAGTCGGCGCCGTGGAACTTGAAGCTGCCCGAGATTCCTACCGTCCTTCCCTCAGAGCTACTTCAGCGCCGTCCCGACGTCGCCGAGGCCGAACGGGCCGCTGCCGCCGCCAACGAGCTGATCGGGGTTCAGATCGCGGCCTATTACCCAACGCTCACCCTGACCGCCAACGGCGGCTTCCAGTCGAACGAACTCGCCAACCTGTTCAACACCTCGAACTTCATCTGGGGCATTGGGGCCAGCGTCTCCGAAACCGTGTTCGACGCCGGACTTCGAGGGGCCAAGGTCCGGCAATTCCGCGCCCAGTATGACGAGTCGGTCGCCAACTACCGCGAGACCGTCCTCACCGCGTTCCAGGGCGTCGAGGACAACCTCGCCGCTCAGAGGATCTATGGCGGCGAACAGGTTTTGCTCCAATCGGCCGCCAAGGCTGCGACGCTCAACCAGACCCTGACCCTCAACGAATACAACGCCGGAACGGTGGACTTCACCACCGTCGCCACGGCCCAGGTTGCGGCTACCCAGGCCCAGATCTCGGAACTCGAGGTCGAGTCCAGCCGCCTGGCCACGGCGGTGGCTCTGATCGAGGCTCTGGGCGGGGGCTGGACCACCGCCGATCTGCCCAAGAGCTGACCGCTCAGCACTTCGAATTCGTAGGTCGCGGAGCGCGTCCAGACGCTCGCGCCGCTTGACTTAGCGTAAATCTTAGTGTTCTAAAACGCACATAAATAGGGCAGGATAACGCCCTGCCCGCTCTCAAAAAACGAGCGCCCCGCTTCAGCTGAGCGGTGCGCATCCGAGCCGATCCTGGAGACCGGGACGCGGCCACGCGTCGCGGCGAGGCTGTTCAGCGATGGAGCTTGCGATGAAACTCGACGTCTCCTTCACATCCCTGGCGATCGCCGCGGGGCTTGTGGCCGCCGCGCCCCAGACAGTCGACGCAAAAATCCTCTTCTCCGGCTGGTCCTATTCATCGATTGCCGGCCCCGCGCCTGGCGAGAGCGCGGTCGTCGCCGCCGGCATCTTCTATGACACGATTAAAGGGACAGCCCGCGCGCCGACCTACGACTACATCTACGAGGTCTGGAACACCGGCGCGGTGCCGATCGCCGACTTCGGCGGGGGCCCTGGAGTTCCTCCAGCGATCGGAGGACCGACCTACAATTCCGACACCTTCTTCGGCCAGCCCGGTTTCCCGGCGGCCGGCCCCAACCGCAACCTCGCCGGCCTCAGTCCGATGACCGCCGTCCCACCTGCTCAAGCCCGCAAGCGGCTGCCCGGTGGCTGGGGCGGCGCCAACAACCCTTATCTCGGGAGCGCGCCGGTCACCCCCTATACGCCCCTGTATCCCGGAGCTCGCGGCCTGAAGTCGCCGAACTACCAGTATTGGGGATTCACAAAGTATAATAGCGTCGGGGGATATGACGTCTTCTGGTATAATCTCGTCGGTAACCAGATCTTTGGTACGAATCGGATAACAAGATTCGACCTGAATAGCATTTTTGGTCCTGTGCCCGGCGTGTTCATGGATCCACCAGGCGATCCCCCGATGAGTCAGACATACTACGACATAGGCTGGACCAACGGAGACGTGCTTCAGAATTTTCTCACGCCCGTGATCCCGGACCCAGCGCTGCCGGGCAACTCGTGCGATCCGACCAGCCCAGGCTGTTCGCCGTTCGCGGTCCCGCCGGAGTTCCTCGCCGACTGCCCACAGTGCACCGGCTATGGCGGGGTGCCGGAACCGGCGGACTGGGCGATGATGCTGATCGGACTGGGTCTCGTGGGCGTCCTGAGCCGCGCGCGCCGGACGACCAGATCGGCGGCCTGACCTCGCGCGGTCAGATCGTCCGCTTGTGCAGCCGGCCCTGGGTCATCACGACGGCCAGGCGCTCGCCCTGTCCGCCAAGGACGGAAATGTCCGTAAGCGGATCGCCGTCGACCACGAGAAGGTCGGCCAATGCGCCTTCGCGCAAGCAACCCAGACGCCCAGCCTCGCCCAGAAGCTCGGCGTTCACCTGACAGGCGCTGCGCAGAATCTCGAGCGGTGGCAGGACGCGCGCGCGGAGCTCGAATTCACTGGTCTGTCGGGCGTGCAGCGCGCCCAGGAGGTCGGTGCCCAGTCCCATCCGGACACCGGCCCGATGTAGAATCTCGAGGCTCTCCAGAGCCGCGGCGGCGACCCGTTCCAGTTTTTCGAGGCTGATCGGCGGCAGGCCCAGCGCCGCGCCTTCGTCCATCAATGCGAAGATGGTCGCCATCGTCGGGACGGCGAAGGCGTCGCGCTCGGCCATGAAGACGGCGGTCGCGTCGTCGATCAGCGTGGCGTGCTCGATCGATCGCACGCCGAGGTCGACGCACCGGCGGATTGCCTCCGCTGGATGACAGTGGGCGGCGACGTACTTCCCCATCCGCTGAGCCTCGTCGACGGCCGCAGCGATCTCCTCGTCCGAGTACTGACATTTGTCGAGGGGGTCGGTCGGAGAGGCGACACCGCCCGAGCCCATGATCTTGATGTGCGCGGCGCCGCGCCTCAGCTCCTCACGCACCGCCTTGCGCACCGCGTCCACGCCGTCCGCGATGACCGCGATCGCATCGGCGCGGCACGCGCAGGCGCACGCCGCCACGTCTTCGAGCTCGGAGTCGCCCGGACGCAGGTCCCCGTGGCCGCCGGTCTGGCTGATCACGCGGCCGCCATAGAACAGCCGGGGCCCCTGGACGAGGCCGTCGCGCAAGGCGTTGGCGAGGCCGACGTCGCCTCCGCCCATGTCCCTCACGCTGGTGAAGCCGCGGTCGAGGCTGGCCTCGAGGAACCGCGCGGCGAAGTGGGCGAGATAGGTGGATGGCCAACGCACGACCCGCCCAAGGTTCACGCTTGCGGCATAGACATGCACGTGGGCGTCGATCAGCCCGGGCATCAGCACGCGGCCGCCACAGTCGATGACCTCCGCGCTGCCGGCGGGCGCCGGCGTCTCCGACACTGCCTGGATCACGCCGTCGGCGACGAGGACATCGCAACCTGGGCGGAGGTCGGCGGACGCGCCGTCGAAGACGCGGGCGTTGCGGAACAGGACGTGGCCCATCGACGGCTCCCCTCTATCTCTAGATCGGGCGCTCGTCTCACAGCTTGCCCTCCCCACCAAGCCCCCAGGCAGGGGGGCCACGCGGCGTGCGATCAGATCGGATCGGCCGCCATCGGCGCGGCGGAGACGCCCTTCTCGCCTGCGAGACCAACCCAGGCCGCGAGCATGGCCAGCCTCTGGTCCTCGCTCCAGGGCGGCCCGAGCGTGCGGCCGAGCGTCTGCAGGCGCTCCTTCACGACCTCGACCCTCTCCCCCAGCAGGTCCGCGGCGAGGGCGTGCAGCTCCCGCTCGACGAGCCTTGTCACCGCGAGCCCTGCATCGCCGCAGGCGTCGGCGACGACATCGCGATAGAACTCCCCCTCCGCCGCATGCTGGGCTGAGTGACTGCGGACGATCTCGTCCAGTCGATTCGGGACCCGGCCCCCGCCGCGCGGGACCACCGCCCGGGCGACCGCGTAACCCTCCGTCGCCATGTCCTGCAGCAGCGGCGCGAGCGCCAGGCCCGCCGCCTCGCGCGTCCGCGACCTCACCGTTTCGACCCACCGCGCCGCAGCGTCCGGCGCCATCGTCGCCGCCCGGTGATAGACGAGTCGGGTGTCTCCCTCGGCGAACTCGAGCCGCGCCCGGCGAATCACCTCGGGCTGCCCGACCTCGCCCGCTACGGCGACGACGGCGGTCCAATAGGTGTGGGGCCGAAATCCGAGAACGACCCGAGCGGAGGCCATGGCAGACCCCTTCTTCCAACGGGCGGCGCCAGAGCTCGCCCGTGGCGCATTGCACGACCGAACCGGCAAACTGTCCAGGAAGACCAGGTCGCCGCACCGCTGACGAAGGGAGAATCCAGCCGTGGTTTCCCTGCCACATGGAACGACGTCAGACCGTCTGGAATTAGGTCGACGCCGCACCTTCTTTCGATCGATCAAATTTCGGTCAATTTTAATTGGCGAATAGCTCGGTTTGAGGGGAGGCGGTCGGAGAGAGAAGAGATCGATGCTGAAGCGAACCCTTACCCTGACCCTCGCCGTGGGT
>DATHPX010000260.1:0-8875 GCA_035483335.1 Caulobacteraceae bacterium | reverse complement strand
ATCTCCGAGCGGCTGGGCGGCTCGAAGACGACGCTCTACAGCTACTTCCCAACCAAGGAGGAGCTGTTCGTCGCGTGCGTCCAGGAGGATATCGCCACGGACACCGATGTGATGTTGGACGCTGTGCGATCCACTCCAGATTTGCACAAAGCGCTGGAACGGTTCGGCAAGCTCTATATCGCCAAGGTGACCAGCCCGCGGCCGATCGCCAACTATCGGATGGTGGCGGGGATGCCGGCGGAGAGCGGCATCGGCGGGCAGTTTTACGAACAGGGGCTGCGCCGGGGTTGGCTCAAATTGTGTGCTTATTTCGATGAGCAGATCACCGCGGGCCGACTTCGGCGCGCCGACCCTTGGGTGATGGCGATGCACCTGAAGGGAATGTTCGAGGCTGAGTATATCGATCTGCGGCTGCTCAACGCCGGGCCCGAACCCGATCCCGCGACGATCGCCCGGCGCGCCCGCAATGCGGCCGAGGCCTTTGTCCGGGCTTACGCTGCCGAAGTGGACTCGTAGGCGGCTCGCGGGCAGCCCGCCAACAGGCTAAGACAACCCTAGCCCTCGGGGACGTGGCGGAACCGGTAGACGCAGCGGACTTAAAATCCGTTGGCCTTTGGCCGTGAGGGTTCGATTCCCTCCGTCCCCACCAATCTGAAAAGTACGGGAAACCACGTTCTCGCCCAGTGGCGAAGCGAGCTCAGGCAAAGAAGGCGCCGAGGCGTCCAGCAGCCGACGACGGTGTCTGAACAAGGTATGGGTGCAATTGAGCTGGATCAGCAACAAGCGCGCGCGCCGCTCGTCCCGTCCGGCAGCCACCAGTTCTGCGATGACGCGCTTCTGGCGCGCGATGACGATAGCGAGATGCTCGATGAAGACCTCCAGTCGCTGGAGATGCTCGAGCGGCGAGGTGATGCGATCCTCTTCCTCGATCAGGAGGCCGTGTAGAAGCTCGCGCTTCTCCCCGTCGGTCTCGGTTTCCAGGAGCGCCTCGAAGCGACTGATGTTTTGATCCCGGACGAACCTTTCGGTCATACGCCGCCCCTCCGCTACGCCACGCACCCCCGGCGCTCTGATTCAGCATGAGGCCCCCTGAACCAGGGACGAGCGCGAGTTAAACATTGTTAACCCGCGTCGCCTCCGCACGCCAGCGTACTGTTTGAAGCACGACAAAATCCGTCCCGCTCAGGGCGTCTCACGAACTGGCGCCCGCCCTCCTGGATATGGACGTGTCGAGGACCTCGCGCACGCGCCTGGCGAGCTGATCGAAGGTGAAGGGCTTGAGCAGGAGTTCGACCCCGCGGTCGAGGCGGCCGTGGTGGACGATGGCGTCACGCGAATAGCCGGTGGTGAAGAGGACCCGGAGTCCTGGCCGCAGCTCTCCGGCCCGATCCCCGAGGAATCGGCCCGTCTCGCCCGGCAACATGACATCGGTGAACAGCAGATCTATCCGCTGACCTGCCGCCAGCACTGGAAGGGCTTCTTCCGCGGTCCGTGCTTCGAGCACCTTGTAACCAAGATCGGTCAGGGCCATCACGCTGAAGGCGCGAACCTGGTCGTTGTCTTCCACAACCAGGACCACCTCGTCATTTCGCGCTCCCGGACACTCTTCCGGCGTGCGGCTGATGGCGGCAAGCTCATCGCCCGTGTACTGCGGCAGGTAGAGCTTCACGCAAGTCCCTCGGCCGGGTTCGCTATAGATCGTAACGTGCCCACCCGACTGTTTGACGAAGCCGTAGACCATGCTGAGGCCCAGGCCGGTCCCGCGGCCTAGCGCCTTGGTCGTGAAGAAGGGCTCGAACACGCGCTGCAGCACGTCCTCGGCTATCCCCGAGCCGGTGTCGCAAATCGACAGGACAACGTATGGGCCCGGAACCACGTCGGACTCGGTCGCAGCGTAGTTGTGGTCGAGATTGGTATTCGCCGACTCGATGGTCAGCTTGCCGCCGTTCGGCATCGCGTCTCGCGCGTTGACCGCGAGATTGAGGATCGCGCTCTCCAGCTGGTTCTGGTCCACGTCGACCATCCACAGCCCCGTGGAGAGCACGCCCTCGATCTCCACCTGTTCGCCCAAGGTGCGGTGGAGCAGTTCGGTCATGTTGCGCACCAGGATGTTCAGGTCCGTCGGCGTCGGCTGTAGCGGCTGGCGCCGTGAAAACGCCAGCAGCCGGGAGGTGAGGCTCGCAGCTCGCTCCGCAGCGTGGCGCGCCATGTCCAGCGCGCGGTCTATCCGCACCGTTTCGTCGGGCTTGCTGCGCGCTACGGTGTCCAGCCCGCCCACAATGATGGTCAGCAGGTTGTTGAAGTCGTGCGCGACGCCGCCGGTGAGCTGGCCGAGCGCATCCATCTTCTGGGATTGGAACAGCGCCTGGCGAGCCTGCTCGAGCGCCCGCTCGGCCTCCTTCCTCTCGGTGATGTCGCGCGTGATCTTTGCGAAGCCCAGCAGCTCGCCATAATCGCTGCGCAGGGCGTCGATGATGACATGAGCCCAGAAGCGGCTGCCGTCCTTGCGGACCCGCCAGCCCTCGGTCTCCCACCGTCCCTCGCGCTCGGCTGTCCTGAGGCCCCGGCCGGGGACGTCCTCTTGCTTGTCCTCCTCGGTGTAGAAGCGCGAGAAGTGTTCGCCGATGATCTCGTCGGGCGAATATCCCTTGATCCGCTGAGCGCCGGCGTTCCAGCTCGAAACGCGGCCCTCGGTGTCGAGCATGTAGATTGCGTAGTCGGTGACCCCTCGAACGAGGAGCCGGAACAGCTCCTCGCTCCGTTTCAGCGCCTCCTCGGCGTTGCGCCGCTCGGTCAGGTCCCGCGTGATCTTGGCGTAGCCGATCAGCCTGCCGGAGGGCTCCCGGATCGGATCTATGACCACGTGGGCCCAGAAGCGCGCGCCGTCCTTGCGCACGCGCCATCCTTCGCGCTCGAACCGCCCTTCGGTCTTCGCCAGCCTCAAGGCCGTCGCGGGAAGGCCGGCGGCCCTGTCTTCTTCGGTATAGAAGATTGAGAAATGGCGACCGAGGATCTCCTCGGCGGAATAACCCTTGAAACGTTCGGCTCCCGCGTTCCAGCTCGTCACGATCCCTGTCGGATCGAGCATGTAGATCGCGTAGTCGGTGATCGCGTCCACCAGTTGCCGGTAGCGGGCGTCGTCGACGGGAAATTCCTTTGAACGGCTGCCCTGATGCGTCAATGCACGTCGAGCCTCACCGGCGGTTGAAACCAAGGCGGCACGCGGCAGGGCCAGCGCTGTCGACGAGCGCCGTGGGTATCAGGCTGAGTGGGATCGACGAGGTCAGTTCAGGTCCCCAACGGGAATAAGGCCACGGTCGCTCCCCAAGCGATTGAGGCTCAGGGGCGGTAAGACTAATCCAAGTTCGACAAACAGGTTCCGCGCGCCACCGACAGCGCGCCACCGGATCGCGCTCCGTGGGCGGATCTGGTGAGGCCGCCGAACGACTGGACCTAGCGGAGCGTGAACCCGTCGCTTCCGAAAAGCAGGCTCTGGCCTGTCACCAGGCCGGCCTCGAGCACTGGCTCCCCGTCGAGGCGCGTCTGGCGCGGAATGCCGCAGATCCACGGGTGTGTGCTGAGGAGCGTGCGCCAGATCGTCGGGAAGTCGGCCCCCCCGGCGTGAGCCTCATTGCACAGACGGGCGAGCTCCTCCGCCGAATCGATCATGCGCGCAGCCTCCGTCACACGCGCACGAAAGGAGCCAGAGGTCGCCGCATCCGCCTTGATTCGGGTCAATGGACGCTCGGACCATTCCCTCGGGCAAGAGACAGAGCCTTGCCGGCGGATGGAACCGGCGCCGTTGAGAAGCATTTCGATACTGCCTTGGGCAGTGACGGCGCGTTGAACGCCCGATCCCCGGCGCCTAGAAGTATGGGGCCCCTCGCCAGTGACCCCCACACACAATGCGAGGGGCCCGAATTTTGTCCGCCGAACGGGAAGGACGAAATCCAGGCAATCGAAGACTTTAGGCGATCGCTTGCGTCGCACCGCCACGTTTCCGAGAGGCCGGCCCCTGGTCTATTCCAATGGGGGCGCCCGGCGTTTTTGGGGGGCGCTGATCGCGCCGGAACCGTCACCCTAAGCTGACGGGCGGGAGCGCATCGGTCCGCCGCGATCGATGCGCTCCTGCGAACGGACACCACATCTGGGATCGGCGCCTTGACGCACCGAGCGGTTTGGACTTGCCAGCCGGTGTCGGGGATGCTGACAGGCGGACGCGACTCTTGGTCTCTTGGACGGAGGCCGTGTTGAGCCGCAATCGACTCCGATTGGCGTCTGCCCAGGGGACTCCGTGACCTTTAGCACCTTGCGCCGCGCGCCTATCGACAACCCCCTCCGTCAGTCCGGCGCCCGGCTGGCGCGCCTTGCGGTTCCCGTCCTCATCGGCGGGGTTCTGCTACAGCTTGTCCTGAAACTGGCCGCGGCTCCGTTGTTCGTGGACTTCCTGGCGATGTGGACCGGCGGCCACCTGGCGGCGACACATCCGCTGCAGATCTATGACCCAAGCATCGTCGATCACGCGCAGGCGTGGCTGCTGGGGCCGGCGGCCCACGACCGGCCGTTCCCCTACCCTCCCGACAGCCTGCTGGTCTTCCAGCCGCTCGGCGCCCTCCCGTTCTGGCCAGCTGCGGTCATCTGGATGGGTGGCACCATCGCCGCCTTCTGCCTCGTCGTCGCCGGTCTTCAGCCGCGCTACCGCGGACTGGTGCTGACCCTGACCCTCCTGGCGCCCGGCGCGATCTGGGCGACGCTCTCGGGCCAATGCGTCTTCCTCACCGGCGCGCTCGCGATCGCCGGTATCGCCCAGCTCGAGCGCCGCCCGGTGCTTGCCGGCGTGCTGCTTGGCGCGGCGGCCGCATTCAAACCGACGGTCCTGTTGATGGCCCCTGCGGCGCTGATCGGGGGGCGGCACTGGCTAAGCCTGATCGTCTCCGGCTTCAGCGGCCTGGCCTTCGTCGTCCTCTCGGCCTTGATATGGGGCCCTGGCCTCTGGCTCACCTGGTTCGCCTATGCGCCCAGGTATCTGGCGGCCATCACCGCAAATCCCGCCTATGTCACCGCCATCGTCGCACCGGCCGGTCTTGCCGCCCGCCTCGGCCTTTCCGGCTCTTCGCTGCTCATCTGGCGTCTCGCGTTCGCCGGCGCCGGCTGCCTTGCGGCCGTGCTGGTCTTCCGCCGAAGCCGGGCCCTCTGGCCCCGACTCACGGCCCTTTTCGGGGCAAGCCTGATCGCGACGCCCTACGCGATGAACTACGAGACGACCCTGCTGCTTCCCGGGGCCGTCCTCGCCCTGCTCAACGTGTGGGGCGCTCGCGCGCGGGGCTTCGCCTTCGCGGCCTACTGGGCGCTGGCGTTCGCGGGACTGCCTGTCGTGGGGCCGCTCGCGGTCTTCCTCTACTTCGCTCTGGCGCTCGCCTGCGGGCGCGCCGATGAGACGGAGCGTCCTCAGGGAGCAGTGGAGGTCGAGCCCGCCGTCGCCTGATCGTTGCGGACGATTCAGGCTCGAGACTGCTCGACCTTCAGTGACTGGCGCGGCGGTCCTTGGGCGGAGGTCCCATGAGGGCTGGCTGGAACAGCAGGGCCGACACCAGCGTCCAGATCAGGGAGATCATCAGCAGCTTTCCCATGCTGGCCGTCCCTGGGTGCTTCGAGGCCCAGAGGCTCCCGAAACCCGTCGCGGTGGCGAGGGCGCTGAAGAAGATCGCCCGGGGCAGACTCGATTGCAGGAGGTGCGCCGAGCCCGAGCGCCACGCCATCACGAAATAGATGTGGAAAGCCACACCGATGCCGAACAGCAGCGGCAGGGCGATGATGTTGGCGTAGTTGAGCGGCTGATTGATAAACACGCAGGTGCCCAGCGTCAGCAGACCGGTCAGGACGATCGGCGCCATGGTGATGGCGACATCGCGGATCCGGCGCAGCACGGCGAGCAGAAGGATCGTTATCACCACGAACGACAGAACGCCCGCCTCGCCGAATGCGCCGGCGACCGTGCGTCCGCCCTCCTGGATGTCGAGGGCTGTTCCCGCGGCGTCGGGAGCAACCTTGACCACAGCCCTGATAAAACGGGTCAACACCTTGTTGTTGTTCTCATCGCCGGCGGGGATGATGGAGACGCGGACCTGACCGTTCGGGGCGACCCAGTCTCGCGTGATGCTTCGGGGCAGGCTGGCGAGGGTGACCGGTTGGGCGGTGAGGGCAAGGCGCGTCTGGTCCAGCACCGTCTTGAGCGGGGTCATGATCATCTGGTCGGCGGCCGTTCGCGTCGGCGGCGAGGCGCCCGCCAGCCAGTCGAATTGGGCGGCTAACCGCAGCGCCGGAGCGCCCTCGGCGGGATCGGCGGCGGCCGCCGTCCTGAGCTGCTGCGCAGCGGTCCGGAGCGAGGACGCCACCTCGACATCCGCGGGCGGAGGCTGAACCGCGATCGGATTGAGCGTTAGGTCGAGCAGTTGCGCGGCGTCGCTGATGGCCGCGAGCTTTGCGTCCTGATCCTTCGGCACGAAGCTCATCACGGTCCTGACCTGATCGACCTCCGGCACGTGCTCGAACTTGGGCGCCACGGCGGCGGCGGCGGTCAGATTGGGCTCGATCAACTCCATCGTGTTCACCGCGAAATCCGGGTCCTTCATCAGGTCCAGGAGGGTGCTCACCGATTCCGTCTTCGCGCTCTTCAGGTGCAGAGTGTTGAAGTCGAAGTGGAGAAAGGGGAGAGTGGATGCGCAGACGGCTGCGGCTGCAAGAGCGGAGCCGATCACCAGGCGCCGGTGACCCAGGACAAAGGCGTCGACGCGTTCGAGAGCGGCGGCGTCCGCGGGGGCCGGCGCCGCAGGCGGACGGAGGACGCGGATGACCGCCGGAAGCACCGACATCGCCAGCAACAGGGCGATGACCATGCCCAGCCCAGCGATCATCCCCAGCTGGGAGACTCCGATATAGGCCGTGGGAACGAAGGCGAGGAAGCCGCTGGCGATCGCGGCTGCCGCAAGGGTGAGGGATCGGCCCATGCCTTCGCCTGAGGCCGCGAGAGCCGCCACCACACCGACGCCGGGCGTATTTTCTGTTCGAAAACGAACGCTAAACTGGATGCCGAAATCGATTCCCAGGCCGACGAACAGCGGAATGAAGGCGACCGAGATGACGTTGAACGTCTTGAAGATCAGCAGCCCCGCCGCCGCCGCGCACACCAGGCCCAGCAGCGTGGTGAAGACGATGGCGCAGATCAGCCGCACTGATCGCGTCGCCATCCAGAGCATGGCGACGATCGCGATCCCCGCCAGGGACGCGATCAGACCCGCCCGCTCGCCCAGCGTGGCGAACTCCTCGTCCTGGAGCGGCACCGGCCCGGTGAGGCGCACGCTCACGCCGTGGGCGGGATCCAGACTCATGCTGCGCGCGGTCTGCCGAACGAAGTCCATCGCGTCGGCGCCGGAGAGCAGGCGCGAGAAGTTCAGCACAGGACTGACTAAAACGATCTGCCGGCGCTCACGCACAGTCGCAGGCTTTCCGGAAATCAGCGTCCGCCATGAAAAGGGCTTGGGGTGACCGGCGCGCAGATCGGCCAGGGCGCTATCGAGCGCCAGGATCGGACGTTTGAGGTCCGCGAGCTTGGCGTTTCCGGAAGTGACGCCCTGCACCGCCGTCCCGAGGGCGCCTGCGAGTCCGCGCAGGCTCGGGTCCTCGGCCAATGGGCCGAGGAAAGGCTGGCCGCTCACCAGGGCGTCGAGCTGCGATTTGACATCCGGAAGCGACTCGAAGAGCAGGCCCTCGCGCTCGAAGAACGGTCCGCCGTCGGCCCGCTGGACGTCGCGATAGAGATCGCGCCGGCTGGTGAGTCGCGCCGTCAGCCCCTGTGCCGCCTCGCTGGCCAGCTCGGGGGTGGCCGCGTCGATCACCACGACAATCTGATCGCCTTCGGGCTGAAAGAGCCGATTGAAGGCCTGTTCGCGGTGTCGCCATGGCAATTTTGGCGAAATCAGGCCTACGGTGTCGCTCGACAGCGAGAAGTGGGTCGCGGAGAACCAGACGGCCGCGACGCCAAGCGCGAGCCCGACCAGGGCGATCGGCAGGGCGTGGCGCGCGCAAAAGGCCACCAGGCGCGCGAGGACGAACCGGGGCGCCGCGACGGAGGTGTTTGAGTGGGTCAGGCCTTGGGGTCCTCTAAACGGGCGCCCGCGTCCAATCGCGGGGCGAGCCGAAACAGCACGGTCGCGCGGACGGCGAACCGCCCGCCTCCAGATACGTTGCTTCGGCTTGCCGTTGAACCCTCCCGCCAAGCTGGACTATCGGAGCGCGCCAAGGAGCCCCAAGTGCCCCGAACGCCCTTCCTAGCTCTCGCCTGCGTCATCGCCCTCCTCCCGGCCGCCGCCCACGCCAAGGCCTCGGGCGATGTCGACCCATACGAGAAGTTCAATCGACGCAGCTTCGCCTTCAGCATGAAGCTCGACCATTACATTGTTGGGCCTCTGGCGCGGCTGTCGCAGGGGCTCACGCCCGGACCGCTCGTCAGGATCATCGGCAACGTCATCGTGAACCTGTCGGAGCCGCAGGTCATTCTGAACGACCTGTTGCAGCTTCGACCCCATCGGGCGATTGAAGCGCTCACCCGGCTCATCGTGAACAGCACATTTGGACTCGCCGGCGCGATCGATCTCGCCGCGGGCGCGGGTTTGCACTACCAGCCCAACGGCTTTGGCGACACCCTGGGCCACTACGGCGTCCATCCAGGACCCTATCTGTACATCCCGGTCCTGGGTCCATCCGACCTCCGAGACATTGTCGGGTCGGGGGTGGATCAGGTCAGCAGCCCGATCGTGTGGATCGATTTTCCCTACCGCACGCCGATCAATCTCAGCCTGGGGATCGCAGGCGGATT
>DATHPX010000259.1:0-23294 GCA_035483335.1 Caulobacteraceae bacterium | reverse complement strand
CCGGATCGAACCCCGCGGCTTGTTCCGCAAACGCCTGCAGCAGCCCCCGACCGTCGGTGCTGTCCGCGCGGATCCGCCCGTCCCCCTCGAACAACAACAGGTTCGCCGAGCCGGCTGCGACCGCTCGAGGGGTGGGTTCGTCCGCCAGCGCGAGCGCCTCTTCCTTGAACGGGGCCGTGACATTCAGTCCCCGGATGGCGCCGCCGCGCAGCCCTTGGCAGAAGGCGGCGAAACCGCTCGCCGGGGGACTGAACGCCACATAGACGCCATCCACCCCTGAGGCCTCGAGCCAGGCATTGTGGATCAGCGGACTGAGCGAATGGCGCACGGGCGCTCCCACGACCCCGGCCACCAGGGTCGCCCCGCTGATCCGCCCGCTCATGCGGCGATGGAACCCGCCAGCCGCAGTTGGGCCAGCAGCGGCATCAGCGGCAAACCGAGGACAGCGAAGTAATCGCCCTCCATGGATTCAAAGAGCTGAGCGCCCTCCGACTCGAGTTCGAACCCGCCCAGGCTGGAGCCGAGGGCCTGCGCGTTGCGCGCAAGGTAGCCCTCCAGGAACGCGTCGCTGAAGTCGCGCATCGTCAGGCGGGCGGTATCGCCGCCTTGCCAGAGGAGATCGGCGCCATTGGCTAGCGCCACCGCCGCATGCAGTTCGAAGCTGCGCCCGCGGAGGCGCTCAAGCACCTGGCGGGTCTCGTCCAGGCTCTGCGTCTTGTCGAAGAGTTCCCCATCCATCTCCAGGGTCTGGTCCGCGCCGATCACCAGGCCAGGCTCCCGACCCGCGACGTCACGCGCCTTGGCCTCCGCGAGACGCGCCGCAATCACCCGGGGGCCCGCGCCTGCGGCAAGGAGCCGCGCCTTGATCGGCGCTTCGTCCACCCTGGACGGCGAAACACGGAACGCCACCCCGGCGGCGGCGAGCACCTTCGCTCGCGTGGCGCTTGCCGAGGCCAGGATCACTGGCCTCACCCGATCACCTCCACCTGGCCGTGGCCGCCGGACAGGATGTTGATCACCGCCGCGGCGGTCTCCTCGACCGAGCGTCGCGTCACGTCGATCACGGGCCAGCCCTGGCGTTCGAACAGCCGGCGCGCAGCGACGATCTCGCTGCGGACCATGTCGATGTCCACATAGCTGCTGTCGCGGCCCTCATTGAGGCTTCGCAGCCGATTGCGCCGAATCTGCACCAGACGGTCGGGAGAAACGGTCAGCCCGACGACCGGGACTCCTCTGAGACTCTTCAGGGCGATCGGCGGTTCCGCTGGCGAGACGAGGGGCACGTTCGCCGCCCGCACGCCGCGATGGGCCAGATAGATACACGTCGGCGTCTTCGAGGTCCGCGAGACTCCCACCAGGACGACGTCGGCGCTCTGCAGGTCCTGTGTCCCCTGTCCATCGTCATGTCCAAGGGCGTAGGAGAGCGCGTCCATCCGATTGAAGTAGTCGTTGTCCAGCGAGTACTGCGCGCCCACCCGGGTAGAGAGCGGCGCGCCGAGATACCACGACAGGGCCGACACCAGCGGATCGAGGGCGCCGAAGCACGGCATTTCCAGCTTCTGGCACCCTGCCTCCAGCGCGTCGCGCAGGGACTGATCGACGATGGTGTGAAGGACCACGCCGGGCGCCTCGGCGATCTCCTTGAGCACGCGGTCCACCTGATGGGCAGAGCGCACCAGGGCGTAGATGTGCTCGATCTCGAGGACATCGTTGAACCTGGCGCAGGCCGCACGCGCCATGGCGTTGAGCGTCTCCCCTGTCGAGTCGGAGACCAGATGCAGATGGAAGTAGGTGGCGAACCGTGTGTTGGCGACCATGTCCGTGCGAGGCGTCGCCCCTTGTAAAAAAAGCTGTCGATGAACCTGTGGAGGACCTCTTAGCGACTCCGCCGCCGGTGGGCAAAATCTCGCCTGCCCGACGCCCTGTCGTGGCCACGGTGCTTGTCGGTGGACGAAGGGGCCGATTTTTCCCCCACCGTCCGCAGAATTCCACACAGGTTAACGGCCCTCGCCGGCGCGATTTCACAGGTGTGAATCCGTCGAGCGGCGCCCCGGCCAAACACAACACCCGGAACCGCCAAACCGATAAACATCAATGAATTACGGTTTTATCCCCGGCGCGCCCAGCCTGTTCGCAAGGCTTATCCAGAAGGGCGTGCGTCTGGGGGCTCGCGGTGCACGTCAGGTATGAGCGTGCTCTGACCCCGCTAGACGCCGGCCTACCATCACTGCCTTCAAAACCTTAAGAATGAGTTAAGAGTAAGAAACGTCGGATCGTGCGCTTGGATGCACCCGGAGGCTTGACCTCCTTTGGGCCCTGACGCCTTGAGACCGACGGGGTCCGACGAGCGGTCGTCGACGTGAGACTCCACGGAGGCGGACAGTCTTGGGCGCGACAGGATCGAGGCTCGCGGTGGTCCTGTTCAATCTCGGTGGTCCGGACGGCCCCGAGGCCGTACGGCCATTCCTCGAGAATCTATTCTCCGATCCGGCGATCATAGGCTTGCCCTGGCTCATCCGGCGACCCCTTGCAGCGCTGATCGCCAGGCGTCGGCGTCGTCAGGCAATCGCGAACTACGCGATCATGGGCGGCGGCTCTCCTTTACTCCCCGAAACGCGTGTGCAGGCGCAGGCTCTGGAGGCCAGCCTCGCTGCGCGCCGCCCGGCGGATGAGGTGAAGGTCTTTGTCGCCATGCGCTACTGGTCGCCCCTGAGCGAGGAGACAGCGCGGGAGGTGGAGCGGTTCGCTCCCGACGAGGTGGTCCTCGCGCCGCTCTATCCCCAGTACTCGACGACCACCACCGCCTCTTCCCTGAAGGCCTGGCGCAAGGCGTATCGGGGATCTGGAAGGGTGAGCACCCTTTGCTGCTGGTACGACAACGGCGGCCTGGTGGAGGCGCATGCCGATCGCATCCGCGAGGTCTGGGAAGCTGCGGGAGGGCCCAAGGTGCGACTGCTGTTCTCCGCCCATGGGCTTCCCGAGCGCGTGGTGGCGGGAGGTGACCCGTACCAGTGGCAGGTGGAGGCGACATGTGCGCGGGTCGCTGCGGTGCTGGGCGAGGGGTGGGACTGGAAGATCTGTTATCAGAGTCGGGTCGGGCCCCTGCGCTGGCTGGGTCCCTCGACGCCCGAGGCGATCGAAGAGGCGATCGGTGAAGGCCTGGGCGTGCTCGTCGATCCCATCGCCTTCGTTTCCGACCACGTCGAGACCCTTGTGGAACTCGACCACGACTATGAGCGGCTGGCGCGTGAACGCGGCGTGAGCATGTATCTGAGAGCCGCAGTGGTTGGCGTGACGCCGGTCTTCATCGAGGGCCTGGCCGACGCAGTGGAGCGGGCGCTTGGACGAAAAGGGTTGGGTCCGGACGGGGCGCCGTGCCCCGCGACGTTCGGCCGCTGCCCCCATCGGGCAGGACATGGACTGGAGGGGCGATGCTGATCCTGGTGGTGAAGGCCGTGCACATCCTGGCGGTGATCGCGTGGATGGCCGGGCTGCTCTATCTCCCGCGGCTCTTCGCCTATCACACACGCGCGACGCCCGGCTCGGAGATGGACCAGACTTTCCAGGTCATGGAGGCCAAGCTCCTGCGCATTATCATGAACCCCTCGATGATCGCCGTGCTTATTCTCGGCGGGACCCTGGTGTGGTTGGAGGGCTGGCGTCTGCTGTTGACGCCCTGGCTGATCGTCAAGCTCTGCGGCGTGGCCTTCCTGCTCTGGTGGCATCATTTTCTTGGTCGCGCACGAAAAGGTCTGGCCCAGGGCCTGCGCCCGCGCAGCGAGAGATTCTGGCGCATGACCAACGAGCTGCCGTTCATAGTCGCGGCGGTCATCGTCTTGGCGGTGGTCACCAAGCTCCCTATCTAAGTCTCGTCGGCCTTGACGGGGCTATCGGGGTATGTTTCCGTCCACGTCGATCCGCGCACCGGTAAGGGCGCGGCTCCCCCGCCCCACAGACAGACCACGACGGCCCGTTCAGCGCCGAGTGCGTCCGACACATCCGATGATCCGATACGCCCGAGGATAGTTATGTCTCGGAGGGTCGTGAATCGTCGGTCCCGACAAAAAGGGCTCCGGTCGTGTCGACGGAGTCACCCCACAAGAGTCCAAACTCGATGGTAGACATACTGGATATCGACGCTCCCGAGACCTCGGAAGATGGCGTCGTGATGGCCCCGAACGAGGAAGGCGCCGAAGGCGCCCGTCCGGCCGGCCTCGATGTAAGCCGAATGTCCCTGCAGGAGCTGAAGGAGAAGTCGCCCGCCGAGCTTCTCGCCTTCGCCGAGCAGTTCGACATCGAAAACGCGAACGCCATGCGCAAGCAGGACATGATGTTCGCGATCCTCAAGGCTTCGGCCGAAGAGGGCCTGGAGATCTTCGGCTCCGGGACGCTGGAAGTGGTGCAGGACGGCTTCGGCTTCCTGCGCAGCCCCGAAGCCAATTACCTGCCGGGACCGGACGATATCTATGTCAGTCCCTCCCAGATCCGCCGGTTCGGCCTCCGCACTGGTGACACGGTCGAGGGCGGCATCCGCTCCCCACGTGAAGGCGAGCGCTACTTCGCCCTGGTGAAGGTCGACAAGGTCAACTTCGAGAACCCCGAGAACGTTCGCCACAAGGTCCACTTCGACAACCTCACCCCGCTCTACCCAGAGGAGCGGATGACGATGGAGATGGACGATCCCACCCTGAAGGATCGCTCCGGCCGGGTGATCGACATCGTCGCCCCGCTTGGCAAGGGTCAGCGCTGCCTCATCGTCGCCCCACCGCGGGTGGGTAAGACCGTGATGTTGCAGAACATCGCCAAGTCGGTGGCCGCCAACTACCCGGACGTTTATCTGATCGTCCTGTTGATCGACGAGCGGCCGGAAGAAGTGACCGACATGCAGCGCACGGTCCGCGGCGAGGTCATCTCCTCCACCTTCGACGAACCGGCGATCCGCCACGTCCAGGTCGCCGAGATGGTGATCGAGAAGGCCAAGCGCCTCGTGGAGCACAAGCGCGACGTCGTGATCCTGCTCGACTCGGTCACCCGCCTCGGCCGCGCCTACAACACCACCGTGCCGTCTTCGGGCAAGGTGCTCACCGGCGGTGTCGACGCCAACGCCCTGCAAAAGCCCAAGCGCTTCTTCGGCGCGGCGCGCAACATCGAAGAGGGCGGGTCGCTGACGATCATCGCGACCGCCTTGATCGACACCGGCAGCCGGATGGATGAAGTGATCTTCGAAGAGTTCAAGGGCACCGGTAACTCGGAAATCGTTCTTGACCGGAAGGTCGCCGACAAGCGGATCTACCCGGCCATCGACGTGCTGAAGTCGGGCACGCGTAAGGAAGAGCTGATCACGCCGCGAGATCAGCTGCAGAAGACGTTTGTCCTGCGCCGGATCCTCAACCCGATGGGCCCGCAGGACGCGATCGAGTTCCTTCTCGACAAGCTCCGGCAGTCGAAGAACAACGCCGACTTCTTCCAGTCGATGAACACCTGATGGGGCCTGGCGCCTCTAGCGCCGGGACCTCCACCATTGCGGCCCTGGCCACCGCGCCGGGCCGCTCCGCCATCGCCGTCGTCCGGCTCAGTGGGCCGGGCGTTCGCGAGGCTCTTGCCGCCCTGGGCGCAACGCCTGGCCGGCCCCGCCAGGCCGTGCTGCGACCCCTGCGCGACGCCGACGGCGAGATCCTCGACCGCGCGCTCGTCCTCTGGTTCCCGGCCCCCCGGAGTTACACCGGCGAGGACTGCGCGGAGCTGCATCTCCACGGGAGCCGGTTCGTCGTGCAGGCGGTCCTCCAGCGCCTCGCGCAGCTGGGCGTTCGGCTCGCCGAGCCAGGGGAATTCACCCGTCGCGCCTTTGAAGCCGGCAAGCTCGACCTCGCCCAGGCCGAGGCGATCGCCGACCTCGTGGACGCTGAGACCAGGGCCCAGGCCCGCCAGGCCCTCGCCCAGCTGGATGGGGAGCTCTCGGGCCGCCACGCCGCCTGGCGCGAAGCCTTGGTGGAAATTCGCGCGCGCCTGGAGGCGCTTGTCGATTTTCCCGACGAGGACATCGACGCCGGCCTCGACCTTGCCCGCCGACGTATGGAGGCCCTGTCCGCCGACCTCGCCCAGGCCGGGCAGGACCTCGGGCGCGGCCGGGCGATCCGTGAGGGCTGGCGGGTGGCTATCATCGGTGCGCCGAACGCCGGCAAGAGCACTTTGCTCAACGCCCTCGCTGGCCGCAGCGCGGCGATCGTGACCGAGACCGCCGGCACCACACGCGACGTGATCGAAGTTCCGATCGAGCTCCACGGCTACCGGGCGTTGCTGGCGGACATGGCTGGTTTACGGCAGACGGACGATCCGGTGGAACGTGAGGGTGTGGCGCGGGCTCGGGCTTGGGCTGTCGAGGCGGATGTTCGTCTGTGGCTAGTCGACCGTTCGGCGGCGGAGGGTTGGGAAGCCGGCTCGGACCTGCTGAAAAGCGGCGATCTGTGCGTGCTGAACAAGGCCGATCGGCCTGCGAGCGCCGCGGCTTCCGGTGCGGCTGCATTGGCGTGCGAGCTGGGGCTACAGACGCTAGAGGCGACGCTGCGGGGGGACGACGCGGAGCTTGTCCGCGCTTGGCTCACATCGACCGCGCGGAAGATGTTGGAATCGCAAGATTTTCCGGCAGCCACACGGATCCGGCACGCCCGCGCCCTGGCCGATGCCCGTGACGCGCTGGAACGCGCGCTCGTCATGCTGGACGAGCCGGAACTGGCGGCGGAGGATGTCCGCCTCGCCTCCCGCGCACTCTCTAGGATTACGGGAGAGGTGGGCGCGGAGGACGTGCTGGATAAGGTGTTTTCCAGCTTCTGCATCGGCAAGTGAGGGTTGTTTCACGTGAAACACCCCTCCCCACTCGACCCCAGCCTCCCGGCGGCCTATCTCCCGCTTCGCCGAAGCCAATTTCTTAGGACCCGCAGGGCCAACCCGTGAACGACACCTGGGATGTCATCGTCATCGGCGGCGGACACGCCGGATGTGAAGCCGCCGCGGCCGCCGCGCGCGTCGGCGCGCGCACCCTGCTGCTCACGCACAAGGTCGAGACCATCGGCGAGATGTCGTGCAATCCGGCGATAGGGGGGATCGGCAAGGGCCACCTCGTCCGCGAGGTCGACGCCCTGGACGGGCTGATGGGTCAGGTCGCGGATGCTGCGGGAATCCAATTCCGCATGCTCAACGCCTCGCGCGGCGCCGCCGTGCGCGGCCCGCGCGCACAGATGGACCGGGCGCTCTATCGCAAGGCAATGCGTGGCGCGCTCGAGGCCCAAGCGGGCCTCGACATCATCGCCGACGCTGCTGAGGACCTGATCGAAGAGGCGGGGCGGATCGTCGGCGTCATCGGCGCTAGCGGCCGCCGCTACGGCGCCGGCGCGGTGGTCCTGACCACCGGCACCTTTCTCAAGGGCGTGATCTGGCAGGGGGCCGAGCGAACCGCGGCGGGACGCTTCGGGGAGGCGCCGACGATTGGCCTCGCCGACCGACTGTACGGCCTTGGCCTTTCCATGGGCAGGCTGAAGACCGGTACGCCGGCGCGTCTCGACGGACGCACCATCGATTGGCAAAGCCTTGCTCGTCAGCCAGGCGACGATCCTCCCATCCCGTTCTCCTTCCTCACCGAGCGGATCTCCAACCCGCAGATCACCTGCGGGGTGACTGCGACCACGCCGGCGACGCACGCGATCATCGCCGCGCATCTGGAGGAATCCGCTGTCTATGGCGGGCGCACGTCCGGCCGTGGGCCTCGCTATTGCCCCTCGATCGAAGACAAGGTCGTCCGGTTCGCGGACAAGACGAGCCACCAGATCTTCCTCGAGCCGGAAGGCCTGGACGATCCGACGGTCTATCCCAACGGGATCTCCACCTCGCTTGGCGAGTCGACCCAGGACCGCTTCCTGCGCACCATCCCGGGTCTCGAGCGCGTGGAGGTCCTGCGCTACGGCTACGCCATCGAATACGACTACGTGGATCCACGAGAGCTCACGCCAGCCCTGGCGGTGAAGCGCGCCCCGGGCCTCTATCTCGCCGGCCAGATCAACGGAACGACAGGCTATGAGGAGGCGGCCGCCCAGGGCCTGATGGCCGGGATCAACGCCGCCCGCGAGGCGGGTGGAGGCGACCCGGTCGTACTCGGCCGCGACGAGGCCTATGTCGGCGTTCTGATCGACGACCTCGTCACGCGAGGAGTCACCGAGCCCTACCGCATGTTCACCAGCCGGGCGGAGTATCGCTTGCGCCTGCGCGCCGACAATGCGGACCAGCGGCTTACCGGTGTCGGAGAAACCTGGGGATGCGTCGGCGCGGACCGCCGCGGGGCCTGGACGGCCAAGGCGACTGTGCTTGCGGACGCGCGCGCCGCAGCCAGCGAGCTGAAGCTTTCGCCGGCGGAGGCGGCCCGGGCCGGCTTCCGCGTCTCGGCCGACGGCCAACCCCGCTCGCTCATTCAGCTCCTGGCCCATCCCGAGATCGGCTTCGACGAGCTCGCCCGCGTCTGGCCGCAAATCGCGTCCTGGCCCGCCTTCGCCCGCGAGCAGGTGGAGATCGACGCGGCCTATCACGGCTACTTGGCTCGCCAGGAGGCGGACGTGGCCCTGTTCCGACGGGACGAGGACCTCGCCCTCCCCACGGACCTCGACTATCGCGCCCTCGGCGGCCTTTCCGCGGAGGTCCAGGAGAAGCTCTCCGCCGTCGCGCCAGCGACACTGGGCCAGGCTGCGCGCATTGAGGGCGTGACGCCCGGCGCCCTCACGGCCCTTCTGGCGCATGTCCGTCGCCGCGCCGCCTGAGGGCGAGGCGCTTCCGTCCGGCTTCTGGGAGGCGCTGGACTGGAACGAGGCCCGCGCGGCCGACGCCGAGACCTTTCGCCTGATGCTCGAAGCGGCGAATCAGGAGACGAATCTGGTGGGCGCGGCGACCCTGCCGCAGTTCTGGACCCGCCACTTTCTCGACAGCGCCCAGCTGCTCTGGTTCGAGCGCGAAGCTGTGAAATGGGCGGACCTGGGCTCCGGCGCGGGTTTTCCGGGCCTCGTCCTGGCGATCCTGCTCAAGGGCCGCGAGGGCGCGCGGGTGGACCTGGTGGAGAGCATGGCCAAGCGGTGCCGCTTCCTGCAGTCGGTTGTCGACCACCTCGAGCTGCCGGCGGTGGTGCGGCACGGCCGGGCGGAAGACTTCCGTCTTCAGGTCGAGCTGGCGACCGCCAGGGCCTGCGCGCCCCTCGAACGGCTGCTCGATTTTGCCGCACCCTTCATGTCGCTTGGGGCGCGCGGCCTGTTCCTGAAGGGGGCGGACGCGCAAGCCGAGATCGATGCGGCGCGGGGGCGCTGGCGATTCGAGGTTAAGTGTGAGACGAGCTTGAGTGACCCGCGCGGACGCCTCGTTTCGATCAGGAACCTCACCCGTGCCCCAAGACGCTAGAGTCCGCATTCTCGCCATCGCCAACCAGAAAGGCGGCGTGGGCAAGACGACGACGGCGATCAACCTTGGCACGGCCCTGGCGGCGGTGGGTCAGCGCGTTCTGCTGATCGATCACGACCCGCAGGGCAACGCCTCGACCGGGCTTGGCCTGCACCCGCAGATGCGCGGCAAGACCCTCTATGACGTGCTCATCGACGGCGCGTCGGTGGCGGAGGTCATCGTCCCGACCGGTGTCCCGAACCTGTGCCTTATCCCAGCCGAAGCTGACCTTTCGGGCGTCGAGTTGGAGCTTGGTCAGACGCACCGTCGGGCGTTTCGCCTGCGCGACGCGCTCGAGGCGCTCGACCCCGACGCCTTCGACTACGTCCTGATCGACTGCCCGCCCTCACTCAACCTCTTGACGGTGAACGCCTTGGTTGCGGCCGACGCCGTGCTGGTGCCGCTGCAGTGTGAGTTTTTCGCTTTGGAGGGCCTCAGCCAGCTGCTCCGCACGATCGAGCAGGTGCGCGCCTCGCTAAATCCACGCCTTTCCATCCAGGGCGTCGTGCTGACCATGTTCGACCGACGCAACAGCCTCTCGTCCCAGGTGGCCAACGACGTGCGCGGCCATCTCAAGGAGGCGGTCTACGAGACGATGATCCCCCGCAATGTGCGCGTCTCCGAGGCGCCCTCGCACGGCAAGCCGGCGCTGATCTACGATCTGCATTGCGCGGGCAGCCGGGCCTATCTCGACCTGGCGCGAGAGATGATCGCGCGAGAGAAGAAGCGCGGTCAGCTGGTCGCCTGAAGTCGGCGCCGGGGGCGGTAGGGTACATGAGAGGCGGATGAGGATGGCGGAGCAACGCCGGGGTCTGGGACGGGGGCTGTCGGCTCTTCTGGAAGAGGCGCAATCGGCCGTGACGCCTGAACGGCGGCGGGAGGCCGGGGTGGTCGAGCTTCCACTCGAGCTGGTGCGCCCAAACCCTGAGCAACCCCGGCGCGCCTTTTCCCAGCCCGAGCTCGACGAACTGGCCGAGTCGATCCGCGAGCGCGGCGTGATCCAGCCGATCCTGGTTCGCCCTCTGCCGGAAACCCCCAGCGAGCATCAGATCATCGCCGGCGAGCGCCGCTGGCGCGCGGCTCAGCTGGCCGGCCTGAGGACGATCCCCGCCCTCGTGCGCGATCTGACCCCGGCCGAGGTGATGGAAGTGGCGCTGATCGAGAACATCCAGCGCGCCGACCTCAACGCCCTGGAGGAGGCCCGCGGCTATCAGCTCATGAGCGAGCGGTTCAGCCGCTCGGCCGACGAGATCGCCCGCGTCGTCGGCAAGAGCCGCAGCCACGTCGCCAATACGATCCGGTTGACCCGACTGCCGCCGGGCGTCCAGGCCCACGTGGAGACCGGGCGCCTCACCGCCGGTCACGCCCGGGCTCTTCTCGACCTGCAGGACGCGGAGGCCATGGCCGACGCCATCGTCGCGCGCGGGCTGAACGTGCGGCAGGTGGAGGCACTCGCGCGGCAGGCGCGGGAGCGGGCGGGTCGCCCCTCTCGCCCTGCAGCTCCCGCCAAGGACGACGACACCCGTGCGCTGGAGAGCGATTTGTCCGAAGCGCTGGGCCTGTCGGTCTCGATCCGCCATTCGGGCGAATCCGGCCAGGTGTTGATCGAGTATCGTACGCTCGAACAATTGGACGAGATCGCGCGCCGTCTGATCGCGGGCAGTCGCCGCGATAGCTAGAGGCCCAGCCGCCGAGCCTGGTGGGCGATCGAGAAGGCGAGGCGCTCGGCCAGCAGGCGATCTGGAGACCCCGCGCGTTTGCAGGCGATCTCGGCGGCGAGGATATCCGCCTGGGGCCCGGCCAGGGTCGCGAGCGTCCAGGCATTGGCCTGGCGCAGGACTTCGCGCTCGTTCTTCCAGAAGATCCCCGCAGACTTCACCGCGGCCTGGGGGCTGGCGCCTCCTGCGCGGGCGATCCCGACCTTGCGCAGCCGGCCAAGATGCAGGGCTATGGCGCGGATCGCAGCGACGCCGCCCTCCCCTTCTTGCTGCGCAAGCCGAAGCTGGGTCTGCGCCGCGGCAAGGCGGCCTCCGAAGGCGTGCAGGGCGGCTTCACCGAGCGAGGCTTCCGGTTCGACGCCAAAGAAGGGCGTAAGATCGGCGAGGCTGGCTTGGCCCGGCCTGCCAGGCCCCAGGAAGAGGATAAGGCGCTCGATCTCCTGTCGCGCCACCCCGCGGTCGTGGGGCAGGCGCCCGACGAACACCTCCAGGGCGTCCGCGCCGAGGGCGAGGCCCTCCTGGCTGAGGGCGGCGCGCGCCATGCGCGCCAGCTCACCCGGCTCGTCCTCGTAGCAGGGGATGACGCCACACAGCGGCGAATCCTTGCCGCCGCGCACGAGGACGGAATCGTTGCGGAGCTGCCCGGCCTCCACCAGCAGGAAGGCGTCCGGATTGAGCTCTCCGGCGAGGTGGCGGGCCAGGGCCTCGCCGGCGATGCGCTCGGCCGCCACGGACTCTCCGCTGAGGCGCAGGCGAACCAGCCGCCGCCCGCCGAGCATCGAGACCGCCATCAGCTCGCCCTCGAGCCGGCCTTCCTCCGAGACGACGTCGGCATCCGTCAGCAGGGCGACGTCGAAGGGATCGTCCGGCCGGTCGGTGGCGGCCCTGGCGAGGGCGTCGGCGCGCTCGCGGACGACTCCATGGTCGCGGCCGTGGACGACCGCCGCGCGCGCGGCGCCGGGCGAGGCGAGGAATTTCTCGAGATCGGGGCGCCGGTTGAGAAGCACGGCCGCGCTGGGTCAGTCGCCGCCCTGCGCCTGCCGGTGCATCCAGGAGGCGAGCTGCACCTGAATCCGCTGCGCGGCGTCATTGGCGATGCGACCCTGCGCGTCCTGCGCAGCGGCGATGTCGGCATAGGCCTGGCCGGTGTCGTCGTAGCTGACCTGACTCGTCACCGCGCCGCTGGCCGCGACCTTGCCGGTGGCGATGGAGACCAGGCGGTACTGAACCGTCAGGCCAAGATCGTAGTACTCGGCCACGTCGTTGATGTTCAGTCCGCGCGGACCGCGGCTTTGCACTAAGGTCAGCTCCAGGCGATAGGCCGCAGGCGTGGACTTGTCGCGTCCGAGGGCGTCGTCGAGATCCTCTCGCAGCAGGTAGCCGACGCGGCCGTGCGGCGCGGTGACGTCGATGGAGGCGAGGCCGGAGCTGACGCCGGGCGTCGCGTACAAGGGCGTAAAGCCGCATCCGCCCAGCGCCGTCGCGAGGGCGAGAGCGGCGATCGCGCCGCCGGCGAGTTGCGCCCGGTGCGGGCTCATCCGGCGACCAGGTTGACGATGCGGTCGGGCACCACGATCACCTTTCGTACCGTGAGTCCTTCCAGGCGGCGACGGATCTCGTCGTCGCCCATGACGATTTGCTCGACCTCGGCGGCCGAGGCCCCCGCGGGCGCGCGCACCTCTCCCCGGCGCTTGCCGTTGATCTGGACCGGGAGGGTGCGCTCCTCGTCCTCGCTGAGCGCGGGATTCCAGGCCGGCCAAGGCGCCTGCGCGATCAGGCCAGCTTTGCCGAGCCGCGACCAGCACTCTTCCGCCAGGTGCGGCGCGAACGGAGCCACCAGGCGGCCCAGGACGCTGAGCGCTTCTCGTTGTGCGTCCGCGGACGTCGTCCCGTCGACGCGCGCGGACCGCACGACAGCAGTGAACTCATAAAGCCGCGCCACAGCGCTGTTGAACCGGAAGCCCTCGATCGCCTCGGTCACCGCCTTGATCGCCTTGTGCGTGGCGCGCGTGAGCTCGAGGTCGGCGGCCGCATCTCCCTTCCCGACGTCGGCGTCGAGGGCGTCGAACTCCGCCCAGATCCGGTTGATCAGCCGCCACGCGCCCTCGACGCCCGCCGCCGTCCACTGCACGTCGCGCTCGGGCGGCGAGTCCGACAGGACAAACAGGCGTGCGGCGTCTACGCCATAGGTCTCGGCGATGTCCGCCGGGGCCACGACGTTGCGCTTGGACTTCGACATCTTCTCGACGTCGCCGACGATCAGAGGCTCCCCGGAGTCCGCCATGCGCGCCCGACGCGTCGCGCCTTCGGTCTCGATCTCGACGAGACCCGGTTCGACCCATTCCCCGTTCTGGCGGCGATAGGTCTCATGAGTCACCATCCCCTGGGTGAACAGGCCCGCGAAGGGCTCCTTCACCTTCAGTATCCCCTCGTCCGCCAGGGCGCGGGTGACGAAGCGGGCGTAGAGCAGGTGCAGGACCGCGTGCTCGACCCCGCCGATATACTGATCCACCGGGAGCCAGTAGTCGGCCGCGGCGCCGTCGATCGGGGCCTCCGCTGCCGGATTGGCGAAGCGTGCGAAATACCAGGAGGAATCGACGAAGGTGTCCAGCGTGTCGGTTTCCCGCTGGGCGGCTCCGCCGCACTTGGGGCAGGACACCTGCCTCCACGCCTCGTCTCGCGCCATGGGATTGCCCGGGCGGCTGAAATCCATCCCGTCGGGCAGGCGTACGGGCAGCTGGTCTTCCGGGACCGGGACGACGCCGCAGGACTGGCAATGGATGACCGGAATGGGGCAGCCCCACCCACGCTGTCGTGAGACCCCCCAGTCTCGCAGGCGATAGATGGTGGCGCCGACGCCGACGCCGAGCCGCTCGATCTCGGCGATCGCGGCGGCCTTGGCCGGCTCGACTTCCAGTCCATCTATGAAACCGGAGTTGAAGATCCGGCCCGGCCCAACATAGGCCTCCTGTTTCACGTGAAACGACGCCGGGTCAGCGTCAGGAGGCAGCACCACGGGTCGCACGGGCAACTCGTACTTGCGGGCGAAGTCCAGGTCGCGCTGGTCGTGGGCGGGGCAACCAAAGATGGCGCCGGTCCCGTACTCCATCAGGACAAAGTTCGCGATCCAGACCGGCAGGCGCCAGTTGGGGTCGAAGGGATGAACAACCTCGAGGCCCGTATCCCAGCCGAGCTTCTCAGCCGACTCAATCTCGGCTTCCGAGGTGCCGCCCAGACGGCAGCGGGCGACGAAGTCCCGCACGCGTTCGTCGCTGGCCGCCAGGCGCTCGGCAAGGGGGTGGTCTGGGGCCACGGCCAGGAAGCTGGCGCCGAACAGGGTGTCGGGCCTGGTGGTGTAGACCGTAATGGACGGCGCGGGCTCGGGCGTGGCGAAGGCGAAGTCCAAACGCAGGCCGCGCGACTTGCCGATCCAGTTTTCCTGCATCAGGCGGACTTTGTCCGGCCAGCGGTCAAGCGACTGCAGGCCCTCCAACAGGTCATCCGCATAGTCGGTGATCCGCAGGAACCACTGGGTCAGCTTCCGCCGCTCGACCGGCGCGCCCGAACGCCAGCCGAGCCCGTCGATGACCTGTTCGTTCGCCAGGACGGTCAAGTCGACGGGGTCCCAGTTCACGACCCCCTCCTTGCGATAGACCAGCCCGCGATCGAGCAGCCGCAGGAACCAGGCTTGCTGGCGGCCGTAATAAGCCGGATCGCAGGTCGCCAGCTCGCGCGACCAGTCGATCGACAGGCCCAGCGCCTTCAGCTCGGCTCGCATCCGGTCGATATTGCCCCTGGTCCAGGCCGCGGGATCGACCCCGCGCTCCTGCGCCGCATTCTCCGCCGGCAGGCCAAAGGCGTCCCAGCCCATTGGATGCAGGACATTGAATCCCCGGGCGCGTTTGTAGCGGGCGACCACGTCGCCCATGGCGTAGTTGCGGGCATGCCCGACGTGCAGGTTCCCTGACGGATATGGGAACATTTCCAGAACATAGTACTTCGGCTTGTCCGCGCCGGTCTCAGCCTGGAAGGCGTCGGCCGCGTCCCAGGCCGCGCGCCACTTGGGCTCGACCGACTTGGGGTTGTATCGGACCATACCTGCGCTGCTCTTCACACTTGCCGCTGGGGGATAGCGACCCCGAGGCTTAGCGCGGCGCCGCTACGATGACCATGCCGCGGGCGACGACTGGCGCGTCCGCTAGCCCTTCAGGTTCGAAAGTCGAAGCTGTCGGGCCTTGGTCAGGATGGCGTTCTCGATGTCGGAGCTGGTCTGGTCGGCGGTCGGCGAGGGAATCCAGCCGCCCTGGCCGTTGCTGATTTCCTTGTAGACATTGACCGCCAGCCCATCCGCGCGCAGGCGCGCGTCCAGGATATAGACCGTCACCTTGAATCGCTCTGTGGGACGTTCCGGGTTGATGTACCAGTCGGTGGTCACCACACCGCCATAGGGGTCGGCCGAAGCCAGCGGCATGAACGAGAGCGTGTCGAGGGTGGCGCGCCACAGATAGCTGTTCACACCGATCGCGCCGGCAGGGGCGTGAGCGGGCGTTCCATGGTTCGGCTTGCCGCCGCAGGCCGATAAGGCGAGGGCGCCGACGCACGCCAGTACGGTCGCGGAACTGCGGATCCACCAGCCGCGCTGACTCACAATGATCATCAGATCCATATCCGTTTTCGGCGATGCGCCGCGCTCCCGGGCGCCCGCGGGGCCATGCGTCTACAGCATTCGCTTTAGACCGCAAAACGGCAATCGCGTGGCGAACGCGCCACAGCAAGAGGCCTTCAGGCGCAAGAGGGCCGATTCGCGGGTCGCCGCAGTTGACGTCGGTCGTCGCCGCGCGTTTACGATCTCTTAGTCGAGCCACGATGCCGCAGGGATGGCGGCCGAGGCCGTGGGGGTATGCGAGCGAGCAAGGTGATGAAACCTGCACAGCTCATAGGGGCTTTCGGAGCCGTTTGCGTCTGCGCAGCAGGCGTGAGCGCGCATGCCGAAATGTCCTCGCAGGCTCAGGTTCTCCTTGCCGCCAATGATTTTGCCGCTCCAGCGCCCGCGGCGCCAGGCCGCACGCTAGAGTGGGACTCCAAGAAAGGTCGCTGGGGCCTGCGGCTCGGCGTCGATTCGCGAACGGACCGCGAGCCCGACATGCGCGATCTCGAGCCGGGCCTCTTCTACAAGGTGACGCCGCGACTTCACATCGGAGGCGGTGTGACCATCGCGCCCGATCAGGGGATCCCGCTGGAGTCCCAGCGTCTCCCAACGCCCCAGGCGCCAAATCCACGCGTGCGGTTGCAAACCACCTTCAAGTTCTAGACGGCGTGCGGCGAAGGGCAGGGCTGGCGTCCAGCGCTTCCACCGCCGCAAGGCCAGCCGCGCCGCAGCCCTTTAAGGCCATTGCCGTGCGAGGATTGACGCCGCCGAGGGCGTAGACCGGCAGCCCAGCCGCGCGAACCAGCGCGCGAAACCTCAAGGCTCCGATCGGCCGACCTGCCGACGGACTGCGGCTTGGGAATACCGGCGAGACCACCACCGCTTCCACCCCGGCCGCCCGTGCACGCCGCGCGGCCGCCAGCCCGTGTGCGGCCGCACTCAGGCGGAACCGGCGCCGCAGTGCGCGATTGGCGCCCCCGCGCATCGCCAACCGCTCGGGGAGGTGCAGCCCATCCGCGCCGACGGCTGTGGCGAGTGTCGGGTCCGCGCCCACGAACATCAGCGCCCCTCGGCGATGCACGAGCCGCGCCAGCCGCCGGCCAGTCGTAACCGCGTCAGCCGCGCCGAAGGCGCGATAGACGATCGCCGCCCCGCGCGGCAGGCTCGCCGCCACCCGCGCCGGATCGGGGGTGCGCACCGGGTCGGTGAAGAACAGCACCCGCGGCCAGCCGCTTGCGCTGCGAGGCCAGGGCCCTAGGTTCCGGGCCGAACGCATCAGAGCTGCAGCAGGACCGCCCCTCAATGCCGCCATCCCCCACCCCGGACGCCGGGAGCGCCGCGGTCGGCCTCGCGGAGGTGAAGGCCCGCATCGCCGCCGCGGTGATCGCAGCCGGCCGCCCGGCGGATAGCGTGAACCTGGTCGCAGTGAGCAAGCAGCAACCCTGGAGCGCGATCGGCCCTGTCCTGGACGCCGGCCAGCGCGTTTTCGGCGAGAACCGCGTCCAGGAGGCGCTGGCGCGATGGCGTGAGCGTCGCGAGGGGCTCGAACTGCATCTCATTGGACCGCTTCAGACCAACAAGGCGCGCGAGGCCGTGGACTTCTTCGATGTCATTGAATCTCTCGACCGCCCACGTCTGGCCGAGCGGCTGGAGCGCGACATCCAGGCGGCGGGGCGCGCACCGCGTCTCTACGTGCAGGTGAACACGGGCGAGGAGCCGCAGAAGGCGGGGGTGATCCCTGGCGAGGCGGACGCCTTCGTCGAGCTCTGCCGCGCCCGACATGGCCTGCCCATTGAGGGACTGATGTGCATCCCCCCCGCCGACGAGCCCCCGGCGCCGCATTTCGCGCTCCTGACGAAGATCGCACGGCGCAATGGCCTGACGCGCCTCTCCATGGGAATGAGCGGAGATTTCGAGATCGCGATCGCCCACGGGGCAACCTCCGTGCGCGTGGGATCGGCGGTTTTCGGCGAGCGTCCGCACCCGCTTCAGAGCGAGGTCTGAGGCGACGTCTGGCCTTGGCGTCGCCGCGACAAAAGGTGCATGGTCGCAGCCATGGCTCAACCGAAGACCATCCTTGTCATCGACGACGATGACGATCTGCGCGACTCCCTTTGCGAACTTCTGCAGGCCAACCCCGAGTTCTCCGCGGTAGGGGCGGCCCAGGGCGGCGAAGGCCTCGCCGCCGCAAAGCGGAGCCGTCCGGACCTCATCCTGCTGGACGTCGATCTGCCGGACAAGAACGGCCGTGAGGTCTGCGCTGAGTTGCGCGGAGAAGGCGTCACTGCGCCGGTGATCATGCTTACCGCCTCCGACGGCGAGAGCGAGACGATCCTGGGCCTCGACGCCGGGGCAAGCGACTACGTCACAAAACCCTTTAAGTTCAACGTCCTGATGGCGCGTATCCGCGCCCAGCTGCGGGCGCACGAGCAGTCGGAAGACGCAGTTTTCCACATCGGCCCCTATGAATTCCATCCAGCGGATCGCGTCCTCCTGGACGAGAAGGGCCGCAAGCTTCGCCTCACCGACAAGGAAGCCAACATCCTCAAGTACCTGTATCGCGCCGGCGACAAGCCCGTCGCGCGGGAGGAACTGCTGGCCGAGGTCTGGGGCTACAACGCCGGAGTGACCACCCACACACTGGAGACCCACGTCTACCGGCTGCGCCAGAAGATTGAGCCCGACCCCAGCCACGCCCGCCTCCTCCTCACCGAGGCCGGGGGCTACCGCTTGGCGCCCTGAGGCGGGCTGCGGTCCCGACCACCCGAGTTGCGTGACCTCACACCGCCAGGTCGGCCGTCACAGGGGCGTGGTCGCTGGGGCGCTCCCATTCGCGGACGTGGTCATGGATCCGCGCCTCCGGCGCGCGGACGCGCGAGGCGGCGGCGTGCAGACCCGGCGTCGCCCAGATGTGGTCGAGGCGAAGGCCGCGGTTCGACCGCCGAAAATCTGCGGCGCGATAACTCCACCACGAAAACAGCTTCTCAGGCTCTGGCGTGGTGGCCCTCACCAGGTCGACGAATCCGAGGCTGGCGCGCAGCATCTCCATCGCCTCCACCTCGACAGGCGTGTGGCTGACAATCTTGGACATCTGGCGGTGGGACCAGACGTCCGCCTCGCCAGGGGCGATGTTGAGGTCGCCCAGCAGGATGAGCGGCGCGCGCGGATCCCGACTCGCCATCTCCGCGGTGAGGCGCTCGTAGAAGTCGAGCTTGTGGTCGAACTTGGGATTGAGCTCACGGTCGGGCGTGTCGCCCCCCGCGGGCGCGTACAGGTTATGGATTTCGATGCCCGCCACCGTCGCCGAGACGCAGCGCGCGTGGCCCTCGCGGCAGATCGCGAGGGCCGGCGCGGGCTCGAGCGGAAGGGCCGAGGCGATCGCCACGCCGTGCCAGCCCTTTTGGCCGCCGATCTTCAGATGCGGGAGCCCGACCTCTGCAAGCACTTCGGCGGGAAACTCGGGCTCCTGGCACTTGATCTCCTGGAGGCACAGAACGTCCGGAGCCTGCTCCTTGACGAAGCGGGCGATGTGCTCGGCGCGCAGGCGGACCGAGTTGACGTTCCAGGAAGCGATTCGCAGGCGCACGGGGGCCTATCTAGGTCCTTGCGCTCACCGCGGCGAGGCTCTGTCTTCCGGTAACAGGCCTTCCGGCGGCGGGGCGCGCAGGAAGAAGAAGGCTCCAGGCTTGGGGGCCGAACGCTCCAGGTGCGTGAGTCGCACCTGCACCTTGGCGCCGCGCGCGTCGGTCACGATCCACCCGGCAAGCGCGAGCGGGGCGTTGTGGAACTGCAGGGCGATGCCGCCACGCCGCCGCCGACCGTCCCTGACATCGACCTCGAATCCGTCCGACGTGCGTCGCACCGCCTCGACCCGCGCGCCTTCGTCGAGAGCCACGCGCCGGGCGAGGAAGAGCGACAGGGGCGTAGTCCCAAGGGGATAGCTGTGGATCGTCCGCAGGCGCGTGTCGACTTCGGTGACCACGTGACCGTCGGCGGCGATCTGCACTCCGGAAGGTGGGTCGTAGTCGAACCGGGCGCGCCCGGGCCGCTGCAACCAGACCGTCCCAGTGCTCTCCCGCCCGTCCGGGGCGGTCTGGACGAAGCGGCCGGTCGCGGTCGTCAGCCCATCGAGATAGGTCTGCGCCCGCTGCACCAGCGCCTCGTCCTCCGGCGTCAGGGCGCTCGCCGCCTGGGCGAAGGCGCCGCCCGCCGCGGTCGCAAAGAGCGCGGTGAGCGCCGCGAGGATGGCGCGCCGGCTGATCATCTTTCCAGGTCTCCGGGTCTCGAGGTCAGGCCGGGGGCGGAGGTCCAGCGAGGATTTCGCGCTTGCCTGCATGGTTGGCGGCGCTGACAACGCCTTCGCGCTCCATTCGCTCAATCAGCGAAGCCGCCCGATTGTAGCCGATCTGGAGGCGACGCTGGATGTAGCTGGTGGAGGCCTTGCGATCCCGCGTCACGACCGCCACCGCCTGATCGTAGAGGTCGTTGGACCCGGCGCCCTCCTCGCCGTACGCGCCGCCGGCGCCGTCCTCGTCCTCCTCCGGAACGGCCGTGACGTCCTCGAGATAGTCCGGCTCCCCCTGGTCCCGCAGGTACTTGGCGACGGTCTCGACCTCCTCGTCAGAGACGAACGGCCCGTGCAGGCGCGTGATCCGCCCGCCCCCGGCCATGTAGAGCATATCGCCCAGGCCAAGCAGCTGTTCGGCCCCCTGCTCGCCCATGATGGTCCGAGAATCGATCTTGGAGGTGACCTGGAAACTGATCCGGGTGGGGAAGTTCGCCTTGATCGTGCCGGTGATCACGTCCACCGACGGGCGCTGGGTCGCCATGATCAGGTGGATGCCCGCGGCGCGCGCCATCTGGGCGAGGCGCTGGACTGCCCCTTCGATGTCCTTGCCGGCAACGAGCATGAGGTCGGCCACCTCGTCGATGACCACGACCAGGTAGGGCATGGGCTCGGGCCGGAGCTTCTCCTCCTCGAAGATCGCCCGGCCCTGCGAATCGAAGCCCGTCTGCACCGTGCGCACGAAATGCTCACCCTTGGCGAGGGCCTCGTTGGCCTTGTCGTTGTAGCCGGCCACATTGCGCACGCCGATCTTCGACATCCGGCGGTAGCGGTCCTCCATTTCCCGCACGGTCCACTTCAGGGCGACGATGGCCTTCTTCGGATCGGTCACCACCGGCGCCAGCAGGTGGGGAATGCCGTCATAGACCGACAGCTCGAGCATCTTCGGGTCGATCATGATGAACCGGCACCGCTCTGGCGGCAGCCGGTAGAGAATCGACAGGATCATGGCGTTGACCCCCACCGACTTGCCCGAGCCGGTGGTGCCGGCGATCAGCAGGTGGGGCATGCGGGCGAGATCGACGATGTAGGGCTCTCCGCCGATGGTCTCGCCAAGCGCCAGCGGCAGGGCCTGCCCGGCCTTCTCGTACTCGGCGCTGGAGAGCAGGTCGCGCAGGTAGACGGTCTCGCGGCGCGCGTTGGGCAGTTCGATGCCGATGGCGTTGCGGCCCGGCACGACCGCTACGCGGCACGCCGCGACGCTCATCGAGCGGGCGATGTCGTCGGACAGCGCCACGACCCGCGCCGACTTCACCCCGGGCGCGGGAACGAGCTCGTACAGGGTCACCACGGGGCCCGGGCGGATGTTGTCGATCTGGCCGCGAACGCCGAACTCGGAAAGGACGCCTTCGAGCAGCCGGGCGTTCTGGCGCAGGGCGTCCTCGTCGTAGGCCGAAGCGCGCGGCTTGGGCTTGGCCAGCATGGCCAGCTCGGGCAGGCGGAAACCGTCGGATTCGCCGAACGGGAGGGTCGGCTGGCTCTCCCGCACCTCCCGCTGGGAGGTGCGCACAGGCGCCTTCGGCGCCTTGATCGCGAGAGTGGGTTCTGCTCCCGAGCCATCCGCCGCCGTGGGAGCATAGGGCTGCGGGTCGATCTCGAACGGCGGTTCCTCGGCAGCCGTCTGGGGCGCGACGGCCTCCGCCGACCATGCCGTCCGCCTTGCCGCAGCAGGTTCGGCGACTGCGTCAAAGTCGTCTTCCTCCTCGTCATCCGCCGTCGACGATCGCCGCCAGGACGGCAGCCGCAGTCTTGGCAGGGATGGCGACCAACCCAGGGCGAGGCACGCCAGGATCAGGCCGCAGAGGCCCAGGACGCCGGCGGCGACAAGGTCGGGACGGTCCGACCCAAGCCGTTCCGCGAGGTCGCTGACGGCGCGGGCGACCAGATCTCCGATCGCGCCGCCCAGGCCGGCGGCCAGCGGCCAGACGCGAGGCGTGGGCGCAGCGGCCAGGGCGGACGCCGTGAGGATGACCGCGCTCAGACCGAAGAGCAGGCGAATGGCCGACTTTCCGAGCGCGCCCGCTTCCGAGCGTCCCCGAAGGCGCGCGACGCCGCCCAGAAGAAGCAGCAGCGCGGCCGCCCAACCGCCGAGGCCAAGCAGCTGCATGACCGCATCGGCAGCGTTTGCCCCGACCTCGCCCAACAGATTCGCCGGCGGTCCGGCGCCGGCGGCGTCGAAGCTTGGATCAGCGGCGTGATAGGTCGCCAAAGCCAGGACCAGGGCCGCGCCGGCGCCCGCCGGGATCGCTCCCGCCGCCCTTGCGCCATGCCGACGCCAGCCGACTGCTGGCGCCCCTCGCGCCGACGTTCTCGCCATGCCCTGCTCCGCCGCGTTGCGCATTTGTAAAGCGAGTCGAAGCGACTAGTCGAAAACGGTTAAGGCCTTGTCGCCACGGTCAGGCGATCGTGAAGTCGAGGGCCCCCACGCCTTCGACTTCGCCGACGACCCGGTCGCCGCGGACCATCGGGCCGACCCCCTCGGGGGTGCCGGTGAAGATCAGGTCGCCGGGCGCCAGCCGCCACAGCTTGGAGGCCTCGGCGATGACCTCCGCCACGCTCCAGATCATGTCCTCGATCCTCCCGGACTGACGCATCTCGCCATTCACGGTCAGGGTGATTGCGCCGGTGGGCGCTGCGCCGGTCCACGGCCGGATCGCGCTGACGGGGGCCGAACAGTCGAAACCCTTGCCGGACTCCCAGGGCTGGCCCTTGGCTTTCGCGGCCCCCTGCAGGTCCCGGCGCGTCAGATCGACGCCGACGGCGTAGCCGAACACCAGATCGAGCGCCACCTTAGGGTCGATGTCCTCGCCGGCGCGGTTGAGCGCCACGACGAGCTCCACCTCGTGGTGCAGGTCTGCGGTGCGCGTCGGATAGGGGACCGCTTCGCCCGGAATCACGACGGCGTCGGCGGGCTTGGCGAAGAAGAACGGCGGATCGCGCTCGTCGCCGCCCATCTCGCGGGCATGGGCGGCATAGTTGCGGCCGACGCAAAGGATACGGCGGACTGGGAACAGCGCCGGCGTCGCCAGCACCGGAACGGCGGGATAGACGGGCGGGGCGAAGATGTAGCTGTCCATGGCGCGCCGATTAAACCACCGCCGCGCTGCGGGCCATG
>DATHPX010000258.1:0-9519 GCA_035483335.1 Caulobacteraceae bacterium | reverse complement strand
GCCCGGCGACCTGATCTTCACCGGCACCCCCGGCGGTATCGGCGCAGCGATGAAGCCGATGCGCTTTCTCAAGCCCGGCGATCGCGTGCGGGTGGAGATCGAAGGCCTGGGGGCCTTGGACAACCCCTGCGCGGCGGAGGCGTGAGATGGCTGACGGTTTCGACTGTGACGTCCTGGTGGTCGGACTGGGTCCGGTAGGCGCGGCGCTGACCGCCCTGCTGGCCAAAAGGGGCGTCCAGGTGATCGCCATAGACAAGGACCCGGCGATCTATCCCCTGCCTCGCGCGGTCCACTTCGACCACGAGATCATGCGGCTGTTTCAGCAGCTCGGGCTGGTCGAGGAGGTCATGCGGCACGCGAGGGACGCGCCGGACTACGAGTTCCGCGCGGCCGACGGGTCCCTGCTCCAGAAGTTCCCCGCGGTCGTCCAGACGCCGTCGGGCTGGGGTGCTGGGTACATGTTCCACCAGCCGGGCCTGGAAAATGCGCTTCGCGAGCTGATCGCGCGATCGGACGCCGCGGAGACGCGCCTGGGTGTGGCGCTGCAGGGTTTCGCGCAGGAGGCAGACGCCGTCCGCGCCACCGTCACGGGCCCCGGCGGTCCGGGGGAGATCCGCGCGCGCTACCTCGTCGGGTGCGATGGGGCGAGGAGCGCCGTGCGCGAGACGATCGGCGGGGGACTCTACGACTACCAATTTGACGAGCCCTGGCTGGTGGTCGACGTGAAAGCGTCGGCGGGATCTCGCATGCCCACGTCCAACGTCCAGCTCTGCGATCCCGCGCGGCCGACCACCTGCGTCCAGGGCGGCCCCGGCTGGCATCGCTGGGAATTCATGCTCCTGCCCGGCGAGACGCCCGAAGCGATCACCAACGAGGCTGTGATCGAGGCGCTCATCCGGCGGTGGGGCTGCGGACCGGTCACGTTGGAGCGCAAGGCCGTCTACCGCTTTCACGGCCTGGTGGCGAACCGCTGGCGATCGGGCCGCGCCATGATTGCCGGCGACGCGGCGCACCAGACGCCACCGTTCGCGGGGCAGGGGATGTGCTCGGGGCTGCGCGACGCCGCCAACCTCGCGTGGAAGCTGGACGCCGTCCTAAGGGCCCGTGCTGACGACGCCCTGCTCGACACCTACCAGGCCGAGCGCGAGCCCCACGCGCGCGCCCTGATCGAGCTGGCGATCAGGATGGGGCGGATTGTCTGCACGCGCGACCCGATGGAGGCGTCCCGGCGTGACGCCAACATGCTGGCTGCGCAGGCCAGCGGCGCGCCGCCGCTGCCGCCGGAGCGGCCACCGCCGTTCGCAGCGGGGTGCGTGCTCGCGGGCAGCCCGGGTGCGGGCGAGCTGTTTCCCCAGCCGGTCAGCCGGCAGGGCGGCGAGCCACTCCGCATGGACGACCTGCTTGGGTGTCGGCCGTGGTTGCTGAGCCGCGTCCCCGCGCACAAGGTGGACGGCGTGCGCACGCTGAACCTCGCCTGCGAGACGCTAGCCCCGTTTCGAGGTGACCTGGAGACGTGGCTGGACGGCCGTTCGGCCGCCAAGGCCGTGCTGGTGCGGCCGGACCGCTATGTGTTCGGGACCGGCGAGCCGCGCGCCCTGACCGACGCCTGGGCCAAGAGTCTGCGGGCGGACACCTGAGCGTGGCGGCGGGGAGTGCGAACCCGAGGGCGCAGCGCACTCGCGCAGCCCTTATCGGGGCGGGGCGGCGGCTCTACAGCCGCCGGCCGGTGGACGCCGTCACCGTCGATGAGATCGTGCAGGCGGCGGAGGTGGGCAAGGGCAGCTTCTACAACCACTTCGCTGACCGTGAGGCGCTGGTGCGGGTCATCGCCGCGGAGATCCGCGCGACGGTCGAGGCTGCAGTCGGCCGCGCCAATACGGGCTTCGAGGATCCAGCTCGGCGCCTGGCGCGGGCGGTTTGCGTCTACCTGCGTTACGCTCTGGATGAGCCGGAGGCGGCGGGGGTGCTGGTGCACATCCACAGCGGCCACACCTCCCTGGCCGCGCCGTTGAACCGCGGCCTGGTGGAGGACATAGAAACGGGTCTGGCGTGCGGCCGCTTCGCCGTCGCGACGGTGGAGCCCGGCGTGCTCTATGTGCTGGGCGTCACGCAGCTTGCCCTAGTCAGGATCGTTCAGGAGCCGACGAATGTCCTGGCCGTCGCCCTGGGTCAGCAGATGGCCGCGCTGATCCTCAAGGGTCTTGGCGTCCCGTCCGCCGAGGCGGAGCTGCTCGCCGCCCAAGCGAGCGATGAGATCGTCCGGCGAGGCGCCTTTTCGCACGCGCTTTGAGGCGCGGCGAGGCCATGGCGCCCTCCCCAGACCGCCTCGGAGCCGCTATCACCTAAGAACACATGACGAACGCGAATCGCTCTGCCAGTTCCGGGGCCGGATCATGATCGGCCGGTTGCGCGGTCTCGTCGCCGAGGTGGGCGAGGAGGAGGGGCTGATCGATGTCGGCGGCGTCGGCTACGTCGTGCGCTGCGGTTCGCGCACGCTCGGGCGACTGCCAGCCGTGGGCGACGAGATCGTGCTTCACATCGAAACCCAATGGACTGAGGGGCAGGGAATGCGCCTCTACGGCTTCACCTCCCGGGAGGAGCGCAGCGCCTTCGTCCTATTGCAATCAATCCAGGGGGTGGGCCCAAAGGCCGCCCTGGGCGTCCTCGACGTGCTCGCGCCGGGGGAGCTCGCGACCGCCGCGGCCCGTGGAGACAAGGCCGCAGTGGCGCGGGCCAACGGCGTCGGTCCTAAGCTCGCCCTGCGGATCGTCACCGAGCTGAAGGACAAGCCGCTGGGCGGACCCATCGCCCTGGGAGCCTTCGTATCGGACCAGACTCACTCGGTGGCCGCGCCGTCTGCGCCTCCCGCGAGCCCGGCCGGTTCGGCGGTCGCGGCCCTCATGGGCCTGGGCACGGCCGAGATCCTCGCCCGGCGCCTGGTTGACCAGGCCCTGGTGCGGCTCGGCGACGACGCCCCTGAGGGGGCGCTCATCAAGGCGGCCCTGCAGGAGCTCGGCAGATGAGCCGGCTGGTGTCGGGGGAGGCGGCGCCCCTGGAGGCGAGCGACCGCGCGCTGCGTCCCCAGACCCTCACGGAGTTCGTCGGTCAGGCCCAGGCCAAGACGAACCTGCGCATATTCATCGACGCGGCCCGGGGCCGCGGAGAGGCCCTCGACCACGTGCTCCTCTTCGGCCCGCCCGGGTTGGGCAAGACCACCTTGGCCCAGATCGTCGCGCGCGAGCTGGGCGTAAGCTTCCGCGCCACCTCGGGACCGGTGCTCGCCAAGGCGGCCGACCTGGCTGCGATCCTCACCAACCTCGAACCGCGCGACGTCCTGTTCATCGACGAGATCCATCGTCTGGCCGCCAATGTGGAGGAGATCCTCTACCCGGCGATGGAGGACCACGCCCTGGACCTCGTGATCGGGGAAGGGCCGTCCGCACGAACGGTGCGGATCGACCTCGCCCCCTTCACGCTGGTGGCCGCGACGACCCGGGCGGGACTTCTCGCGACGCCGTTGCGGGATCGGTTCGGGATTCCGCTTCGTTTGGAATTCTACAGTCCGGAGGAGCTGCAGCAGGTCCTGACCCAGGCGGCGCGGAAGATGGGCGTTGATCTGGCCCCCGATGGCGCCGCGGAGATTGCGGCGCGCGCTCGCGGCACGCCTCGCGTCGCCGGCCGACTTCTCCGGCGCGTTCGCGACTTCGCGACGGCGGAAGGCGCTTCCCGCATCGACCGCGCCTGCGCCGCGCGCGGCCTGGCGCGGCTGGAGGTGGATGAGGCTGGTCTGGACGGCCTGGACCGTCGTTACCTCCGCGCCCTGATCGACAACTACGGCGGCGGTCCGGCGGGGGTCGAGACCCTGGCCTACGCCATCGCCGAGGCGCGCGACGCTGTCGAGGACGTCATCGAGCCTTTCCTCATGCAGCAGGGGTTCATCCAGAGGACGCCGCGAGGCCGCCTGGCTTGTGCGAGGGCCTACGCCCACCTCGGCCTCTCGGCGCCGGCGACGCCTACGCCCCAGGCGAGCCTCTTCGACGAGGCGGCGGATGACTGAGGCGCCGTCGTCAGGCCTTTTCCGTGGCCGCGAGCACAGCCTGCCGGTGCGCGTCTACTACGAGGATACGGACTTCACGGGCCTCGTCTATCACGCCTCCTACGTCAGGTTCTTCGAGAGGGGACGGACCGACTTCCTCCGTGCAAGCGGGATCGGCCATCGGGAGTTACTGGAACGGCCCGATCCCTGCGCATTCGTCGTGACCCGCCTGGACATCGCCTTCCGCAAGGCCGCCAGGATCGACGACGCCCTGACCGTGCGCACGACCTATGACCGGGTTCGGGGACCTCGCCTGTGGGTAAGTCAGACCCTCGTACGCGCGGAGGAGCTGATCGCCACGGCGGCCGTCGAAGTCGCCTGCATCGCCCTCTCCGGCGCGCCGCGCCGGCCGCCCGCCGATCTCGTCGAGCGCATCCAACCGCTGCTGGCTCAAGCGTGAGAGAGGGACGCCGCGCCGCGAGTTGGGCGCCCAGGCGGAGGGATACAGGCGAGCCGTGCGATCGCTGCAACAATTGGCGCAGAGGCCGAACTTCCTTAGCGAAGGCGCAAGACGCCGGGCCATAGTTTGACCATCGGCGCGGGGCATGCGCGGCCCGCCCCGCCGCAACAGGATCCGTTCATGGAGCCGACGACCGTCACCCCCGAGAGTTTCTCCCCCGTGCATCTCTTCCTGCACGCGGACTGGATCGTGAAGGGGGTGCTTACCGGCCTCATTCTCGCGTCCCTGTGGTCCTGGGCCGTAATCCTCGACAAAACGTTTCGCATTGGGTCTCTCGGACGTCAGGCCGACCGTTTCGAGGACGAGGTCGCCTCCGGACGCTCACTGGAGGAGATCGCCACTGAAGCGGGCGAATCTCCACGCCACGCCTTGCCGCGCATGCTCCAGGCCGCGCTGCGGGAGTGGCGCGAGGCGCGGACGAAGGGACTGCTCGCCGGAGACCAGGCCGAAACCCAGGCCGCGTTTCTCGTCCAGAGGATCGACCGCGTCCTCGACAGCGTTGTCGCGCGCGAGAGTCAGCGCGTGGAGGACGGGCTGGGTAGCCTCGCCATCGTCGCCACGGCTTCGCCCTTCATCGGCCTTTTCGGAACGGTATGGGGCATAATGAACGCCTTCCAGGCGATCGCCATTCAGAAGAATACGAACCTCTCCGTGGTCGCGCCCGCCATCGCCCAGGCCCTGTTCGCCACCGCGGTTGGCCTCGCCACCGCCATTCCCGCCTACATCGGCTACAACAAGTTTTCGACCGACGCCGCCAAGTACGCCGCGCGCCTGGAGGGGTTCGCGGACGATTTGGTGACGGCGATCCAGAGGCGCCTCGCCGAGCGCCGTCCAGCGGCCTGACGGGACCCATTCATGGCGCTTTCGGCTCACGACGCCTTCGCCGCCGGCCGCAGACGCGGCCGAGTCCGCAGAGGGCGACGCTCGCCCCTGGCGGAGATCAACGTCACACCCCTCGTGGACGTCATGCTGGTGCTGCTGATCATCTTCATGATCTCCGCGCCCTTGCTCACCGCCGGGGTGCCTTTGCAGCTGCCCAAGACCGAGGCGGCCGCGGTGCAGGACCAGACCCAGCCGATCACGGTCTCGATTCGCGCCGATGGCCGCATATTCATCGGCCAGACCGAGACGGCGTTCGACGACTTCGCGCCGACCCTGCGCCAGACCGCCGGCGACACCTACTCCAAACCTATCTTCGTGCGCGCTGATGGGAGGGCGTCGTACGCCCTGGTCGCCCAGGTGATGGCCAGCCTTTCCCAGTCAGGGTTCTCCTCGATCGACCTGATCACGGACACCGGCGGCCCCTCGTCCGGCGCCGAGCGTCCGCCGGTTGCGTCGGCTTCAGAGCGCGCGGCCAGCTCATGAGGACTGCCGGTCACCGGCCGGGAGACAGACTGACGCCGGCCCTGGCCGGAGCGCTGGCCCTGCACCTGGGACTGCTGGCGATCCTCCTGCTGCATCCGTCTCCGCCACTGGCGATCGGCTCGGCCGTTCCAATCACCATCGTCTCCCATGCGCCGACGACGGACTCGCGGCGAGCGATCCAGGCGCCCGAGGAGCACGCGGCGCAGACCGAGACGCCGGTTCCGCAAGCCAAGGCGCCGGAGCCCCCGCCGCCTCCGCCGCCGCCCCAGCCCCGCAATCCTCAGCCCAAGGCGGTCGCGGCGCCCGAGCCGACGCCCGCGCCGAGCAAGACTCCCCTCAAGGCGACCCCGACGCCGAAGGAGGAGGCGAAACCCACCCCGGCCCAGCCGACGCCGAAGTCCAAGACGGCCCAGAAGAGCGACAACTTCAGCCTCGACAGCCTGCAGGCCGACGTCAGCCGCAGCCTGAAGCGGTCGCCGCCACGGCCAAGCTTCGCCGAACGGGGTCCCACGCGCGCCGAGACCGCTACGGTCGCCCGAGTCGACGCAGGCTCCGGCGTGTCTCAGAGCGACGTCGCGGGACTGTCGCAGCTCCTGCAGCGCCTGTGGAACGTCAATTGCGGCGACGAAACCGTGGTGGTGACCGTCAGCTTCAAGGTCGGCGATGACGGCCTCCTGGTGGGCGGGGTCAGCGCCCATGGTCTGGAGACTTCGTCGAATCCGGCTATTTCGGTGGCTGCCCGTCGCGCCATAGACGCGGTCCACAAGGTGGCGCCATACGACCCAAAATTCCGGAACAATAGCTTCACCGTCAAGTTCGACGCCCAGAAGGCGTGCGCCACGAGCTAGAGATCGAACCATGATCCTGCGAAACCTGTCCCGCGCCATTTTCGCCGTGCTGGCCGTCGCGGCCGCATGCGCCGCCTCCCTGGCGCCCATGCCCGCGGCGGCGGACATCGTCGTGAACGTCGATCAGGGCGCCAGCCAGCCCCTGCCGATCGCCATTCCCGTGTTCGCCGGACCGGCGGTGGCCGGCGACATCCAGAAGGTGATCGCCAACGACCTGCAGAGCTCGGGCCTGTTCAAGCCTCTCGATCCGGCGACCTTTCCCCAGGTCGATCCCGACGCCAACGTCAAACCCACCTTCGACGGCTGGAAGGCGATCAGCGCGCAGGGCCTGCTCACCGGCGCAGTGACCAATGACGCCGACGGACACCTGCGCGTCGATTTCCGGCTATGGGACGTCTACGCCGGCGAGCAGCTTCTGGGCCTGCAGTTCACCTCGACGCCAGAGAATTGGCGACGGATCGCCCACAAGGTCGCCGATGCGGTCTACGAGAAGCTCACCGGGCAGCAGGGCTATTTCGACACCCGCGTCGTCTTCGTCTCCGTCAGCGGCTCGCCGGCCCACCGCGTGCGCCGGCTGGAGATCATGGACCAGGACGGCTTCAATCCCAGCCATCTGACGGACGGCGGGGCGGAGGTGTTCACGCCCAGGTACTCCTCGAAAGGGCAGGAACTCACCTACATGGTCCTGCGGCCGTCGGGTTCGACCGTATACGTCCTCAATATCGAGACGGGCCGGCAGGAGGCGCTCGGCCACTTCCCGGGGATGGTGTTCGCGCCCCGCTTCTCCCCGGACGGAAGCCATGTGGTGCTTTCGGTGGCCCGCGACGGCAACACCGACATCTACAGCATCACCCTTGCGAGCGGTGCGACCCGCCGGCTGACCACCGATCCGGGGATCGACACCTCGCCCTGCTATTCGCCGGATGGGACCCAGATCGCCTTCAACTCCGATCGCGCGGGAAACCCCGAGCTCTATCTGATGGACGCGGACGGCGGAAACGTGCGGCGCATCTCCTTCGGCGAGGGGCGCTACACCACGCCCGTCTGGAGCCCGGATGGAAAGTGGATCGCCTTCACCAAACAGACGGGAAACGTCTTCCACATCGGCGTAATGCGCCCGGACGGTTCGGGAGAACGCATCCTGACCTCCAGCTACCTGGACGAAGGACCGAGCTGGGCGCCGAACAGTCACATGATCATGTTCTCCCGTGACACCGGCTACGGTCCGCATCTCTGGATGGCGGACATCTCGGGACGCGTCCTGATGGCCGCTCCCTACAATCTCGGGGCCACCGACCCGACCTGGTCCCCCCTGCTGCCGTGACGCTGCGCCGCCGCCTTCTCCGGCGCCGGCGGACAGTCTAGGCTTCCCGCCAGAACGCGCGGGAGGACGGCGCCATGGCCTTTGACGGGATCCACGACTACGAGCGCGCGGGCGCAACCGAGCTCGCTCAGGCGCTCGCAGAACGCAAGGTGAGCGCGCGGGAACTCTTCGACACCGCCGTCGAGCGGATCGAGAGGCTCGATCCGGTCATCAACGCGGTGGTCGTGCGCGATTTCGACCGAGCCCGGGCCTCGGCCGAGGCGGCGGACGCCGCCCTGGCGCGGGGCGAGCGCAGGCCCCTTCTGGGCGTTCCAATGACGGTGAAGGAGGCCTTCAACGTCGCCGGCCTGCCCACGACCTGGGGGCTGGAGGACAAGAAGTCCTGGATCGCCCCGACCGATGCGGTCGTCGTCGCGCGCCTTCGGGGCGCTGGAGCGGTGATCCTTGGCAAGACCAACGTCGCTCTCAACCTCGCCGACTGGCAGAGCGAGAATCCGGTCTACGGCCGGACGGTGAACCCACACGATCACAGCCGTTCGGCGGGTGGCTCGTCGGGCGGCAGCGCCGCGGCGCTCGCCGCCGGCATGATCCCCCTGGAGTTCGGTTCTGACATCGGCGGCTCGATCCGCGTGCCCGCCGCGTTCTGCGGCGTCGTGGGTCACAAGCCGAGCTACGGTCTGGTCCCTCAGCGCGGCCATGCGCCGCCCGGGCTGGACGGCGTTTCGCCGCCACTGAACGTCGTGGGCCCGATGGCTCGCGAGGTGCGCGACCTGGAGCTGGCCCTGGGCGTCACCGCCGGTCCCGAAGACGACGATGCGGCAGCCTATCGTCTCGACCTGCGGCCGCCGCGCCACGACCGCCTGGCCGACTATCGGGTGCTGGTGATGGACTCCCATCCACTGGCGCCCGTGGACAGCGAGATCCGCGCAGCGATCGCAAGTCTCGCCGGGGAGCTGCGGAAGCGGGGCGCAAAGGTGGCCGATCGGACGGACCTCCTGCCCGACCTCGTCAACGCCCAAGCCGCCTATATGCGCCTGCTGCTGACGGTGATGAGCTATGGCTCGCCGCCCACCCCGGAACTGCCTTCGGCTCACGGCTACATGGACATGCTCCATGCCCAGCTGGCCGTGCGCCGCCGCTGGGACACGCTGTTCCAGTCGTTCGACGTGGTGATCGCCCCGACGCTCGGCATGGTCGCCTTCCCGCACGTGGAAGGCGATTGGGGCTCGCGCAGCGTGATGATCGACGGACAGCCTAGCCCGTTCGCACCCCAGATCGCCTGGGCGGGGCTCGTGACCTATCCGAACCTTCCCGCGACGGCCGTGCCGATCGGGCGCAACAGCGAGGGCCTGCCGATCGGGATACAGATCATCGGGCCGCGCCTCGAGGATCGCACGCCTCTGGCCTTCGCGCGCCACGTCGAGGG
>DATHPX010000257.1:0-7479 GCA_035483335.1 Caulobacteraceae bacterium | reverse complement strand
CGAATAGTCCCCCGTCCGCGCCAGCAGGGCGGAGATTGTCGAACCGATGTTCCCGGCTCCGACAACGACGACGTGTTTCATGGTTCGGCGACTCCTCTCCGCGGCAGGCAAGGAGAAGGTGTGCTTCAGCTCGGTTGATTTACAGACACAGAACGACGTATCGAAGGGCGCCTTTCGGCAATTCGCCGACCTGAGCCTGCGAATGGACGATCTGGACCGTCGCCTCCTCGATCTGCTGCGCGCAAACGCCCGCGCGCCGACGGCCGCCCTCGCCCGCGAACTCGGTCTCTCGCGCACCACCGTGCAGAGCCGGCTGGAGCGGCTTGAGCGCGAGGGCGTAATCGCCGGCTACACCGTGCGGCTGTCTGAGACGCACGCACGCGGACAGATCCAGGCCTATGTGCTGATCACGGTCAGCCACAAGCGCTCGGCCGCGGTGATCAGCGCCGCCCGCAAGCTGCCCGCGGTGCGCCGCCTTCACTCGGTCAGCGGCCCCTTCGACCTCATAGCGGAACTTGTAGCGCCGTCAGTCAAGGAGATGGACGACCAGATCGACGCCCTGGGCGCGATCGAGGGCGTGGACCGGACGACCTCGACGATCGTGTTGTCGACCAAGATTGACCGGTGAGGAAAGTTCCTCGCGCAAGGTGACTGCCCCGCCTAACTTAGCGCAAGATCACGACGTTTGCGACTTGCATACCTGGCCAAGGGATGCTCAACCCCGCCATTGTCAAGCTGCTGCGGGGGGAGCAATGCGCGTTGCGCTTTGGGGTTCGTTCGCCATTGCGGGCGCAATGCTGACCGGGTGCGCGACGCCGGTGGCGAACTACAAGCCTGAAGTTCAGCAGCTCAGCCAACCTCCGCTCAACAGCATCTCGACCGCCTCCATTGGCGACGATCTTCTGTCACAAGGCAGCAACGCCATTCAGGAGGGGCTTGAGCTCAAGGCACAAGTTCACGTTACCTGGGCCTACACACTGAGCTCGGGCTTTTACCCTAAGACTGGGAGCGATAGTCACAACGCATACTATTCTTTCATTTTCATGTCCTCTTTGCCTGGTTACGGCACACTGTCGAAGAACCCGCTGGCCGATCCCGCCCGATCGATTAAGACGGATCTGCAAGGTTCCAAAGTGTGTGTGGTGACGGTGTTCGACCTCTACGTGTGCGCCCCCGACTCGAGCGGGACACTGACAAGGCGCACTCTCACATCCGAGAACGGCCTTCAGCGAACCCTAATTTACAATGGTCGGGTTGGCGACAAGATCAATATCGGTTACCGTGAATTTTCCGACTCTACGGCACGACCTGCATTTAGCAACAACGTGGAGTACGACCTCTCGTCATCGAATATAATCTCGTATCGTGGCGCTAAACTAAGAATTATCGACGCCAACAATAACTCCATAACCTACCAAGTGTTGTCGAATTTCAACGCCAAATCGCCAGAATAAATTGCAGTCCAGGACGGAAGGCCCAGGGCCCTCCTCAGTCCTCCACCGTGAAGGCAAATTCATGAGTGTCCTGGCCGGCGCGGACAACGACCTTAACTGTGCGGTCCTCGCCCTTGGCGTAGTTCGGTCGATCTGCAAACACGGCCCCGCCCGCCGCCGTGTTCGGGTCGATGGTCGTAATAAGGAGGATGTGATCGGAAATCGTCCCCATGTAGTTATCGAGATTGGCCGAGATCGCCGCCATATCTCCGGCAGCCTGATTTTGAATCTGTCCTTCCGCCAAAGACGTGAGAGCGGGATTGTAAGCCGTTCCGGTAGTCGTAAATGTAGCCATGCCCCGCTGACCATACACCGTCCCCGATGAAGAGTAGGTACTGGCCTGCGCGGCGCTATAGCTCTGCATTCCCGCAGCCAGCGCCACTGCCGCAGCCCTCCACCGAGCAGACTTCACCGCCTCACGGCGCATGTCTTCTAGGGTGAAAAGCCGGACCGGCCCTTTGTCGTTGGACACCCCCACATTGTCGTAGCCGAAATTGAACGGGGCTTCGCTCTTATTAAAGGCAAGCACCGTAAAGATCATTCGGCCGTGAGGTCCATTCGCGTGCGGCAAGATCCGGACGATGCTGCCATTTGCATCGGAGACGACCATGGCGTTCCCGCGTTCATAGCGAAGCTGCTGGCCGGACGCCGGCACCGGCACAATGTCGTACGCGAACGCATGCGAGGTCATTGCGAGCATCAATGCGCCCGCCATTGTGGCTGATTTCATTTTTCCCCCTCCAGCCCAGGGCGTGCTAACCGCGCTACCCCGGACACCTGAAATACCGAACTAAAGCAATGGGGTACGTCTTGCAAGGACCGCCGGTCAAGCTCCGAGCGGGTCATACCCGAGGAGTTCGGTGTACTGATCCTTTGAATTGCCTTGTGGCCAATTGAGAGTGGCCCACCGAAGGGAAGGAACTAAGGAAGTCGAGGAACAGTGCAACGCCGACAGCGTTCGCACCCTGCGCAGTGAGGACGTCCTCTCATCCATCAAGCCCGGCGCCGCTTCGCCCCCGCACGGATAGGCCCCCCTCAGCGCGCGCCCAACCGCTCGGCGAAGAAGGCGATCACCTCGTCGAGCGCGGCGCGGGTGGGTTGGCCGGGTTCGTCGATCAGATCCCCAGTGAACACTGAATGCGGGGGCCGGCCGGCGCGCGCCTGCGGACTGGCCCGATTTCCGGCGGAGTCTGGGAGGGTCACGCCGACGAAGGCGTCGCCGAGCGCGTCGGAGAGGGCCTGGAACCGCTCCGCGCGACAGAGGGTGTCGCCGGCAAAGCGATAGCCGCGCACCTCGAGTCCTGACTGGCGTGCGCACCCCGCCAGGATCGCGAGGTCCGATCTCGAAATGTCGATCGCGCCGGGCGGATTGGCCGGCAGTCCGGGCTGGGCCAGGACCGGCGCCATGACGACGGGGTCCACCGCCATGGTCAGGGCGAAGCCGCCGGTCAGGCACATGCCGATGACGCCGACGCCTGGCCCGCCGCAGTCGGCGTGCGCGCGCCGTGCAAGGGGCTTGAGCCACTCCACCACGGGGCTGCTCCGGTCTCTGGCGAACAGGGTAAATTCGCGGGAGACGCACAGGGCGAGCATCCGCCCAAGGGATTGCCTCTCCGGGTTCGTGGCGTCGGGCGAGCCGAACAGGATCGGCGCATAGACCTGCAGGCCCGCGTCGCGGACGCGACGGCAGAAGCGCGCCAGGGTCGGCGTGAAGCCATAGACCTCGTGGATCACGATGACGGCAGGCCCCGCCTCTCCGGTCCGCAGAACGGTGCGGGTCACGCCGTTGTAAGTGAAATGCTCCGAACGGAAATCCGCCAGGTCCGCCGTGAGGTTGATGTCCGACATGGCTCGCCACCCACCGCCGTGATCGTACGGTACGGTTTAGCTCCACCTCCGCCACGGCCGCAACAGAACGCGCCCTACCGTGGCCGCTGTCCCGATCTTCTTGTCGAAGAGGCCACGGATGGGCCTGAAGCCAAATCCAGGCGTAAGGACGCGGCCGGCGCTCGATTCGACAGGAGTAACGGGTGATCGTTCCGGAACTGACGGCCTGCGTGCTGGCGGCGATGACGCTGATCATGACGGCTGGCTGGCTGACCCAGCGCGCGCTCCGCAATGGCGCATGGACGGACGTGTTCTGGGCCTATGGCGCGGGCGCGACCTGCGCCGTGGCCGCCCTGATTCCGATCGAGACCGAGCCGCACGCGACCTGGCGGCGGATCATGGTGGCGGCGATGGTCGCGGCGTGGGGCCTGCGGCTTGGAACCTATCTCGCCCTGCGGACCGCGGGTGCGGAGTCGGAGGATCCCCGCTACGCAGCCCTCCGGAGCGAGTGGGGAGCCAGGTTCCAGAGGCGTATGTACGGCGTGGTGGTCATCCAGGCTCCGGTTAGCGCGGTTCTCGCCCTCACCGTGCTGATCGCCGCGCGCGAAAATCATCCGGCCTTTCGTGTCCAGGACGCCGTCGGGCTCGCGGTGTTCATCTTCTGCCTGGCGGGCGAGACCCTCGCCGACCTTCAGATGAGCGCCTTCCGCAGGGATCCGGCGAATAGCGGCAAGGTGCTGGACCGCGGTCTCTGGGCCTGGTCGCGCCACCCGAACTACGTCTTCGAGGTCGCCATCTGGCTGGCCTATCCGATCATCGCCATCGATCCGAACAGCCCCCGTTCGTTCGTTTCGATCCTCGCGCCGCTCATGATGTACCTGGTCGTGCGCCACGCCGCGGGTGTCGGGCCTCTCGAGGAGGCAATGGTTCGCTCTCGTGGCGATGCGTACCGCCGTTATCAGGAGCGGGTGAGCTTGCTCATCCCTTGGTTTCCCAAGAGCTGAACGGCTTGGACACCGCTCCCTGCCGGCGATAGGCTATTGATCCGACAGGGACTCTCGAACCGGGAGCACGGGGGAGGGAAAGCATGAGCAAGATCGACGACACTGCGGGCGTGGACCGGCGAGCCCTGTTCGGGCTGGCCGCGGCCGCGGCGACGGCGGGCGTGATGGGCTCGCCGGCCGCGCACGCCGAAGATCCGCAGACCGCGGGAATTCCCCAGGCGGCGCGCGGACCGGGGATCCCGACGCCCACGCCGGTCGTGCGCACGCGAAGCGGCCCGGTGCAGGGTCTGATCGATCGCGGCGTGTGCGCCTTCAAGGGTATCCCCTATGGCGCGCCGCCGATCGGCGCCCTGCGGTGGACGCCTCCGCAGCCGCCACAGCCCTGGACCGCCACTTACGACGCCTCGGACTTCGGGGCTCCCGCGATGCAGATGGCGGGCGGTTCCTCGATCGAGGCGTCCAACGACTTCGGCTTCCAGGTGCACCAGGTCTTCACCACGCCTTCGGAGATGAAGGTGATGAACGAGGACTGCCTCTATCTGAACGTCTGGACCCCGGCGCCTGACACCAAGCGCCGGCCGGTGATGGTGTGGATCCACGGCGGCGGCTTTGCCTACGGCTCGGGCGCCCAACCGATCTACCAGGGCGACGGGCTGGCGCGGGCGCAGGACGTCGTCGCGGTGAGCCTGAACCACCGGCTCAACGTGTTCGGCTATCTCGACCTCTCCAAGTCGATGGGCGCCGATTACGCCAGCTCGGGGACCGTGGGCATGCAGGACCTCGTCCTGGCCCTGAAGTGGGTGCGCGACAACATCGCCGAGTTCGGCGGCGACCCCGACAACGTGATGATCATGGGCCAGTCCGGCGGAGGGGCGAAGGTCTCCATCCTGCTGTCGATGGAAGGCGCCAAGGGCCTCTTCCACAAGGCTGCGATCCAGAGCGGGCCGGGGCTGGCGGTGGGGCGCAAGGCCACCGCGCAGGCCGCGACGGACAAGGTGCTCGCCGCGCTCGGCGTGGCGGCCGGGGACATCAAGGCCCTGCAGGCGATCCCGGCTCCGGCGATCCTGCAGGCGGCCGCAAAAGCCGGCGGCATGGGGTTCGGCCCGATCCTCGATGGCGTGGCGATCACCCGCGACCCCTTCACGCCCGATGGGCCGCCCGTCTCCGCAGACGTCCCGATCCTGATAGGTTGGTGCAAGGACGAGTGGACGATCTTCGACGCCAACGAACCGTGGTTCGGGCGCATGACCGAGGCCGAGCTCGAGACTCGTGTCGCGCCTCTGGGCGAGCCTGGGCAGCGGCTGCTGGCGGCCTTCCGCAAGGCCTACCCGACCTATTCGCCGACCTACCTGTGGATCCAGATGATCAGTTCACGGATGATGGCGGGAAGCCAACTGCTGGCCACACGCAAAGCCGCCCAAAGCGGCGCGCCCGCCTTCGTCTATTTCATGACCTGGGACACGCCGGTCGCAGACGGGATCTTCAAGTGCCCGCACACGATGGAGATCCCGTTCATGCTCTACAGCTACGACAAGGTCCGCACCTTCGTCGGCGAGGGACCTGGACCGGCGCACATGGCCGCACAGATCGGCGGCGCCTGGGCCGCCTTCGCCCGCGCCGGCCGGCCGGACCACCCGGGCATCCCGAATTGGCCGGCCTGGAACACCCAGCAGCGTCCAGTGATGGTGTTCAACACCGCCAGCCACGTCGAGAACGACCCCCTGCCCGAAGTCCGCGCCGCCCTCGAAGCCATGCCCGCGGCGATGACCCTGCGGGGGTGATTTTTAGGTCCTCCCCCATGGAGTGAAGCGGAATGGGGGAGGGGGACCGCGAAGCGGTGGAGGGGGCGGGGTTCTTGACCACGTTCGGGTGCGATCGTTCCGCCAGCGGGCCGTAGATGCCCGAGCCGCGGCCGCCCCCTCCACCGCTTCGCGGTCCCCCTCCCCCGCTTCGCGGAGGAGGATCCATCCTCACCATGCCACCGCTTGGCCGTCCTTTCGGTGGTCGGAGCCGGCGCGGTAGACGAAGGGCGCCTCGCCGGGGGCGGGGTTCTCCACCGGCTGGACCATGATCGCCTGGTAGCCGCCCATCACCCCGCTGTCGGGCGGATTGAGCTTGTGGCCCATGGCCGCGAGGTCCGCGCCGACGAGGTCGTAGAGCGGTTTTTCGAGAGTGAGGGTGTTGGAGATCTGGCTGTGGCGGAAGCGCGCCATGTCGGTGGCCATCTGCAGGTTGGCGCCCAGCTCGAAGATGTTCACCAGGGCCTGGGCGTGGCCCTGGGCCTGCATGTCGCCGCCCATCAAGAGCAGGGTCATCAGCGGACGATCGCCATCCATGACGAAGCCTGCGGCGAGGGTGTTGAAGGGCCGCTTGCCGGGCGCGATCACATTGGGCGACTTCGGATCGAGGGAGAACAGCGCGCCCCGGTCGTGCAGGATGAAGCCATAGCCCGGCACAGTGATCCCCGAGCCGAACTCCTCGAAGTTGCTGTTCACCCAGGCGACCATGTTGCCCTGCGCATCGGCGGTCGAGAGCACGATGGTGTCGCCGGCCACACCTTCGGCGCCCACCGGCCCGGTCGCAGAAGCATGCGCGGGATCGACCCGGCGGCAGAGGGCGCGGGCATGCGCCTTCGAGATCATCCGCTCGACCGGCACGCGCACGACGTCGGGATCTGCGTTGATCGCGATGAGATCGCCGTAGGCAAGCTTCTTCGCCTCCACCATCAGGTGCCAGAAGAGCGGGCTTCGAGGTCCCAGTTGCGCGAGTGTCCGCCCGCTGGTCCACCCGGGCGTGCATGCGTCCAGGATGTTGATCATCTCCAGGGTCGCCCAGGCCTGGGACGGCGGGGGAAGTTCGTAGACGTCGTGACCGTGAAAGCTCGTGCGCACCGGCTCGACCCACTCGCCGTGGTACGCGGCGAGGTCATCCATCGTCATCGTCCCGCCTAGCGCCGTGGATTTGGCGACGATCGCTCGGGCGATCTCGCCCTTGTAGAAGGCGTCGACGCCCTGCGCCTGCAACAGGCGCAGGCTGCGGGCGAGGTCGGGATTGCGGAACACTTCGCCCACGCGAGGCGGGCGGCCGTCGACGTACCAGGCTTTGACCGAGTCCGGATCGAGCTCTTTACAGCAACCACGGAGCGGCAGGGCCTT
>DATHPX010000256.1:0-7958 GCA_035483335.1 Caulobacteraceae bacterium | reverse complement strand
CGACAATCGTCTTGGGCATCGACGTCTCGCTCCTCAGGACCTGCTGGCGCTCTGATAATAGGCGTTGGCTGCGAGGCCCGCGAGGCGCCGAGGCCGCGAAACCTTGCACGTATCGGCCGCGGCCCTAAGGTGTCCTAGGGTTCGGGATCGCACCGTCTTGGGCCGCTTCTTGCGCGGAAGCGATGCCGACAAAAAGACTGTGGGGGATGGTTTGATGGGTCTGACGATTCGCAGGGCGCGCCCGGAAGACGCCGCCGCCTGTGGGCCGATCTGCTACCAGGCGTTCAAGGAGATCGCCGAGGCGCACAACTTCACGCCGGACGTTCCGAGTCCGGAGGTCGCCACCGCGGTGGTCTCGACGCTGATCTCGAACAACTCTTTCTACGGAGTGGTCGCCGAGCTCGACGGCCGCGTCGTCGGCAGCAACTTCCTCGACGAGCGCGCCAGCAGGATATCGGGCGTGGGGCCGGTTACTGTCGATCCAGCGGTCCAGAACCAGCAGGTTGGCCGGCGACTGATGAACGCGGTCATGGATCGGTCCGCCGAGGTCGGTTTCGCCGGCATCCGACTGGTGCAGGCGGGATATCACTGCCGCTCGCTCTCCCTGTACTCGAAGCTCGGCTTCGAGGTCCGGGAGCACCTCTCCTGCCTGCAAGGTCCCGCCCTGGGACTGACCATGCCCGGCTACGCCGTCCGGGCCGCGAACCAGAGCGATGTGGAGGCCTGCAACAGGCTGTGCGCCCGCGTGCACGGCCATGACCGCGCGGGCGAGACGGAGGCTTCGGTCAGCCTCGGCCAGGGCATGGTCGTCGAGCGGAGCGGACGCATCACCGGCTACGCGACCCAGGTCGGCTTCTTCGGCCACGCCGTCGCAGAGACAAACGACGATCTGAAGGCCCTGATCGGCGCGGCCACTTCGTTCGGGGGGCCGGGTTTCCTCGTCCCATCACGCAATGGGGAGTTGCTGCGCTGGTGTCTTGGCCAGGGTCTCAAGATTACCCAGCCGCTGACCCTGATGACCCTGGGGCTCTACAACGAACCCGCCGGCGCCTTCCTTCCGTCGATCACCTACTGAGCTTGGGCGCGGCGAGATCGCGGCTCGATCGCCCAAGAATGCCCGACTCGAGACCGCGCCTTTCGGCATGGCGGAAGACAGGCGCTATGGTCAGGCTTCCCGGACTGGAGACTGACGCATGAGCGACTGGATCACACGCGACGCGAGTCTCTTCCGTGGAGGCCCGCAGGTCGAGAACTTCCGCGAGATGTCCACGATCTACCCGGTGCGCGTGGTCCGGCGCGCGGCTTCGCCGTCCCCGCTCCCACAAGGACCGCGGATCGGGCTTCCGACCTCGTTCGAATACCAGGGCCCCCACCTCGATACGGCGCAGTTCCTGTCGGAGATGGAGACGACCGGCCTGATCGTCGTGCGAGAAGGGCAGGTCGTCTTCGAGGACTATTGGCTCGGCAACGACGCGAGCACTCAGGCGATCGCCTTTTCCGTCTCGAAGTCGTTCGTCTCCGCCCTGATCGGGATCGCCGTCGGGGAGGGCGCCATCGCCTCGGTCGAGGACCCCGTGACCCGCTACGCGCCCGAGCTCGCCGGCGGCGCCTATGACGCGGTGCGCCTGAAGGATGTGCTGCAGATGTCGTCGGGCGCGCGGTGGAACGAGGACTACAGCGACCCGAACTCCGACATCGCCGCCTACGGCCGGGTGATGGCCGGCGCAGGCTCGCTCGACGCCTTCGCCGCCGGCTGTGTGCGCGAATGCGAGCCGGGGACTTTCAATCGGTACAACAGCACCGACACCCATGTCCTGGGTTTGGTCCTGCGCCGGGCGACCGGACGGTCCTTGGCCGAGTACCTGCGCGAGAAGCTCTGGGAGCCGCTCGGCATGGAGGCGGACGGCTTCTGGATGGTCGATTGCGCCGGCGCCGAGATGGCCGGCGTGGGGCTCAACGCCGTGCTTCGCGACTACGCCAGGCTCGGCTGCTGTTACCTGAACGGCGGCGCCTGGAACGGCGCGCAGGTCGTGCCCAAGGCTTGGGTCAAGGCGTCTGTCACGCCGGACGCGCCGCACCTGATGCCGGGACCCCGGCCCAACGCCGAGCGCTCGCCCGGCTACGGCTATCAATGGTGGGTCCCGGACGACAGCGGCGCCTACAGCGCCATCGGCGTCTACAACCAGTTCGTCTGGGTCGATCCGGTGACCTGCACGGTCATCGCCAAGACCTCAGCGTTCCGCCGCTATGCGTCGGACCTCAATCCGGAGTCCTACCGGGTCGCCGATCACTTCGCCTTGTTCGCGGCGATCGCGAAGACGAGCTAAGCTTGAGTGCGCCTGGACCAAGGGGTGATTAACAATGCGTTGTCGAAAGACGGCGTCCGGTGGGATTGATCGCGGCGCGCTCGTGTTGGCTGTCATTTCAACGCTTTGCCTGGCGGCGTGCGGCCGCGGCGCGCCGACCAGGGTCGCCCCCGAGGCCTCGCGCGAGTGGCCGTTCTACGGCGGCGACGAAGGAGGCCAGCGCTATTCGCCGGCCAGCCAGATCACGCCGAACAACGTCAAGAACCTGCGGGTCGCCTGGACCTATTCGACAGGCGATCTTGCTTCGAAGCCGGCTGCGACGAAGAATGCGGCGTTCGAGGATACGCCGATCATGGTCGGCGGACGGTTGTTCGTCTCCACGCCGTTCAACGAGGTTTCGGCGCTAGATCCCGGGACCGGTCGCCAGCTCTGGCGATACGACCCGAAGCTCGACACCTCGGTCCGATACGGAGAAGGCTTCACCAGTCGCGGCGTCGCCTACTGGCGCGCGCCAGGGCTCGCGGCCGGATCGGTGTGCGCCGAGCGCATCTTCATGGCGACGAACGATCGTCGCCTGATCGCGCTCGATGCGGCGACGGGGAGACCGTGCCCGGGCTTCGGCCAGGCGGGCGTCGTGGATGTCGGCGCCGATGTTCGCCTCGCCTCGCCGCGTGAAATGCAGCTGACCTCGCTGCCTGTGGTCGCCGCGGGCGTCGTCGTCGTCGGGTCCTCGATCGCCGACAATCAGCGGGTGAAGGAGGTGAGCGGCGCCGTGCGCGCCTACGACGCCATGACCGGCAAGGCGCTCTGGCGCTTCGACCCGCTCGCCGCCGCAGGCGACTCGATCGTCGCGGGCGCCGCCAACGTGTGGGCGCCGATGTCGGTCGACTCCCAGCGAGGTCTCGTCTTTCTGCCAACGACCAGTCCGAGCCCGGATTTCTGGGGCGGTCTGCGCAAGGGCGACGACGGCGACGCCGATTCAGTCGTCGCGCTCGATATCCGGACCGGCCGCAAGGTCTGGGCCTTCAAGACCGTCCATCACGACGTGTGGGACTACGACAATCCCGCCCAGCCCACCCTCGCAATGGTGACCTGGCATGGCGCGGTTCAGGCCGCCGTGCTCCAGCCGACCAAGCAGGGGCTGTTGTTCACCCTCAATCGCGACACGGGCGCTCCGGTGATTCCGGTGGAGGAGCGGCCGGTTCCACAAGGCGGCGCGCCGGGCGAAGTCCTCTCTCCAACCCAGCCGTTCCCGACTGCGCCTCGTCCGCTGGCGCCCAGCACGATCCGTCCGGCTGACGCTTTCGGTCTGACGCTGTGGGACCGCGCCCAATGTCGCCGCAAGATCTCCGCCGCTCGGCACGACGGCATCTACACGCCCCCGTCCCTGCAAGGCTCCCTGGAGTATCCGTTCACCGGCGGCGGCGCGAACTGGGGCGGGCTCGCCTTCGATCCGGAGCGGCAGGTCGCCTATGTCAACACGACCTCTCTCATGCACCTGATCACCTTGATCCCGGCGAACAGGGTCAAGGCGGCGAAGGCCGCCGAACCGGATGCGGAGATCTCACCCCAGACAGGCGCTCCCTTCGGCATGCGCCGTGTGGTGGTGCGTTCGCCTTTCGGCATGCCGTGCAATCCGCCCCCATGGGGGCAGCTGCACGCCATCGACATGCGAACCGGCAAGGTGCTGTGGGAGACGCCCCTGGGGACGACCCGGGACCTGGCGCCAGGAAGCCAGCTCTTTCTGCATGGGACTGGCGTCCCGAACTTCGGCGGCCCCATCGCGACGGCCTCGGGCCTGGTGTTCATCGGCGCAACCCTGGACAACTATTTGCGCGCCCTGGACGCCCAGACCGGTCGAGAACTGTGGCGCGGCCGCCTCCCGGCGGGAGGGCAGGCGACTCCGATGACCTATGTCTGGAAGGGGCGGCAGTACGTGGTCATCGCGGCCGGCGGACACGCGAAGACGGACACGAAGAGAGGCGACCAGGTGGTGGCGTACGCCCTGCCCTGAAGAGGGCGAATCGGATGGCGACGGTGAGAAAACCCTTCGACCTCGAGAGTTATGTGACGCGCGCGACGCGCGGGCCCTGCTTCATCTGCCGGGTTGTCGCGGGCGACCCGGCGTTTCAACACCACGTCATCTATGAAGACGAAACCTCGATCGCCTTCCTGAACAAGTATCCGACCCTGCCTGGCCACACCCTGGTCTGCCCCAAGGCTCACAAGCGGCAGGTTACGGGAGACTTCTCGCGCGAGGAGTATCTGCAGCTACAGTCGCTGGTTCATCGGATCGGAGAGGCCGTCCGGCGAGCAATGGGTGCGGATCGCCTCTACGTGCTTTAGCTTGGCAGCAACGAGGCAAACGATCACGTCCACTGGCATCTGGCCCCTCTTCCCGCCGGCGTTCCGCTGGAGGATCAGCAGTTCGCCGCCCTCGACGTGACCCGCGGCGTGCTCGACCTCGACGACGCGGCGATGGCGGCTATCGCGTCCCGGTTGCGGGACGAGATCGCGGCTGTCGAATGAACGTACCGTTGGTTCGTTGCGCCCTGCCGTGGCCTCGCTATGATCTCCGATCGTAAGGTTGCCTAACGAAGGGGAGGGCTGATGATCCGGCGTCGACTGGCCGCACTGGCGGTGGCGATTGGGGTGGCGTCGGCGTCCGCGGCGCTAGCCCAGGCTCCGGCTCAATCGTCCGCGCCCCCCGCGCCCCTTCCGCCCAACGACTACGGCGATGCGGCGACCTGGCTTTGCCGGCCCGACGTCCACCCCAATGCCTGCGACGTCGATCTCGACGCCACTTTGATCGCGGCCGACGGCTCGACCCGGGTCCAGCCGTTCCATGCCGACCCGCACGCGAAGATCGACTGCTTCTACGTCTATCCCACCGTCTCGCTCGACCCCGGCGTGTTGGCGACGATGAAGGCCGAGCCGGCCGAGACGACCGTGGTGAAGCAGCAGTTCGCGCGCCTCGGGGCGAGCTGTCGTCTGTTCGCGCCGCTGTATCGTCAGTTCACCCTCACGGCCCTCGCCGCGGCGATGAGCGGCCACCCTCTGCCCGGTTCGGCAGGCGCGCGGCCGACCACGCCCTATGACGACGTGCGCGACGCCTGGAACTGGTACCTGGCGCACGAGAACCACGGCCGCGGTGTGGTGCTGGTGGGTCACTCCCAGGGCTCGGGCATGCTCACCGAGCTGATCAAGCGCGAAATTGACGGCAAGCCTGCGCAGGCGAAGCTGGTCTCGGCGATCCTGATGGGGACCAGCCTCGTCGTCCCGGCGGACGCTGATGTCGGCGGCGACTTCAAGTCGATCCCCCTGTGCCGGACCGCCAGCCAGACCGGGTGCGCGATCGCCTACTCATCCTTCCGCGAGACCAATCCTCCGCCCGAGAACTCCCGTTTCGGCCGGCCGCGGACGCCCGAGCCAGGCATGATCGCCGCCTGCGTCAATCCCGCGAACCTCGCCGGCGGCGCCGGCCCGCTCGACAGCTATTTCCCGGCCAAGCGGGAATCGATCGCGCCCGGCGCGCAGGAGGCGCCGATCTGGGCCAAGGGCAAGACGATCGACACGGCCTTCGTGACCCTGCCTGGCCTGCTCACCGCCCGGTGCGAGCGCACGCCGCAGTTCAACTACCTGGCGATCCACATCAACGCCGACCCCGCCAGCCCGCGCACGAGCGAACTCGTCGGAGATGTCCAGGTGAACGGGCAGATCCTGCGCGACTGGGGCTTGCACCTCATCGACGCCAATCTCGCCATGGGCAATCTGGTCGAGATCGTGCAGCGCCAGGGCGAGGCCTGGACCGCGGCGCATCCGTAACTCCGGAGCGCGGACGTCTCGTCCGCTCTTCTTCTTGCGGCCGATCCGCCATATCCGGAGCAGATTCGAGCACGGGCGGACGAGGACGTCCGCGCTCCGGGAGCAGGCGATCGTCGCGTGAAGCTCTTCCTCCTGGGACGCCGCCATAGCGTCAACCACTGGCTCGAGGACGCGGCGGTGGCCTTCGCCGCCGCTGGCCACGCCGTGGCCGTGGGACACGTGCGGCGTCCACCGATTCCGGCGGGGGTCGAGCGAGCCCTGGCTGGCCAGATCGGCGAGGCGCTGGCCCGGCGCATTCGCCGCTTTAGGCCGGACCTGATCCTCTGCATCGGCGGTTTCCATGCGCCGGCAGCGGTTCTCGCACCGATCACCGCCCTGGCCGACCGGGCGCCACTGATCGGCTGGGTGGGCGACCGGTTCGACGAGGCGGCGCGACGGGTCGCCGATCTCTACGATGCTGTGGGCTTCACCGACTCGGCCCTGGTCGAGCGTCACCGGGCCCTCGGCTTCCGCGCGAGCAGTCAATTTCTGCCCCACGCGGCTGACCCGTCGGCGGCGCTGTCAGAGGTCGGCGAGCGCAAGCATCGGATGGTCTTCATCGCCAATCCCACGCCGCACCGGCGCGCCGTCGTGGCGACTGTGCGCGAGCCCCTGGCGCTCTATGGTCCGGCCTGGAGCGCTGCCGACGGAGGTCATCACGAAGTCCACGCCAGGCGGCTCCCAGCAAGCGCTCTGCCGGCGCTCTATGCGGGCCACATGGCCGCGCTGAACATCCGCAACGAGGTCAACGTCCTTGCCGGCCTCAACCAGCGCAACTTCGATCCCTGCCTCGCGGGCGCTGCCGTCCTCACCGACGACCAGCCCGACCTGCCGCTGTGCTTCGAGCCGGGCGTCGAAGTCGCCGTCTGGCGAGATGCGGAGGAGCTCAACGCCCTCTACGCCCGCGTGCTGGCCGAGCCGGACTGGGCCGCAAGCCTTGGCGAGCGGGGTCGCCGGCGCGTGCTGGCCGACCACACCTACGCCGCGCGCCTGCACACCCTGAAGGGTCTGATCTGACGCGGACGCCGGTGCTGGACGGATCGGGCGACGCGGGCCAGGGTCCGGGGCTCATGGATCAGCCCATCGCCGTCGAAGAGCCAGCCGCCGCGGCGCCGCCGCGACGCAAGCGTCGCGCCACGGATGTGCTGGCCGCCCTGACGCGGCCCAAGGTCGGGGTGATGCTGGCCCTGGGCTTCTCCTCGGGCCTGCCGTTCATGCTGATCGGCAATACGCTCGGCCTCTGGTTGGCGGAGGACCACGTCAACCTGGCCCTGATCGGCTTCCTGTCGTGGGTCCAGCTCACCTATTCGGTGAAGTTCGTCTGGGGGGCGGTGGTCGATCGCCTGCCGGCGCCGCTGGTCGGGGCGCTTGGCCGCCGCCGCGGCTGGATGCTCGTGACCCAGGTCGTCGTTGCGGCGGGCCTGCTCGGCATGGCGGCGATCGACCCGCGGAGCCAACTTCCCGCCCTGGTCGGATTTGGCCTCCTCGCCGGCGTGGGCGCCGCCGCGCAGGACACGGTGATCGACGCCTGGCGGATCGAGATCGCCGCCGACGCCGACGAGCTGGGCCTGTTGACGTCGGCTTATAGCCTGGGCTTTCGCGCGGCCCTCGTCGCCACCGAGGCCCTGATCCTGCTGCTGGCCACGGCCGTTGGCTGGCCGCTGGCTTACGCCATCTATGGCGCGCTGATGGTGGTGGGCGTGATCGCGACCCTGATCGCCCGCGAGCCGGAGCGCGCCGACGAAGTGATGGAGGCCAAACGCGAGGCCGGTCGGGTCCATCCGGCGC
>DATHPX010000255.1:0-4181 GCA_035483335.1 Caulobacteraceae bacterium | reverse complement strand
GTCCATCCGCCAGGCGGAGGAGTTGTCGATCACGATCGGCCCGGCCGCGCCGATCTTCGGCGCCCACTCGCGGGAGAAGGCGCCGCTCACCGACATCAGCACCACGTCGACCGTTGAGAAGTCGAACTGCTCCACGTCCTTGCACTTGAGCACGCCCGCGCCCCAGCCGACCTCGACGCCGATGGACTTGCGCGAGGCGATGGCGTGGATCTCGTCCACGGGGAACTCCAGTTCCTCGAGGATATTGAGCATCTCGCGTCCGACGGCGCCCGTGGCGCCGACGACAGCCACCCGGTAACCCATGGCGCGCCGTCCTTTGGTAATAGGAAAAGGGGCGCTAACTATCCCTGCGCGGCTCTGTCGGCAAGCGCGCACCCCGCGACCTCCAACGATTTCGACCACGGACCTCACGGACCACACGGACGGGCGCCGTTTAACCACGGAGGCACGGAGGACACGGAGGAGCACGGAGGGGACTTCGCGCCGGCGGCCGGGCGTTCCGACTGATTTAGTGCCGGCCGAAGGCCGGCGACCAAACTTCACCGCTTCATCAATCGTCGAGAGGGCGCGAACTTCGTGCCCCTCCGTGTCCTCCGTGCCTCCGTGGTTGCTTCGCGCCGTCCGTGAGGTCCGTGAAGTCCGTGGTTGATTGCCTTTCCTATCTTACCGGGAGGTTGTCTTTTCAGGCCCGCGCGGGGCTTCGGCGGCGCCGACGAGGGCCTGGCAGTCGGCGTTGTGGGCGAGGCCCGGGCCGACGAAGGGCAGGATGGCCACGAGCGGCGCGGCGACGACGCCCAGAGCGACCGCCCCCGCCGCCTGCGGGATGGCGTGGACGATGTCCACCCCCGGCTTGGGCTTGTCGAACCGGCCGGTGAGGGTGATCGGCGCGTTGAGGTGCAGGATGCTGACCTTCTTCGGCTTGGCGGAGAAACGCAGGTCCAGCGTCTCGTCGCGCAGGCTGACATCCCCTGTGGCGTGGATCTGCGCCTCCCCGGTATCCATCACCCCCTGATCGATCGTCAGCAGCCCCTCGCGCGCCTGGAAGTCCATTACCGCACAGTGGATCGGCGTGTCCTTCTTGTTCTTGGTGATCAGCAGGAAAGCGGTACGGTCGAGGTTGAGGTTGATCAGGTTACCGATCGTCTTTCGCAGCGCCCCGCTGGGCAAGACCGCGGTCACCGAGCCGTTGGCGTGAGCCGCCGCCGTGCGGACCGAGGCGCCGGTCCCCTGCAATCTCACGCGAGCCCACAGCGAGGCCTCGACCGGCGGATTGGGGCTCTTGGACTTGATCAGCGGCGCGAGCTGGGCGTTCGACAGGCGAAGGTCGATCGCCGTATCGGGGACGGCTCGCCGCGCGTCGAGGCGGATTATCCCCGCCAGTCGCCCTTCGGATAGGTCCGCCGAAAGCGGATCGAAGGTGAGCACGCCGTGGTCGAGCCGAACGCGCATGTGGAAGTCGCGCATGGGGAAATGGCCTGCGTCCACCAGGTTCGCGCTATAGGTCGCGTCGGCGTCTATCCCGCGCAGGCGGTCGACCTGCAGCGGGACGTCAGGCAGGATCCGCTGCTGTGCCTTCAGTTTTGCCGCCTCGGCCTGCTGCAGCGGCGAGAGCTCGGAGGCCTTTACGCGCCTGGACGAGCCGCCGACCACGGCTGCCAGGTCGGCCAGGCGCATGCGGTGGGACGAGAGGTTCCCGGTCACGTCCATTCGGCCGGTGGAATCATCGACCGTCATAGCGCCTTCCAGGTCGCTGCCGCCGACGCGACCCTGGATGCGGCGCAGCGCGAAGAATTGCTCACGCCGCGCGAAGCCGGCGCGCAGGCTGTAGGGCGGCGTGTCCGGGAAGGGGATCCCGGTGATCGTGTAGAGGCGGGCAAGGTCCGGCCCGCTCATCTCGCCGCGCCCGGAGACGGCGGCGAAGTTGAACGGATGGTCGATGTGGCCCTCCAGCCTGGCCTGGGTCGCGCCGGCCTCGAGCGAGGCCTGGAAGTCGTAGGGCCGGTTGGGATCGACGTGGATCAGCGCCCCACCCCGGACATGGGCGACGAAGGGTTCCTTGTTCAGCGTGCCCTGGCCGTCCAGCACGAAGACGCCGCGCCCCGGCCCGGAGACCTCCTCGCTGGAGGAGACCACACCGGTGAAATTGAGCCGCCGCCTTTCGTCCGTGTATCGCAGGGCGCCGTCGCGGATGATCAGGCGCCCCATAGCCGGCAGCTTGAGCGGCGGCGCCGGGCCCGTGCGCGGCCACGCCCAGTTCTCGCGCCCCTGCAGGTCGCGCAGCAGGTCGACGCGAGGCTGGTCGGCCTCAACGAAGGGCAGGATCAGCTGGCCGTGGAACACCAGCGGCAGGATCTTCGCCTGGATGGTGAACCGCGGCAGGCTCGCCATCGGCGCCTTGCCCGCCCAGGGCGCATTGCCGATTGTCAGGCCAGTGACCGTCGCCTGCGGCGTCCACGACCACGGATGGACGTAGAGGTGTCCGGCGATCTCCACCGGCCGATGCAGGCGGTGCGACAGATAGCGGGCGAGGGGGCCGCGCAGCCAGTCCCAGCGGAACAGGATGCAGAGGATCACGATCGCCGCGACGACCAGCGCGAACACGATCCGCCCCCACGGCGCCCGCCTGGGCGGCGGCTCGCGCCTGATCACGTCAGTTTCGTCAACGGCCGCGCGCACAGGGTGACTCCAGCTGCATGGCTGGAAGGAAACACCCGCCCCCGCCCGTTCCGTTCCCTTCTGCGCCGTCCGGTCCGTTTCGCGCGGGAGATCAAGCCGTATGAACCACGGACCTCACGGACCCCACAGACGGCGAATTTTTACCACCAAGCTCACCAAGGACACCAAGTCGGTCGTTGCCAATCCTGAAGTCTGATGGACGCGCCAAGTGGATTTCGCGCGCCTTCGGCGCATTTTCGTCTCAGAGCTCGCAGCTCACAATCAACGGACTGGGGCCGCTGCGCCGCGCCGAAGGCGCAATTAATGTCTCGCGCCGCACTCTCCACGCCGAAGAGGTTTCGAGTCGTCGCCACTGACCTTGGTGTCCTTGGTGAGCTTGGTGGTGAAAACACCAAAGCCGGATCACCAGAGACCTCGCCGCCTAACCCCCTCCGTGCCTCCGTGGTTAAACCCACGTCGGCGGCCCCACCCCCGTCCGTGAGGTCCGTGAGGTCCGTGGTTCAAGCGCTCAGATCGTGACGGAGTTGGGCGCGAAGAGGGAGATCAGGTAGCCGAACAGGGGCGGCAGGAGGTAGCGGTTGATCCCCTCGGCCAGCAACAGAAAGACGATCGGCGAGAAGTCCATTCCGCCCGGCGCCGGCAGGAACCGCTGGATCGGCGCGAGCAATGGCCGCGCCACGGCTTCGAGCGCCCGCGTGATCTGATAGACGGCGTTGTTGCGGGTATTGACGACGTTGAACGCCACAAGCCAGCTCATGATCGCCCAGGCGATCACGATGAATTCTGTGATTCCGATCGCCGTGGTGATGATGAAATACAGAAACCTGAGAATCGGAACCATGACTGGGAAAGCCGCCTCGTTGTGCTTGCGCTTCCTATCGGCGCACCAAGGCGCGCGCAAGGCGAGCGGAACCGCCCTGCCGCCGCCTTGACTCCGGTGAGGGGCGCCCCTTATTGGCGCCCTCCCGCCCTTTCGAGGGGCAAGGGGCCGTAGCTCAGTTGGTAGAGCGCCTCGTTCGCAATGAGGAGGTCAGGGGTTCGATTCCCCTCGGCTCCACCAGGGCCACCCGTAAATCTTAAGGACTGCGCTTCGCCCTCGACCTTAGGTCTTGGCCCGATGCCGCCTGCCGGCCTGCATAATTAACCTTCGGCCGCGTGTCTGAAATCTTCATCTCCTACGCCCGCTCGACGGCTGAGGATGCGCAGAGGATCGCTGCGGCGTTGAGAGAGCTGGGCTACGGCGTCTGGCGCGATGACGAACTGCTGCCGCATCAACCGTTTGCGCACGTCATCCGCGAGCGGCTGATTGCGGCCAAGGCCGTGATCGTCATCTGGTCGGCCGAAGCTGCGCAGTCGGATTGGGTGCAGTCCGAGGCGAACCACGCCAGGGCGGAGCGCAAGCTCGTCCAGGTCAGATTAGACCGCGCGCGCCTGCCCATGCCGTTCGACCGTATACAGTGCGCCGACCTTCGAGCTCCGCCTCACCTGCCGTACGTCATCGCCGG
>DATHPX010000254.1:0-2893 GCA_035483335.1 Caulobacteraceae bacterium | reverse complement strand
ATGGAGTTCGCCAAGTACGGCGACCTGCACGCGAAGATCCGGGCGGAACGGGAGGCGGAGCTCGCACCGGTGGGGATGAGGTAATCGCATTTCCTAATCCCTCCCCTTCTGCGGAGGGATGGCTTATCTCCGCCCCTCCACGGCGGAGGTTCTTTGGATGGATGCGAGGCAGGCTGAGCTGAAGCCGGCGGCGGTCGCAGCGGCCGAGCATGGGACGGCGTTCGCCGTGATCCTGGCGATCAGCTTCTGCCACCTGCTCAACGACATGATGCAGTCGCTGCTGCCGGCGATCTATCCGAACCTGAAGGCGAACTTCGGCCTCACCTTCGGCCAGGTCGGGCTGGTGACCCTGGCCTATCAGGTCACCGCCTCCCTACTGCAGCCCCTGGTGGGCCTCATGGCCGACCGGCGGCCCACGCCCATGGCGCTGCCTGGAGGCACGCTCTTCACCCTGGCGGGCCTGGCGGTCCTGTCGATCGCCCACGCCTATGGCGTCCTCCTCGTCGGCGCCTGCCTGCTGGGCGTCGGCTCGTCGGTGTTCCACCCAGAGTCCTCGCGCGTGGCCAGGATGGCTGCGGGCGGGCGCCATGGCCTGGCGCAGTCCCTCTTCCAGGTGGGCGGCAACGCCGGCAGCGCGCTGGGCCCGCTCGCCGCCGCACTGGTCGTCGTGCGCTTTGGCCAGTCGAGCCTGGCCGCCTTCGCCCTCCTGGCCCTGCTCTCGGGCGCGGTGCTGTGGAACGTGGGGGTTTGGTACCGCCATCATGGCCTGGAGCGGCTGAAGGCGGCCTCCCGCCGTCACGCCGACCATGTGGAGCTGCCGCGCGGCAAGACGCTCGGCGCCATCCTGGTGCTGCTGGCCCTGATCTTCTCCAAGTACGTCTACCTGGCGAGCCTGACGAGCTACTTCACTTTCTACCTGATTCAGAAGTTCCACGTGTCGGTGCAGACCGCGCAGCTGCACCTCTTCGTCTTCCTCGCCGCCGTGGCCGCGGGCACGGTGTTGGGCGGCCCGCTGGGCGACAGGTTCGGGCGCAAGTATGTGATCTGGTTCTCGATCCTGGGCGCCCTGCCCTTCACCCTGCTGCTGCCCTTCGCGAGCCTCTTCTGGACCCTGCCGCTGACAGTGGTCATCGGCCTGATCCTCGCCTCCGCCTTCCCGGCGATCGTGGTGTTCGCCCAGGAGCTGATCCCGGGGAAGGTCGGCATGATCAGCGGCCTCTTCTTCGGCTTCTCCTTCGGCATGGGGGGCCTGGGCGCGGCGGGTTTGGGATGGTTGGCAGATCAGACCGGGATCGAGACGGTGTACCGCGTGTGCGCGTTCCTCCCGGCGATCGGCCTGCTGGCGGCGCTGTTGCCGCGGACGGTGAGGGTGAAAAGGTAAGGTCCTTGGTGCGCCGGCGTCCCGCCGGCTCTTCTTTCTGAAGTGCAAGAAGAAAAGAGCCGGCGGGACGCCGGCGGTCCGAAGGAAGAAGCTAAAGCGCAAGGGCGAGGGCGATGCCGCCGACGGCCATCAGGCTCGCGGCCCAGACGGCTTCGAGGTTGAGGAAGGTGCGGGAGATGAGCTTTGGGCCAAGCCAGGCGTAGGCGGCCAGCGCGAGGGCGCCGCCGGTGAGGATCATCGCGGCGGTGTGGGCGGCGGAGACGACGAGGGCCAGGGCAAGGTTGTGACCGATGAGGCGGGCGGCGGCCATGTGGTCGCCATCGGCGCCGCACAGGCCGAGGTAGATCGGCAGCAGCATCAGGCCGGCGCCGTGGGCCATGGCGACGGCGAAGGACCACAGGGCGAGCTGGGTGGGACGGATCCTGGCCAGGAACCTCGGGTGGCGTCTACGGACGAGGAGCCAGAGGCCAAAGGCGATCACCAGCAGGGCCGCGCCGATGCGGATCTGGCGGCTCCACTGAACGAGGATCGTCAGCAGGCTGAAGGGCAGCAGCAGGCCCGCCATCGCCAGGCCGTGGCCGAGCGCCAGCAGCCCGAGCGCCGCAAAAAGTTCGCGCCGTCCCCGACCCATCAGGCCCGCGGAAACCGCGAGCGGCCAGCCCATGGCCGGGTTGGCGCCGTGATAGACGCCGCTCGCGGCCACGAGCAGCCAGGGCCATGCCGCAGTCATGCGGCAGCCCCCTCCACCACCTTCGGTGGTCTCCCTCCCCCGCGTTGCGGGGGAGGATCCATCACACCGACGGGTAGCAGAAGGAGTCCGTCGAGCAGTCGCCGCCTTCGAGGCGGACCTGGTGGGTGCGGTAGCCCTTGGGGAACTCGACGAAGAAGGCGGGGTCGAGGGTGAGGCCGCCGTATTCGCCCACGTCCGCCTTGACCATCGCGCCGGGTACGCCGTCCGGATAGAACTGGTCGTCCCAGGTCGAATAGAGCCCGTTGGTCCAGTAGACGCGCTTTCCGTCGCGGCTGATCTCCACCATCTGCGGGCCGCCGCGATAGGGCTTGCCGCTGGGATGGTCGACGCGGCGCGTGATCCCGCCGGTGTGGACCGATCCGGCGAGGACGGGATTGAGCGGATCGCGCACGTCGTACTGGCGCATCTCGCCGGTTCCCCAGCAGGAGACGTAGAGGAAGCGGTCGTCGAGCGAGAGATCGATGTCGGTGACGAGCGGCGGGACGGCGCCGAAGCCCTGCAACAAGGGCGGCAATTGCTCTTTGGGCGCGGGTTCCGGCGGGATTGTCGCTGTCTTTTCGACATGGAACTTGCCGTCCTCGCGCCACCAAGTCCAAATCGAGCCTTCAAGGTTTGTCGTGTCGATCACGACACCCACGAAACCATATTCGCGGACCGGGTCATGCGCCGGGCGGACTTCGAGCGCCATCTGGTGATTGGCGCCGAGATCGATCGTTTGCACGTTGCGCCGCGCGCGCAGATCCCAGAAATGGAGATGGTGG
>DATHPX010000253.1:0-23204 GCA_035483335.1 Caulobacteraceae bacterium | reverse complement strand
CGGCCGCGCCGGACGCGGTCTTCCTCCACTGTCTGCCCGCCCACCGTGGCGAGGAGGTGACGGAGGAGGTGATCGACGGCCCGCGCTCCCTGGTGTGGGACGAGGCCGAAAACCGCGTCCACGCCCAGAAGTCGATCCTCGCCTGGTGCTTCGGCGCGATCTGAACGGGTTTGCGTCCGAAGCTTGTCGATACCGTATTGAACCACGAACCTCACGAAGCACACGAACGCGAGACGTAATTCAAGACCTAGATGCTCGAAGAGATCGCGCCGAAGGCGCACAAATAAACTTCTCTTCGTTCGTGTAGTTCGTGAGGTTCGTGGCCGATTTCTCGACCCCGCTTCACGGGTCCACCTTCTCCGGCAGTACGGGGAGCCTAGCTCTAAGCCGCCATCGCCTCGGTCAGGGCGGCGACGAGTTCGCGCTGGCGAACCGGTTTCTGCAGTCGCGGGGCGTCGCGGAGGATCGCCGGCTCCAGGCGGTGTGAGCTGTAGCCGCTCACCACGATGAACGGCACGTGGCGACGTCTCAGCGCCTCGGCCAGAGCGGTCGGGGTCTCGCCGTCGAGATTGAGATCCAGCAGGACCGCGTCCGGCGTCTCGTCCTCGAGCAGGGCGAAGGCGGGCGCCGAACGCCCGGCCGTTCCGATCACCACGCAGCCCTGATCGGTCAGCTCGGACTCGAGCTCCATCGCCACGAGGAACTCGTCCTCGACGATCATCACCCGCTTGCCGGTGAGCGTCGAAGCGCCGACCGTGCTGTCCATGTCTGGTATCCCGTCCGTCTGACGCTACCTTGGACTAAAATTTTAATCAGTGTCAATTCGTACAATTGACGCAGAACAAACGCGCGGGCTTGCTTCAAGTCCCTTCGCCCAGGCTTGGATCGTGGTTGATCTGGACGAGCGTCTTACCGAAATTCGCGCCGGACATCATGTCGATGAACGCGCGGGGCAGGGTCTCGAACCCATGTCTGCGATCTTCCAGATACTTGACCTCGCCCCGGGCGACGAGAGGGGCCATCTCCGCCAGGAAACGGTCGTGGTGCTCGGCGACGAAGTCGCCGACAAAGAGGTCGCGCACCTCCGCCTCGCGTTCGGCAAAGATGGTCGCGCCCTTGCGCATCAGCTCGGCGCGCGCATCGCCCGCCTCGCCGTAGTGGGCGATCAGGCCGCAGATGACCATGCGCGCCTTGGGCCGGAAGAGAGGCAGCGTCGCCTCGAACACTGCGCCGCCCACATTTTCGAAATAGACGTCCACGCCTTCAGGGCATGCGGCGCGGAGCTGTTCGGGAAAATCCGGCGCCAGGTGCGAGACGCAGGCGTCGAAGCCGAGTTCCTCGACGACGAACCTGCACTTCTCCTCGCGTCCGGCGACGCCGACGACCCGCATGCCTTTCAGCCGGGCGAGTTGGCCCGCGATCTGTCCCACGCCTCCGGAGGCGGCGGAGACGACCGCCGTTTGGCCCGCCTGCGGCTTTCCCAGCAGGACCATGCCAGACCAGGCGGTGAGGCCGAGCATGCCCAGCACCCCCACCGCGTAGGAGATCGGTCCCCGCGCGGGGTCGAGCCTGCGCGGGAACATGTAGACGGGCCGGGGCACGCCTTCGCCCAGGAGGCCGTACTGCGCCCAGCCGGCGGTGGAGAAGACGAAATCGCCGGGCGCGAAGCCGTCCAGGCGACTCTCGATCACCTGACCGATTGTGCGCGCGTGGCACACCTCGCCGGGCTTCTCGACACCGCGGCGTCGGTAGCCCCACTGATAGGGATCCAGGGAGACATAGATGGTGCGGGTGAGCGCCTGGCCCGCCGCCGGCTCCGGGATCGCCGCCTCCCTTGCCTCGAAGGTCTCGGGCGTGGGAAGCGGCCCGAGAGGCCGGTCGGCGAGCGTCCAATAGCGGTTCATGGCGCGAGGCTAGCCCGATCGCGGTCGACCATGGAAGGGCGTACGCAAGGGCCCGGCAGCACGTTATGGCCACAAATCCGTAGTAGGCGCCCACTCCTTCCCGCCATCAAAATCCCCGGGGCCATGGCGTTTCGTCTGTCCATCCTCGCTGCCGCGTTCGCGCTTGCGGCGGCCGGCGCGGCGTGCGCCGACAAGGCGCCGTTCGATCTTACCGGGCCCTCCCTGGACATCACCGTCTCGAGGGGCGGGACAGTCCTGCCCATTTCCGCGGTCCCGGATCTTGCGCCCGGCGACAAGCTCCACATCAAGGCCGAGCTGGCTGCGGGACAGGGCGCCCGCTATGTGCTCGTGACGGCCTTCCTCCGCGGCGCCACCGATCCGCCGCCGAAGAACTGGTTCTTCGCCGCGCAGACCTGGGAGAAGGGTGGGAAGAGTCTCGATCTGACTGTCCCGCCGGGCGCACAGCAGGCCCTGGTCTTCCTCGCGCCGCATACCAACGGTGATTTTTCCACGCTCTCCGGCACGGTGAGGTCGCGGCCCGGCGCCTTCGTCCGCGCGGCCCAGGATTTGGAGCAGCTGAATCTGGATCGCGCCCGGCTGGAAGCCTTCCTCGCCGCCGTCCGCGAGACTGACCGCACCCACCCCAGCGATCTTCAGCAGGTCTCGACCCGTCTGGCGCGGAGTCTCGGGATCAAGCTTGACGAGACGTGCTTCGCCAAGACGGCGAACCTGCAGGCCGCCTGTCTGATGAAGGACCAGGACGTGCTGGTGCTCGACGATGGACACACCTCGTCCCTGGTCCAGTCCCTGACCGCCGGAGACACCGGCCAGTTGATCTCGCAATTGGGCTACGCGCCGGTCGTGGGCGGCGGTCTCTACAGCCCGTACTTCGGGGCCGTAGTCGATATCATCCGTATCCTCGACGGCATTCGAACAGCCCACTTCCAGTATATCCCCGCGCTGGCCCTGGCCTCGGGCGGCCGCCTTGACCTGCACCTGAACACGGCCCCCTCCTTCGCTGATCCCAAGTCCGTGCTGGTGGTGGCGCTGCCGCCCGTCGCGCCCACGGCGTCGCCGCCTCTGCGGGCGCTGGATCCCTCCGCCTCCTACTGTCTCGCCAAAAAGGACCTCGTCCTTCCCGTCGACGGCGCGCCGCTCGTCTTCGCCACCGACTTCGCGCACGACATGACCTTGCGGGTGAAGGAGCACTCGGGCGAGACGCTCGACATCCCACTGCGCGCCGACCCGGCGCGCGGGGGCTTCGTCGCCGAAGGTGCGGGTCTCGACCCGTCGCTGTTCGAGAAGTCGGTGACGGGTGAGCTTCACGGCCACTGGGGGTTCTCCGGTTTCGATGGCCCGAACTTCCACCTGGAGGCCGCCGCCGGTGGCGTCTGGCATGTCGCCGATGAGGACGCCGACGCCCTTGTGGTTGGGCGTACCGACACCCTGCGCCTGGTTGGCGGTCCGGCCGACTGCGTCGAGACACTGAAGCTGGAGGCGTCTGGCGCCGATCAGGAGCTCCCGTTCAAGGTCGCTAGCGCCGACACCTTGACAGTCACCGCGCCACTGACGGCCACGCCTCCGGGCGATGCGACGGTTGTCGTGGGCTCAGCCGGAGGGCAGCCCCAGAGACTCAGCGTCAAGGCCTACGCCCAGGCCGGGCGCCTGGACCGGTTCGTCTATCACGCCGGCGACAAGAGCGGCGTGCTCGAAGGCGCGCGCCTGGATGAGGTGGCGGGCCTGACCTTGGTCGGGACGCATTTCTCGCCCGGGATGCTTCAGGCCAGCGCCGGCGTGGACAGCCTGGAACTGAACGCCACTGACCCGATGCCCGCGCAGCTGTCCAAGCCCGGGATCAAGCTGGTTGCTCGGGTGACCCTGGCCGACGGGCGAACCGAGAAACTCGAGACCCAGGTCCTGACGGACCGACCGCAGGTCGTCATCTCGGCGCGGACCGTGAAGAACAAGCCGGACATGGGCGCAGCGACCTTCGAGCTTGGCGACCCGAACGAGTTCGCGCGCGGGGCGGTGCTGGCGTTCTCCATTGCCGCGCCCCCGCCGGCGAGCTTCACGCCGCACGATACGGCGGAGGCGTCGACCGCGGACGGCGCCTGGTCCACCCACCTCCAAGGTCCCGACGAGTTCGTTCTCGCCGACTCCCACGCCGCGGTCGCCACGCTCGACACGGCCAAGGCGTTCGGTCCCTCAGCCTGGGGACCGGTTCGCGTGCGCATCGACAACGACAAGGCCGACAGCGACTGGCAGCCCCTGGGGACCCTCGTGCGCCTGCCAAAGATCGACGGACTCGTCTGCCACGAGGGTTCGACATGCCGCCTCAAGGGCGACGATCTCTTCCTGATCGCCTCCGTGTCGGCGAGCCCGAAGTTTGAGGATCCGGTGACGGTGCCCAACGGATTTCCGGGCGCCTCGATCGAGGTGCCGCATCCGCACGACGGCCGGCTCTACGTCAAACTGCACGACGATCCCGACGTGATCAGCGTCATGCGCGTGAGAACAGGCGGCGCTGGGATCGCCAAGCGGCGGCCTGCGACCGGCGCCCCGTCCAGTGCGCCTGAGCCTGAGCCTGCGCCGGCGGAGGCGGGCGCAGCTCCGTCGTCACCCAGCCCCGGCGCGCCCTCGGGGCCGTCGCCGTAGGGGTGGGGCTCGCGCTAGCGGACGCCGATTGGAGCACTGGCGCACCTATGACCTTGCGATGGATCAAGCTCATGAGGGCCGCGCAGGCGCATGTAGTCATATGCTGAGTGCGTCCTCGATCGACCTCCCCCCTCCGGCCCCTCGGGGGCGGGCTTGGCTGGCGGCGGTTGGGCGTCCCTTCAGTCCCCAGGGGCGCTCGGCCGCCGCTTCGACTGTTTTGGACTCGCTGGCGGCGATCGGATTCGCCGCAGGCATTGCTCTCGCCCTGGGCCGACTCTCCCACAGCTGGATGGCCGCCGCGCCGTGGGCGCTGCTTGCCGTCGCGAGCGCCGCGGTCCGAGGCGTCCTCGCGCGCGCGGCGATCGGCTTCGCGGCGCGCCAGGCGGCTGAGGTCAAGCGGTCCGTCCGCCGGCGGGTCTTCGCAGCCGCGCTCGCCCGTGAGGGGCGTGAACCCGGATCACTGGGATCGGCGCTCGCCGTCGCGGTGGACGGTGTGGAAGCGCTGGAGGGATGGTTTCTCCGCTACGCTCCGGCGCGCGCTGCTGCGGTCGTCTCGCCATTGATTGTCGTTGCGGCGATGGCCGTGGCCAGTCCGGTCGCCGCTCTCATTGTTGCGGCCACCTTTGCGCCCTTCATCATGGTGATGGCGCTCGCCGGCGGCGCGGCGGCCCGCGAGGCGCGCCGGCAGTTCGACGCCATGTCCCGCCTCTCGGGCCGCTTCGCAGATCGCCTCAGGGCGCTTCCCGCAATTCTCGCCTTCGACGGCGCCGGCCGCATCGGCGAGGAATTGCAGGCGGCTTCCGAGGAACTCGCCGAGCGCACGCTCAAGGTCCTGCGGATCGCCTTCGTGTCTTCCGCGTCCCTGGAGTTCTTCGCCGCCATCAGCGTCGCCCTGGTCGCGGTCTATTGCGGTTTCGGCCTGCTCGGCCTGCTGCCGTTCCGACCGCCCGAGCGGCTCGACCTCGTTCGCGCCGTCTTCGTCCTCGTCCTGGCCCCCGAGGCCTATCTGCCAATGCGGCGCCTGGCCCAGGCCTATCATGAGCGGGAGACGGCCGAAGCCGCCGTGGAGGCAGTGCGCCCGGCGGCGGAAGAGCCTCCCGCCGCCCCCTTTCGCGCGATCTTGACCAGGCCGCCGGCCGTGCGGTTCGAGGCGGTCAGCGTGGTCTATCCGGGCGCGGAGGCCACAGTCCTCGACGGGTTCAGCTTCGACATCGAGCCCGGCGAGTTCGTCGCCCTCGTGGGCCCGAGCGGTTCGGGCAAGACCACGGCCCTGCGCCTCGCCCTTGGACTGATCCGGCCGTCGAGCGGACGGGTCACGCTCGACGGGGCGGACCCTGTTCCGGGCGCCGTCGCGTGGGTCGGCCAGAGCCCGGTCGTGACGCCAGGGTCCCTGGCCGACAATATCCGGTTGGCGCGCCTGGAAGCGTCCGACGCGGATGTGGCGCTCGCCGCCGCGTCCGCCGGACTTCCCGCAGACGCCCTGGATCGGCCGATAGACGAGCGCGGCGGGGGGCTCAGCGGCGGCGAGCGGCGGCGCCTTGCCCTCGCGCGCGCCTTCCTGGCGCAGGCGAGCCTGGTGCTTCTCGACGAGCCGACGGCCGACCTCGACGCGACTTCCGAGGCCGAGGCGATGCAGTCGATCGCCAGGCTTGCGCGAGGACGAACGACCCTGATCGCGACCCATAGCGCCGCGGTCGCCGCCATGGCCGACCGCATCGTCGGGCTCGCCGCGTGATGGACGCCCTGACCCTCACCGACGAACCTCGCGGCGCGGCAGGCGCCGCCGAGGGACGCCGCCCGCGGATCACGGCGTCCAGGCGCGGTCGCCAGGGTTCGCGTCTGGACGTGCTTCTGCGAGCCCAGAGCCGCGCGCACCGTGGCGACCTGGCGCTGGCCGCGGCCGCGGCCGTCGTGGCGGGCGCCGCCGGAGTCTGCCTGCTGGCGCTTTCCGGATGGTTCGTCACTGCTGCTGGCCTCGCCGGCCTCACCGGAGCGGTGCTGGGATTCAACTATCTGCTCCCCTCGACCGCGATCCGTCTCGCCGCGCTCTCCCGCACGGCCGGACGCTATGGGGAGCGTCTGGCGAGTCACGCCGCGGCCCTGCGGGCGCTTGGGCGCGTCCGCGCCGCCCTGTTCATCGGCGTCGCGAGCGCCCCGGCGGCCGAGGCGCTGCAACTTTCCACCGGCGAGGGATGCGCCCGGCTCATCGACGACGTCGACGCCCTCCAGACCCAGTTCGTTCGACGCCCGGCACGATGGGGCGTCGCAGCGGCGCTCGCGGCGAGCCTCGCCCTGGCCGGCCTCGCCGGTTGGCGCTGTGCGCTGCTTCTGGCGGCCCTGGCCGTGGCGCAGATCCTCTGCGGCCGGCTCGCCGCCCGCTCGCTCGCTCGCCGCTGGGGCGCGGAGATCCAGTCGGCGTCGGGCCGCCTCAAGGACGCCTGCGCCGCTCTGCTGGCGGCGGCGCCGGAGATCGCCGCCTATGGCCTGCAGGACTGGGCGGCGGAGAAGGCGGCCGCCGATAGTCGCGCCCTGGGCGAGGCGCGCATGGCCATGCGTCGGGCCGAGGGCTGGCAGGCCTGCGTCTCGATGGCGCTTTCGGGCGCGGGGGCGGCCCTGATGCTGCTCTGTGCGCATGGCGCGCCGCTTCCCATCGCCTTCCTCGCCGCCCTCGCCGCCCTGGGCTCGCTCGAGGCCTGCGCCGCCGCCGCGCGCGAAGCCCAGGACGAGCCGGCCTGTCGAGCGGCCCATGAGCGCCTGGAGCCATGGATCGGATCGTCACTTCCCGAGCCTCGGGCGGCAAAGCCGGAGAGGATCTGGTTGAAGGGCAAGGGGACGGGGATCGTTCTCGACGCGGGCGATCGCCTCGCGATCACCGGCCGTTCGGGGTGCGGCAAGACCAGCCTGCTGGAGCGCCTGCTGGGGCTGCGCGAGCGTCCTCGCGGGGAGGCCGAGATCGGAGGCGTGGACCTCGCTCGCCTGACCCAGGGCGAAGGCCGCGGCCAGTTCGCCTATGCCCCCCAGTCTCCGACGCTCCTGGCCGGCACGGTGCGCGAGAACCTCCTCCTGGGCGATCCGTGCGCCGCCGACACCCAGATGTGGGCCGCTCTCGCAGACGCCGCCCTGGAGGCGAGGATCGCGGCGCACCCGGCGGGGCTGGACGCCGACATCGGCGAAGCCGGCGCCTGGCTCTCCGGTGGGGAGCGCAAGCGCCTCTCCCTGGCCCGGGCCTATCTTCGTCACTCGCCCTGGCTGGTCCTCGACGAGCCGACCGAGGGGCTTGATCGCGCGACCGAGGCGGTCGTCGTAGCGCGCCTGGACCAGCGCCTTCGCGCCGGCGGTCAGGGCCTGCTGCTGGTCAGCCACCGACCCGCGCCCAGGGCCCTCTGCGCCCGTAGCCTCGCCCTCGACTGACGGAATCGTACGAACTTCGCAAATTGCAATTTTCGGGTTTACCGCCGAGGCGGTCGGCGCCATGTTCTCGTTATGTTCCGTCAATGTCGGCGGACGGGTTCGAGTTTATGAGGCGTGTGATGACCTTCGATGGAGAGACCCCTGCGCCCCGCAGTACGATCCGTCTTCGGCTCGGACGCTGGCTCGAGGCCCGCGGAACCGGGTGGGGCGTGGCCGTGCTGCCGGTGCTGATCCTGGCGCTGGCGTTCCTAGTCCTGTGGCTGCACGCCTGAGCGCATGCGTGCGGTGTTCAGGCCCTCCAGGCTCCCGGGTGATGGGGCCCTGCACTGAACCACGAAGCACCAGGGATGGGCTTGTTCGCCGGAGTCCAGGCTCCGCCGAACCACGCCGCCGTGAGCGCCGCCATGTCGAAGACGATCACCCACGAGACGATGGTCACGCGCGCAAAGTCATGGCGCGTCAACCCGGGAATCGCCGACTGCTCGTGAAGAACGGGCGCGGCTGCGGCGGCTCGGTGGACCATGGCAGACTCCGACGAAGTCGTCCGGAACTGCTCATGAGCGTACAAACGGCGCTTGAGGTTGCACAATGGGGCATTTGCCCGAGCCGCCCCTAGGGGTAGGGCGGCTCGAACGCCCTGCACGGCTCGCCAAACCTAGACGAGCTGGCCCTGCGCCTCGGGATCTCGGAAGGCTGCGCCCTCGTGGCGGAGGAGCCAGCGCTTACGGTGGATGCCGCCTCCATAGCCGGTCAGCGACCCATCGGCGCCGATCACGCGATGGCAAGGCGCGACGAGGCCGATGGGATTGGCGCCATTGGCGAGGCCCACGGCGCGAACGGCCTTTGGCCTGCCGATGCGGCGCGCCAGCTCGGCGTAGCTGATCGTCTCGCCCACCGGGATGTCGCACAGGGCGCGCCAGACTGACAGCTGGAAGGGCGTGCCGGCGCTCTTCCACGGCAACCCGTCGAGGGCGTCGACCTTCCCGCCGAAATAGGCCTTCAGGGCGTCGCGCACCTTCTGCGGGGCCTTGCCGGGCTCCAGCCGCGCGCGCGGACCGTAGTAGCGGCCAACGAGCCGGCGCAGGCGATCCTCGTGGTCGGACCAGTCGAAGAAGCGCAGGTTCCCGTCCTCGTCGGTGACGACCAGGGCCGTGCCGATCGGGGTTTCGAACCGGTCGAGGAGAAAGCGTTCAGGCTGCCGCTCGGTCATCACGGGCTCCAGTCTCGGGGTTGGGTGTGGTCCAAAGGTGAAGGGCGGCGTAACCGCGCCACGGGCGCCAGGCTTCGGCGCGGGACGCCAGGGCGGCGGTCGAGGGCCGCACGCCGCCGCGATCGGCGAGCGCGCGCTGCAGGCCGATGTCCGCCGCCGGGAAGGCGTCGGGTTCGCGCAGGGCGCGAAGGGCGATGTACTGCGCCGTCCACTCGCCGATCCCGGGCAGGGCGCGCAGCCGGCGCACCGCCTCTCCGGGTTCGCCGGGGGTCTCCCACAGCGACGGATCGTCGGCGCTGGCCCTCGCCATTGCCTCGATCGAGGCCGATCGGGCGCGCGGCATCGGCAGGCCAGAGAGGTCCGCGTCGGCGAGGGCTGCGGCCGGAGGGAAGGCGTGCGTGATCCCCGGCTCGACCGAGGCGAGCGCTTCGGGAAGCTGGGCGCCGTGCTCGCGCGCGATGCGCCCGGCCAGGGCGGTGGCGGCGCCGACACTGATCTGTTGGCCAAGGATGGCCCGCACGGCGAGCTCGAAGCCATCCCAGGCGCCCGGGACCCTGAGGCCAGGCCGTGCGGCCACGCGCCAGGCGAGGTCGGGATCGAGCGCCAGGTGGGCGCCGATTGCCTGAGGGTCGGCGGAGAGGTCGAAGATCCGTCGCACGCGGGCCAGGATCGCCGGCAGGGCGGTCAGGCGCGGAAAGCGGATCGATACGGCCAGCCGGTCCTTCGGCGCCGGGCTGACCGCCAGCAGGCCGAACTCGCCGTCGAGGAGGATCGCGCGCGCATAGCGGTCCGGGCGGACGCTCTCCACGCCTTCGATCGCCCGAAGAGTGAGAAAACCGATCAACCCGTCCCAGTCGTAGGGCGCACGATAGGGGAGGGTGAGGCGGATCTCCTCGCCCGCGCTGGCGCAGGGGGGTCCGCCGGCGCGGCGCAGGGCCGCCGGCGGCCGGTCGTAGAGGGTCTGGAAGGTCTCGTTGAACCGTCGAACGCTGGCGAAACCCGCCGCGAGGGCGACGTCGGCCATGGAGAGCCGCGTCTCGTGGATGAGCTGCTTGGCCAGCAGGACCCGACGGGTCTGCGCCACCGCGATCGGCGACGCGCCAAGATGGATCTTGAACAGCCGGCGCAATTGTCGCTCTCCCATGCCCACGCGGCCGGCGAGGCTCTCGACGTCCGCATCGTCCAGCGCTCCCGCCTCGATCAGGCGCAAGGCCCGGGCCACGGTGTTCGACGATCCGCGCCAGGCCCCGCAATCGGGGGAGGACTCCGGCCGGCAACGCAGGCAGGGCCTGAACCCGGCCTCCTGGGCCGCAGGGGCCGAGGGGAAGAAGGTCACGTTCTCCCGCCTTGGGGTCCTCGCGGGACAGATCGGCCGGCAGTAGATACCCGTGGTCTTCACCCCCACGAACAGCCGCCCGTCGAAACGGGCGTCGCGGGTCGAGAGCGCGCGGTAGCAGATGTCGGGATCGAGCGTCATGACGGGATCATCGGCCCCGACGCGCTCTCTGTCTCGCGGTTTTCGGACTCTGTCGTCGGGAGGGCCTGCGCGCCTAAAAGAGTGCACCCCCCTCTCTTTACCGTCATCGCCGGGCGAAAGTCCCGGCGACCCATCGATCGGTTGTGCGAGAGTCCGCAGTGGCCGCGCCGGGCGGCGCGGCCATGTCGGAAAGTACGACTGCTCGCGGTGATCACCCCTTTGCCTGCGGTCAAACGCTCAGCTCTCGCCAGGCCCGACTGCGCGTCATGGCCGCGCTCGCGCGCAGCCACAGCGGGCGCTCGCACAGCCGACCGATGGGTGGCCGGCACAAGGCCGGCCATGACGGAATTAAAAAGATGAGCGAGGTGGAGAGCCCCTAACGCCCCTTGGCCGCATCGCTGCGGGCGCGCGCCGCGGGACCGGCGAGGTCGACGCACACGCCGTCGACGTCCCCGGCGAACAGTGCGGTGAGGGCGCGGCGGGAGTCGCCTGGCTTGAGGGGCGGCCCAAAGGCGTCACCCGCTCCGAACACCCAGACATGCACGGCCAGGCCTGCGCCGTGGGCGGCCTCGACCAGTCCGCCGACTTTCAGCGACTTCGGATCGGCGGCGTCGAGGACCCAGGAGGCCGGAGGGGCGATGGCCCGTGCGCCGCCTGCGGCAGCCTTTGGGTCCTCTGGCGGCGAGACGTTCGGGCCAGGAAGCCAGCGCCGGACCCGACGTGCGCGCGTGAGCTCGCCGAGCGCCTGGAGGCTATCGGCGTCGTCGCTGGCGACGAACATCGCCGCTGCGGGCGAATTGTATCCGGCCGCACCGATCGCCCGGGCGAGGTTCTGCTCGAGCGGCAGGTCGAGGCGCGCGAAATACTTCGGGGCGACGAGGCTGGCGTAGACGCCGACCACCCGGGCGGTGCGCACGCTCGCCTTGCGGGCCGTGGCCGTGAGTTCGTCGAAGGTCAGGATCACCGGCTGCTCGGACTTCATCGCGGCAGGGCGCCGGTCCTGTCCGCCCGGAAAGGCCAGGGTGAGGCTCTTGATCTCCGGCAGGGTGAAGTCCTCGCAGAACCAGCCCTCGCGCGTGTCGCCGTCGATCACGCGCGTCGTCCGGCGTTCGGCGTATTCCGGCCGCGAGGCGATGTTGGTGTCAACGGAGAGCTCGTCGTCCTGGCGGGCGATCAGCACCCCGTCCTTGGTCGAGACGACGCCGCTCTCGAAGAAGTCCGCCCCGTCGTTCGCGGCCTGGTCATAGGCGCCGCGGGAGCCCGCCGGCCAGCCTCCCGCCGCGCCGCCGCGGGCGATGATGAGTCCCGGACGCCGGGCCTGGGCTCGGCCGACGCCTGCGAGGGCGGCGAACCCCAGGCTCAGGCCGGCTGCGGTGATCGTGCGGCGGGTGGGACTCATGTCCCCGTTCATAGCGCAGCCGTGCGTGGGGAAAAGCAGTCGCTTAAGGCGTGATCCGCACAATGTACTTGACCGCACATTCAGCGCATGCTGTTGATTGATCGTTCAATCATGTCCGGATCGCCATCCACTGCCCAGAGGCTGGTCCACGCCGCCATGCGACTGTTCGCCGAAAAGGGCTACGGTTCCACCAGCGTCGCCGACATACTGCGTGAGGCGGGCGCCAACTCAGGCAGCCTCTATCACGCATTTCCCACCAAGCAGGACCTGCTGGTGGCGGTACTCGAAACCTACCGGTCAGGCATCGGGCCGATGCTGCTGGAGCCCGCCTGGGCTGGGGTCGAAGATCCGATCGAGCGGATCTTCGCCCTGCTCGCGCGCTACCGCGAGGCCCTGGCGTCGAGCGACTGCGTCTACGGCTGCCCGATCGGCAGCCTCGCCCTCGAACTGCACGAGCCGGATCCGCCTGTGCGAGGGGTCCTCGCGGGAAACTTCGAGGCGTGGACCGCGGGTGTGCAGGGCTGCCTCGAGGCGGCCGGGGGCCGCCTGCCGGCCGGGACAGACACCCGGGCCCTGGCCCAGTTCATCCTCAGCGTGATGGAGGGCGGGGTGATGCAGGCGCGCACGCACCGCAGCCTCGAAGGGTTTGACGCGGGCGTGCGTCTGCTCGGCGACTATCTGCAGCGGCTGCAGGCCGCCGCCATCGTGGAGGAGCAGATATGAGGACACTGGCTCTGATCTCAGGACTCTCAGTCGCGATCGCCGTGGGCGTCGTGGCGACGGGAGCGGCCGCCCAGTCCCCGGCGGACCGCGAGCCGGCGGAGAAGACTCCGGACGTCGTGGAGACCTCGTTCGTCACTGCCGATGGCGCGCGCGACCTGCAGCAGTCGATCATCATCGACGCTCCCGTGAGCGTCCTTTGGAAGGCGTTCACCGACAGCGCGGAATTCGTGCGGTGGGGCGCGCCGGTCGCGTCGATCGATATGAAGGTCGGCGGCCGGCTCGAGGCCAGCTACGACGCCAGCCATCCGCTCGGCGATCCCGACAACATCGTCCACAGGATCATCACCTTCATCCCCGAACGCCTGATCGTGTTCCAGAACGTGCAGGCGCCTCGCATGCTGCCGCACGCCGAGGCCTATCAGCGGACGGTCGTCGTGATGCAGTACGAGCCACTCGGCCCGGCGCGCACGCGTGTGACCGAGACGGTGACCGGCTGGGGCGCCGACCCGGCTTCGAACCAACTCTACGCCTTCTTCCGGGTGGGCAACGCCAGCGTGCTGGAGAAGATGAAGCACGTCTACGAGGCGAAGTAGTCGCCTTAAGTAGTCAACTCGCCGGCGCGGCTCCCCGACGATAGCGCCGCAGGCCCGCGCCGAAGACGAGCGCCGCCACAATCGGGAAGACCACGCCGGCGCTGGCGGCCACCGCGAGCGCGCCGAAGCTGGGATGGCGCACCAGCTCGGCCGGCGCCACGGCGATGAAGCCGGCCGGCAGGACCGTGAAGATCAGTATCTTGGTCCAGCCCTGGTAGATCGAGGACGGATAGGTCGAGACCATCAGGGTGAAGTCCATCAGGTCGCGCGCCAGGCTGCGAGCGTCGGCGATCCAGAAGGCGAGGCTGCCAAAGATCACCGTCGCCGACAGCCACACGCTCGCGCCGATGGCCACGGCGGCCACGGCGCCCGCAACGCCGGCGAGGTCGAGCCTGGCGCTGAAGGTCAGCACGATAACGCCTGCGAAGATGTCGCCCCAGGCGCTTGGAAGCGACTCGCGCGAGAGCAGGCGCGGCAGGATCGCGCCGGGCTGGGTGAGCAGGGCGTCGATGTCGCCCCGCAATATGGCGGCGGCCAGGTCGCGGTAGCCGCCCAGGAAGACGCTCGAGAGCCCGAACAGCAGGTAGACGACGCCGATCAGGCGCGCCATGTCGGCCAGCCTCCAGCCGCCGACCTCGCGGAAGCCGGTGAAGAACAGGAACCACAACAGCAGCCAGAAGCCGTTGTTCACCACCATGCCGCCCGCCTGCAGCCAGAAGGCGGTGCGGTCGGCCAGGGCGCTGCGCACCGCGGCCAGGGAGGCGAAGGCCGTCGCACGCGCCACGCTCATGACGCGCCCTCCCTGAGAGTCTTGGCCACGCCGGCTCGGCAGGCGAGCGCGACGATGACAGCGAGCACGCTCACCCAGGCGCCCTGCGCGGCCAGGGCGCGCGCGAAGCCGCCCCACGACATCGAAAGGATCGCCTGGCCGGGAAAGCCGAGCTGGGCGGCGAACGGCGAGGCGAAGGCGAGGGCGTGCAGCCAGCCGCGATAGAGGCTGATCGGCGCGAAGAGGCCGCCAAGCAGGAACATCAGCTTCTGTGTGATGAGCATCGCGGGCAGCACCCGCCGCACCCAGAAGGCGGACAAGCCCACCAAGGCGTAGAGGAGCAGGGTCAGGACCGCTCCGCCCAGCGCCAGGAGCGCGGCCCGGACCACGGCCTGCGGACCGGGCCACAGGCCGCTCATCACCAGCAGGGCGAGGGCGGCCGGGGCGATGGCGAGCATGCGCGCCGCTGTGCCGCCGGCCGCCTCGGCGATCAGCAGCAGTCCCCAGGACCTCGGGCGCAGCAGGCGCGCCTCGAGGGCGCCCGAGCGCACCTCGTCCTCGAAGCGCAGCTGCACGGTCACCACCGAGATGACGATCCACTCGGTGACGCCGACATAGGGGCCAAGGCCGCCGGGAGGCAGGCGCGCGGCAAGGGTTCCCGGCAGGCGCGAGGCGCCGACCTTCCCCCAGAAGGCGCCCAGCACCATCAGGCAGACGCAGTAGAAGGCCACCCGCCCGACCAGGGCGGGCCAGGCGGCGAAGGCGCCCGTGAAGCCAAGGCGGAACGCGCCCGCGGCGGCGCGCAGGTCGGCGAGCGCCTCCCGCGTCCATGGGCGCGCGGCCTTAGCCGCCCAGGTCTCAAGGCTCGAGTGCGGCGTAGATCTCATGGACCACCTCCTCCATGGGCGGATCCTCGACACTGACGTCGTCTATGCCCCCGTGCGCCAGGGCGGCGGCGACCACCGCCTCGACCCTGGCCCGCGCCGTGTCGACTTCCAGCACGGTCGTGTGCGGCTCGCTCGGACGGCGCGTGACGCCGGCCATTTCCACGTCGAGCGCCGGAGCGACCGAGCGCACCGTAACCAGCTTGCGCGCCAGGAATCGGCGGCGAAGGCCCTCCGTCGCCTCGTCCAGCACGATGCGTCCGGCGTTGATGACGATCACCCGCTCGCAGACCAGCTCGATGTCGCGCGCATCGTGCGAGGTGAGCACGACCGTCTGGCCCTCGCGCGCGGACTGCTCGCGGATGAAGTCGCGGATCGCGGCCTTAGCCGTGACGTCGAGGCCGATGGTCGGCTCGTCGAGGAACAGCAGGGCCGGCCCATGCAGCAGGGACGCGACGATCTCGCAGCGCATCCTCTGGCCCAGGGACATGCGGCCGGGGGGCTGGTCTAGCAAACCGGCGACGCCAAACCGTTCGGCCAGCTCCCCCAGCCGTCGGGCGAACGCATCCGCCGGCTGGTCGTAGATCCGCCGCAGCAGGGCGAAGGAGTCGCGCGCGGGCAGTTCGGGCCAGAGCTGCGAGCGCTGCCCGAAGACGACGCCGATCCGGTAGGCCAGCGCCCGCCGCTCGCGCCAGGGCGTGAAGCCCAGGACCTGGGCTGCGCCGCCGGTCGGCTCGAGCACGCCGCTCAGCGTCTTCAGCGTGGTCGACTTGCCCGCGCCATTGGGCCCGATGATCGCGACGCGTTCGCCCGCACGGATGTCGAACGAGACGCCGGCGACGGCTGGCAGCTCTGTGTAGTCGGGTTGGAAGAGGCCGCGCAGGCCCCCGAACGCGCCGGTCCGCCGCCTAGGCTGACGGTAAGTCTTGCGAAGATCCTGGACTGTGACGGCGGGTTTCATGGCGGGGCTCGAAGAGGAGATCTGGACGGGGTTCGGCGTTCACGCAGCCGAGGGCGCTTACCGCTTCGCGCGGAAGCGGTTGGCCGGAGGCGGACATGAACATGAACCCGTAGGTCCGGATCATCTCAGGGAGTCCCGAGGGGTTGAGGGCTTAAACGATAGCGAGAGTTCTCAATTGGAGCAAGACGGATCGCGAGAGGCGCAATGACTGAAGTTGTTCGCCGCTCTTCAATGAACGAGGCCTTCCCGCAGATCCTGATCTCCTTTCTCGCTCCTTTCCGCCTTCACCTGCAGCAGCCGCGCGAGCACCGGATAGATCTCGACGTTGTCGAACTCCGGCAGGACGACGCCTGAGCGGAAGGCCGGGCCGCGGGCGATGAAGATGGCCTTCATCGTTGGTTCGGTCGGCTCATAGCCGTGATTGCCGTGGAGGCGGGGGTAGCGGGCGAACTGAGCGTGCGTGCCGGCCGACCAGCCGAGGTCGGCGAGGCAGAAGATCTCGGGTACGCGCGGGTTGGACCCGTAGTGGAGACGCGCCGGGATATCCTGGCGGCGCCAGCAGCGCAGGTGTTCGTGCGGGGCCAGGAGGATCCGCTCGGCCTCGGCGTGATAGTCTGGCTGCGGATCCACACCTGTCTCCGCGCCGAAGGTCGGGACGGTCACCCGCTTCAGGTCGATCAGGTCGTCCAGCACGACAAGCTGGTCCGGCGAGATCGTCGCCATGCCGTGGTCGGAGACCACGACGATGTTGGTGCGCTCATAGACGCCGCGCGCCTTCAGCCCGCCGACCAGGTCGCCGATCGCCGTATCAACTTGGCTGATGGCGGCGTTCACCTGGGCGCTGTCGGGGCCGAACAGATGTCCCTGCAGGTCGACGGGGTCGAAGTGCAGGCGGATGAAGGCCGGGCGCTGGTCGGCAGGCATGTCGATCCAGGCGAGGACCCCGTCGACCTGCTCCTTGAGCAGGGCGGCGCCGCGCGCCTTCGGTGGCGGGGCCAGATAGGTCGATTTCACGCCGTGGATCACCACGCCGTCGTCGCCCGGCCAGTCGGACGCCGCCGTCTTGAGGCCGGCGCGCTCGGCTGTCACCCACAGGGGCGTCGCCTCCTCCCACCAGCGCGGGTCGCGATCGATCGTATCGCCGTGCGGACCGCCGAACGCCGTGCCCGGCATGGCTGGATCGACGAACTCGTTGTCGACGATCCCGTGATGGTCCGGGTAGAGGCCGGTCATCAGGGTGTAGTGGTTGGGGCTGGTCACCGAAGGAAACGCCGGGCGCATGGCTTTCGCCCGCACCCCCGCATGGGCCAGGGCGTCGAGATTCGGCGTCAGTCCGCGATCCAGATAATCCGCGCGAAAGCCGTCGATGGAGATGACCAGCAGGAGCGGCCGCGTGACTGTGGCCGGGGCGGCCGCCTGTGGCTTGGTCAGGGGCGGTCGGGTGAGCGCCATCGTCAGGGCCGCCACCGCTATGAGCGCGGCCGCCCTCCAACTTCCCCCCATCATCCCCTCCACCTTTACTGCGGCAGGCTAGGCGCGATTCCGAACCGGAGCAACTCGGCGGACCGGTTCCGCCGACAGGGCCCGGAGGTGATCGGGTGATCTTTCGCAACCTCTCCAGCAACAGCTAGAGCAGGGTCCCACTGTCGGGGCAGATGGAATCCTTGTGATTCGTAATGAGTTGTAGAAATACGAGGAAACCCAGAGAGATAAGAGCAGTAAGCGTTAGTGGAAAAACTCACGGACAACAAATAAAATTCTCGAGAAACGGAGGCATGATCGCCTAAGGAACTAACTTCAGCGAGGAAAATAATTTAGATTAACTCAATCATTATGTGCTAATGTATCAATTAGGAGCAGCCTATATCCCCACCCCAACGCGTTTTCAAACGCTCCTTGTTGGGAAATAGCTACCCGAAGGAAATAATTGATGTCTGTAAAGACCCCTAAAGAACTGTTCGTCAGAATGTTGAGCGATGTCCGCCAACGCACCGAGAAGACAACGAAGATCTATGAGGAACTGGTTGTAGCCTCACAAGACAAAAATATCAAAGAGGCTCTGCAGTCGCGCGCCTTTCTTCAGGATAAGATTCTCAACTCACTGGACCGGTGCTTCGATCTTATCGGCGAGAAACCCGTTGCGCTGAACGGACGCCTGCACGAGGTGTTCATGGAGGACTTCCGGCGCGAACTGACGGAGATCCAGGGTCCGGCGGCCAAGGCCATATTTGTCCTGGTCAAGGCCAACCACCTGATGCACCTGCGCAACGCCGAGTACGTCGCTCTGATCGCGATGGCTGACGTATCGGGCCACCTCGGCGTCGGCGTGCTTCTCGAAAGCTGTCTCGCCGACGAACTCGCCTTCGTCGAGCGGACCCGCCGCCTGATCCGCCACGCCATCGAGAGCCAGCACGAGATCAAGCTGGCGGCATAAAAACCAGTCAGGCTCAGAAGCGTTTATCTGTCTGAGCCTGGCGACTTCCTCTTTGCAGGGGTGCGGATCCTGTTCGCACCCCTGCTTTTATCGGTCATCCGGGCGGCCACAGGCGCAGATTGATGTCGATCCAGGTTGGCGCGATGATGACGCAAAGCGGACAGGATGAATTCGCGGGAACTTAGGAAGAGCCCTTCATGAAATATTTCCTCATCGGCCTGGCGGCGACTTCGATGTTCGCCGCTTCGTCGGCCTCGAGCCAGACCGATTCAGGCGCGCCAGCGCGACTCATCGTTGGCGTGGATCGAGCCGGCGAACTGCCCCGCCTGACCCCGGTGCAGTTCGTCTATCTCGGCCAGCAATACTGCTGGTATCCCTCTGGTTGGAAAGGGCCTGGCTTCTACTACTGCGGCTATGCCTGGCGCCGCGGCTATGGCTGGGGCGGCCCAGCCGGCTGGATGGGCTACAGCTATCGCGGCGGCTCCTACTATCACGGCGGCGCCGTCTACCGCGGCGGCGGCTATGGCGCCGGCTACTACAATCGCGGAGCGGTCAGCGGCGGCGGCGCCTATGCGCGCGGCCCTAATGGTGGCGTGGCTCACGGTGGCTATGTGAATGGCCCCAACGGCGGCAGTGCGCGTGGCGGCTATGCATATGGCGCGAACGGCGGCAGTGCTCGTGGCGGAGCCGTGAACGGTCCCAACGGCGGCCGCGCCGCCGCCGGCACGGTCACCGGCCCGGGTGGCCGGAGCGCCAGCGGCGCTCGCGTCACCGGCCCAGGCGGCCACAGCAGGACGGTCGTCGCCCCGAGGGGCTGACGCGCCACTGGAGCCCAGCTTAGGAACTTCGCCAGGCTCACGCTCCTGTTCCTCCCGGCGGTATGATCGGCCTACTCTTTAGCGTTCGTTCGGTACGCAACGACCACGAACGGTCCACGGGGGTAGAAAAGTGCAGATTGGCCTGATTGGCGGGATTGGTCCCGCCGCCACCGATTTCTACTATCGAAGATTGATTTCGACTTTTTCCAGCAACAAGACGCCGCTCGAACTGACGATCGTTCACGCCGACGCGCCAACGCTTCTTGGCAATCTCGTGAGCAATGACGTCGCGTCCCAGGTCGCAATCTACATGAAGTTGACCAACCGCCTTGTCGCAGCCGGCGCCGGCTGCGTCGCGGTCACGTCTATTGCGGGGCACTTCTGCATCGATGCGTTCAAAGCGTCGTCCCCGCTGCCCGTCGTCGACCTGATTTCCGAGGTCAACAGAGCGATAGAAAAGAGCGGCTATAAGAGAATCGGTATTCTCGGGACGCGCACCGTCATGGAGACGCGCTTCTACGGACGCATATCCGGAGCGGCGATCATTCCTCCCGACAATCAAGATCTGGATGACGTGCACCAGGCCTATGCGACGATGGCGACGTCCGGCGTCGTCACGGATGCTCAGCGAGAGATCTTCACAGGAGCCAGCCAAAGGTTGCTGAAAGACGCCGGCGCCGAGGCGATCATGCTCGGCGGCACCGACCTGGCGTTAGTCTTCGACGAACGTCACACAGCCTTCCCGATCATTGACTGCGCCGCCATCCACGCCGACGCCATCGCGAGATTTGCCGCCGCCTGAGGCGCTCTTGCGCTTGTCAGGCTTGGGTGACTTAGGCCGCCGCCTGCAGTCGCTCCAGCAGCATCGGGTGGAGGACGCTGTTGTCGGTACGGCGGTGCGGCGCTGCACTTCCACGCCAGTCCCTGCTAAACGGAGATGTGGGCGGCGGCGCCAGGCTTGAACATGCGCCTGCGGGCGTGAGGTCCGAGTTCACGGCGGTGATCTGGGGAACGGGGCGTGGCAGGGGCGGAGTCTTCGCAGAACGCAGGCGAGCAGTTCTTCAAGGAGCTTGCGGACTTCGCGCCCGTCATGATCTGGCGCTCCGGGCTGGACGCGCTCTGCGACTGGTTCAACAAGCCCTGGCTCGATTTCGTCGGCCGCACAATGGAACAGGAAATCGGCAACGGCTGGACGGAAGGCGTTCACTCGGAAGACTTCGATCGTTGCCTCGAAGTCTATCTCTCGTCCTTCCAAGCTCGCAGGCCATTCACGATGACCTATCGGCTCAGGCGGCGGGACGGGGCGTACCGCGAAATCCTGGACAACGGTTCCGCATTCTACCGTGACGGGGAGTTCGCCGGTTACTTCGGCAGCTGCATCGACATCTCAGAGCGCAGCGCCATGGAAACCCAACTGCGCCAAGCGCAGAAGATGGAGGCGATCGGCCAGCTCACCGGGGGGGTGGCGCATGACTTCAACAATCTCCTGCAGGTCATCGCCGGGAACCTTCAGCTCCTCGAGAAGGATGTTCCGAGGCAGGAGCGCGCTCAGCGACGTTTGCAAAACGCAACAGAAGCCGTGCTGCGGGGCGCGAAGCTCTCAGCCCAGCTGCTGGCGTTCGCCCGACGTCAATTCCTTTCACCTAGGGCCACCAATCTCGGCAGCCTGATCCGGAGAATGGACGACATTCTGCAGGGCGCGCTGGGCGAAGCTATCGAGATCGAAACGGTGATCTCCGACGACCTTTGGAACACGCACGTCGATCCGACCCAGGTCGAGACGGCTCTGCTGAACCTCGCCGTCAACGCGCGCGACGCCATGGGCGGCCGCGGGAAGCTCACCATCGAGGCTGGCAACGCTGGGCTTGACGACGAGTACGCCGCCAAGCACGTCGACGTTCAGCCTGGCCAATACGTGATGATCGCCGTCACGGACACCGGCTGCGGAATGCCGCCTGAAGTCGTCGAACAGGTGTTCGACCCATTCTTCACCACCAAGGCGGAAGGCGAGGGTACGGGCCTCGGCCTCTCCATGGTCCACGGCTTCGTCAAGCAGTCCGGCGGCCATATCACGGTCCATAGCGAGATCGATCACGGCACGACCATCCGTCTCTACCTGCCGCGCACGCGAATGAAGGAGGACGAGCCCGTCGACGCGGTGAGAGGAGCCGTTGTCGGAGGGACCGAAGTGATCCTTCTGGTGGAGGATGACGACGACGTGCGCGCCACAACGGCGGACGTGCTCATGGACCTCGGCTACCGGGTGCTTCGCGCGCGCGACGCCGACGGGGCCATGGTCGTCCTGGACAGCGGGGCGTCCATTGATCTTCTTTTCACAGATGTGGTCATGCCTGGTGTGCTCGGCGCGCGCGATCTAGCTCGCCAGGCTCAGCAACGACTTCCCGGCCTGCCGGTGCTGTTCACCTCGGGCTATACCGACAACGCCATCGTGCATGGGGGCCACCCCGACGAAATCGTTGAGCTGCTTTCGAAGCCCTACACGCGCGAAGAACTCGCTCGGAAGCTGAGGAAAATGCTCGCGTCGCGGCCGGAGGCCGCCTCCGCGTAGAGCCCGATTCAGCGTTCGCGCCTGTGCCGTGCAAACGCATCACGCTCTAGGCCGCCGCCTGCAACCGCTCCAGCAGCAACGGCTGCAGCACACTGTTGCCGGCGCAGATGGAGCCCTTGGTCAGCATGTCCTGGCCGCCGTCGGCGTCGGTGACCACGCCGCCCGCCTCGAGCACCAACAGGATTCCCGCCGCCATGTCCCAGGGCGAGAGGTCTCGCTCCCAGAAGCCGTCGAAGCGGCCGGCGGCGACCCAGGCGCAGTCGAGGGCGGCGGCGCCGAAACGGCGCACGCCGGCCACCCGCTGGGTGATCTGGTGCAGCTCCTTCAGGAAGCGGCCGTGCTGGCCGTGGCCCATGAAGGGGATGCCCGTGGCGAAGACTGCTTCGTCCATCCGCGTGCGGGCGGCGACGCGGATGCGCTTGTCGTTGAGGAAGGCGCCCTTGCCCCGCTCGGCCCAGAACTGGTCGCCGTTGGCGGGATTGAAGGTGAGGGCGGCGACGATCTGGCCTTCCCGCTGCAGGGCGATGTTGATCGCGAAGTGCGGCATGGCGTGGAGGAAGTTGGTCGTGCCGTCGAGCGGATCGACGATCCAGGTGTGGGTCTTGTCTGTGCCCTCCACCATCCCGCGCTCCTCGCCCAGGAAGCCGTAACCGGGCCTGGCCTTGTTCAGCTCCTCCATCAAGGTCTGCTCGGCCTTGAGGTCGGCGGCGGAGACGAAGTCGGCGGCGCCCTTCTTCGACACCTGCAGTTCGGCCACCTCGCCGAAGTCGCGGGCGAGCGCGCGCCCGGCCTTGCGCGCGGCGTCTGTCATCACACGGATGAGCGCGCTGGCGGCGGCGACCATCAGCGGGACCCCGCGCAGGCTTGGCTGGAGGCGAGAACGAGCACCAATGCTCCGGGAACAGCGCGCCGGCCCACCCGGCGCCGGCGGTCCTTACCCCGCGCGCGCCTCGGGACTCAAGGCGGGCGCCGCTGGTGGCGTCGACGAATCCACCACGAAGACACAAAGGACACCAAGGGGGATTAGAGCGCGAAGCGCCTTAAGCCATCTTTGAATAGCGGCGCGTTGAAGTTCATCAGGAAGCCGAGGCGTCGCTTCGAGAGTTTCAGATAAGTGATGATCTGAGCCTCGTGTAGGCGCGTCAGCGCCTCGACGGCCTTGATCTCGATAATCAGCGTCTCTTCGACCAGCAGGTCGATCCTGTAGCCTGCGTCGAGGGTGACGCCTTTGTAGGTGAGGGGAAGCGGGACCTGTCGACTTGATGAGACGCTTCGCGTCTCGAGTTCATGGGCGAGGCAGTGCTCATACGCAGACTCGAGGCCGGGACCGAGCTCCCGATGCACCGACAAACCTGCATCCACCACCGCACCTGGCCAAATCCTCGAGCGCGGGGGTT
>DATHPX010000252.1:0-6167 GCA_035483335.1 Caulobacteraceae bacterium | reverse complement strand
TCTTCTCGGCGGGGCGCGGCGGCCTCGACTACACCGTGGACACCGGGGCGGTGACCGCCCCCTTCACCTACTACCTCGCATTCCAATGGACGTTCTGACGCTTGGCGCGGAACAACCTCCCCGTCGCGGCTGGCGCGCCGCGGCGGAGGTCTTCGCCGTGGCGCTGGGCCTTGGCCTCACCTCGTTCGGCGGGCCAGTGGCGCACATCGGTTATTTCGAGCGCGCCTATGTGCGTCGCCGCGGATGGCTTTCGGCCGAGGCGTTTGCAGGTATCGTCGCCCTCTGCCAGACGCTTCCGGGACCGGCGAGCAGTCAGGTCGGATTCCTGGTCGGCCTGCGCCGCGCAGGCCTGGCAGGCGCCCTCGCCGCCTGGCTGGGATTCACCCTGCCCTCGGCCCTGCTGCTGTTCGCCTTCGCCCTGGCGGCGCCCAACCTGACGGGACGCTGGAGCGCGGCGGTCCTGCACGGGCTTCAGCTCACGGCCGCCGCCGTCGTGGCCCAGGCGGTGTGGAGCATGGCGCGGCGCCTCTGCCCAGACCTCCCGCGCGCCACTCTTGGCGTCCTTGGAGGAGCGATCGCCGTCGTCGTGACGGGCCCGCTCGCCCAACTCGCCGCCCTCACCGCCGGCGGCGTCGGCGGAGCCCTCCTGTTGCGCCGCCAGCCCCAGGTGAACGCGGCGCCCGGATCAGTTGCGGGCGCCCGCGCAGGCCTTATCGCGGCCGGGCTGGCCGCGATCCTGTTGCTTGCCTCCCTCTGGCCCGGCGTCGAGCGGTCGCGAACGCCTCTGGCCCTGGCGACCCTTATCTATCGCGCCGGCGCCCTGGTGTTCGGCGGCGGCCATGTAGTTCTGCCCCTGCTGCAGGGCGCCCTGGTCCCCTCCGGCTGGCTGGACCAGAGCCAGTTCCTTGCCGGCTACGGAGCCGCCCAGGCCGTTCCCGGCCCGCTCTTCACCTTCGCAGCCTATATCGGCGCGGCCGCCGCGCCGGCCGGATCCTCGATCGCCCTGCGCGCAGCCTGGTCGGCCCTCGCCCTGGTCGCGATCTTCCTGCCCGGCCTGCTCCTGGCGCTGGGCGCCCTTCCCCTCTGGAACTGGCTCTCGCGACACGCCCCCGCCCGGGCCGCGCTGATCGGGATCAACGCCGCTGTTGTCGGCGTGCTCGCCGCGGCCCTGTGGCGTCCGGTCCTCACCACCGCCATCGTCACGCCCGGCGACCTCGCCATCGTCGCCGCAACCTTCCTCCTCCTCTTCCGTCTCCCGCCCCTCGCCATCGTCTTCCTCTGTGTCGCGTCCGCCCTCGCCAAAACGGCTCTCGCTGGAGCGCTTTAGGAGAGGGAAGCGCCTGGAAGGCGCGCCGTTGACCTTGGTGTCCTTGGTGTCCTGGTGGTTGAACTCGCCGCCGCGGATTTCTGCGAAGGCGCCTTGTGATCCTGCTAGTCTGCGCAAATCCGCTCCCAGGAATGCCGATGAGTGAAAGTACGACCCCTGCCCTCTCCCACAACGAAGCGCCGGGGCTGCGCCTGCGCCAGTTGGAGCGCATCGACGAGCGGCTCCGCTGGCTCTCCACCTGGACGATCCACAACGCCAACCATTTGCGCGAGAGCCGCGACGGCCTGAAGGTCGGCGGCCACCAGGCGTCCTGCGCGTCGATGACCACGATCATGACCGCGCTCTATTTCCACACCCTGCGCCCGCAGGACCGCGTCGCGGTCAAGCCCCACGCGAGCCCGGTTTTCCACGCCGTCCAGTACCTGATGGGCCGCCAGAGCCGCGAACAGCTCGAAGGGTTCCGCGCCTTCGGCGGTGCGCAGTCCTACCCCTCGCGCACCAAGGACAAGGACGACGTCGATTTCTCCACCGGCTCGGTGGGCCTCGGCGTCGCGATCACGGCCTTCTCGGCCCTGGCCCAGGACTATCTGGACGCCCACGGCTGGCTCGAGCCAGACCGGCGCGGCCGGATGGTGGCCACCCTTGGCGACGCGGAACTCGACGAGGGCAACATCTACGAGTGCCTGATTGAGGCCTACAAGCACGACATCCGCAACGTCTGGTGGATCGTCGACTACAACCGCCAGAGCCTCGATGCGACGACGGCCGACCGGATGTTCGACCGGTTCGACGACATCTTCGAGACCGCCGGCTGGCGGGTGATCACCTTGAAGTGGGGCAAGAAGCAGCAGCGCGCCTTCGCCCTGCCCGGCGGCGCCGAGCTACGCGCCTGGATCGAGGCCTGCTCCAACGCCGAATACGCCGCCCTCACCTACCAGGGCGGAGCCGCCTGGCGCGAACGACTGATGCGCGACATCGGCCGTCGCCCGCACGTGCGCGCTCTCCTGGAGGGCTATGACGACCAGGCCCTGCACGAGCTCATGGTTGGCCTGGGCGGACACTGCGTGGAGACCCTGATCGAAGCCTTCGACGCGGCCTCTCGCGACGACACGCCCACCCTCTTCATCGCCTATACGGTCAAGGGCTTCGGCCTGCCCCTCCAGGGCCACAAGGACAACCACGCCGGCCTGATGACCTCAGCCCAGGTCGAGACCCTTCGCCAGGCGATGGGCGTGCCGCAGGGCGAAGAGTGGTCGCCTTTCGCGGGGCTCGATCCGGCCGAGGCGGAGGAGCTCGCCGCCTTCATCGGCTCGACTCCCTTGGCGCCGCCTTCACACCGTCGCCTGACCGCCGAGCCCGTCCCCGTGCCGCCGCGCGCGTCCTTCCCTCGACCGGAGGGAGCCGAGCAATCCACCCAGGCCGCATTCGGGCGCATCCTCCTGGACCTCGCGCGCAGCGGCGAGCCGATCGCCGACCGGATCGTCACCACCTCGCCGGACGTCACGGTCTCGACGAACCTCGGCGGTTTCGTCAATCAGCGGGGCCTCTTCCGCAAACGCGACTCCGCCGACGTGTTCCGCGACGCGCGCATACCCTCGCCCCAGCGCTGGGCCGGCGGCCGGGCCGGCCAGCACATCGAGCTGGGGATCGCCGAGCACAACCTGTTCCTGAACCTGGCGGCGCTGGGCCTCGCCGCGCCCCACTTCGGGCGCCGCCTGCTCCCCATCGGCACTGTCTACGACCCGTTCATTTCCCGTGGCCTCGATTCGCTGAATTACGCCTGCTACCAGGACGCCCGTTTCATGCTGGTGGCCACGCCCTCGGGCCTGACCCTGGGTCCGGAAGGCGGGGCGCACCAGTCGATCTACACGCCCCTGATCGGCATGGGTCAGCCTGGCCTGACGTATTTCGAACCGGCATTCGTCGACGAACTGGCCGAGGTGATGCGCTGGTCATTCGACCACATGCAGGCGAGCGACGGCGGCTCGGTCTATCTGCGCCTCACGACCCGCTCCATCGCCCAGCCCGCGCGCTCGGACGACGCCTGGGTCGCCGACGCCCTGCGCGGCGCCTACTGGCTGAACCCGCCGGCCGAGGGCGCCCGTGCCGCCATCGTCTTCTGTGGCGCCATCGCCCCGGAGGTGTTGGAGGCCGCTGTGCAGCTCGCCGAGGACATTCCAGGCCTGGGCGTCCTCAACGTGGTCTCCCCCGGTCTCCTGCACCGCGACTGGATGGGCGCGCGCCGCGCCCGCTGGCAGGATCGCGGCGCTCAGGAGAGCCACGCCGAGCGTCTTCTCGCCCGCCTCGCTCCAGGCGCAGGCCTCGTCACCGTCATCGACGGCTCACCGGCGACGCTGTCGTGGCTAGGCGGAGTGCGCGGCATGCGCGTAAGCTCACTCGGCGTCGACGCCTTCGGCCAGGTCGGCGACCTCCCGGACCTCTACGGCCACTACCGCCTGGACGCAGACGCCATCGTCGAGGCCTGCGCCGAGCTGTTACTGAGTTAGGTCAAAACAAGCAGCCGCGGAGCGACGCCGGCGAGGCGCCGGCGTTCCCAGTTGACCCCTTAGCGGCCGATCAGCTGCCCGGCGCGGCGGGAGCCGTCGCCGGGGCGGACGCCCTGCGACGGCGGTGGTGCCGCCAGTGCTTGCGGCCGTGGTGGCGGCGCATATGCGCGGCCATCTTCGCTTCTGCGGCATCCATCCGCTGACTGACGCCCGTAGAGGTGGCCATCGCCTGCTGGGCCGTGGCCGCGGCGCTGTCGGCCGTGGTCTGCGCCCTCTGGGCCGCAGCGGCGGCCGCCTGCGCCGCGCTGTTCGCGGACGCGGCGGCGCTGTTGGCGGCGTCGGCCGTGGCCTGGGCGTGCTGCGCGGCGGCGTTGGCGGCTGCGGCCGCGCTGTTCGCCTGGTCAGCGGTCGCCTGGGCGTGATGCACCGAGTCAACGGTGGCGCAGCCGCCGAGCATGAGCCCGCCGACCATGATGGCTGCAATGGAATTCCTGGTCGCCAATTTGGTCATTGGACTGGCTTTCGTTGGGGGCCCCAAAGGCCGTGATGAGACACGGATTTCTTTAAACGCCCGGCAAAGCCAGCCGGTTGCGACTTGGGAGCGGCGGAATCACGCCCGCCCGGCTGTTCCGTCAGCGCAACGCTCTGTCTCACGCGGCCGGGCTAATCCCCGGGCGGTCCCGGCTCTACCTACCGTTCAGCCTGCCGAAGCCAAGGTGGAATCCATGAAGAGCCAAGCTGTCCGTCTTCCCCTGACGTCCCCCGCGGCGGCCGCCTGGCTTCGGCAGAGCGGGATACTGCTGGCGCTCACCGTCCTCTCGGTCGGACTCCACGCCATGAAATGGGCCGGGAAACCCCTCTAGCCAGGAAAGTGCACGATGCGCCTGTTCGAGATCCTTCGGGAAAAGCCTTTTCGCCTGATCGCCTTGCCGCCGACCGCTACGGCGATAGACGCCGCCGCCCTGATGAAGGCGGAGCATGTCGGCGCGGTCCTGGTCCTCGACGACGTCGGTCGTCTGTTGGGCATGGTGTCAGAGCGCGACCTGATGCTGGGCATCGCTGCGGATGGCCCGACCCTATTCCGGCGGCGCGTCGCCGAACTGATGAGCGTGGGGGGGCCGAGCGCTCGGCCGAACGACCCCGTACTCCATGTCATGCGCACCATGACTGAGCGGCGCGCACGGCACGTTCCGGTCCTGGATGGCGACACGGTCGTAGGCGTGGTCAGCATCGGCGACCTGCTCAAGGCGCGCCTGGCCGAGAAGGTCCAGGAGAACGCGATTCTTCAGGAGTTGGCGCAGGTGCGCGTGGCGGCCTGAGCCGCCTCAACCGTCAGAAAAACCAATTTGGCGACGCGCGGTCGCATCCCCCCTAGTCCGCGCGCGCCAAGGCGACGCGCGGTCCCGCCCCCCTAGTCCGCGCGCGCCGAAACCCCTCCCCGCAGGCTTGCCGCGGGGAGGGGACTTCGGCAGAGTCCCTTAGATCATCGCCGCCCAGCCGGGCAGCTTTGGATTCAGCGCCTCAGCAGCAAAGTCGATGAAAGCGCGCACGCTCGGCAGGAGACCGCGCCTCGACGTGAACACCATGTGCAGCCGTCGCTCCGGGGAGGCCCAGTCGGGCAGGATGCGGACGAGTCGACCGTCCTTCGTCGGCTCGCTCAAAGCGAGATCGGGAAGGAACGCGACGCCCACGCCCTCGATCGCCGCTTGCTGGATCACCGGATAGGTGCTGGCCGACAGCCGCGGTTCATGGGCGATCTCAGCCTCCTCGCCGGCGGTGCTGACCAGGCGCCACAGCTCGGGATTCGTGAAGTCGGTGTGACTGATCGTCGGGAACCGCGAGATGTCGCGCGGCGTCTTTGGCGCGCCATTGCGGGCGACGAAGTCTGGGCTCGCCACCAGGACCGACCGGACCGAGCCGATGGTGCGAATGGGGAATTCCAGATCGCCGTCGAGCCTCTCCTTCCCTCGGATTGCAACGTCCACGCCGTCCTCGATCAGGTCGACCCGCTGGTTGCTGACGATCACCTGCACGCGGATCTTGGGATAGCGCGCGAGGAACCCCGGAAGGGCCGCGGCCAGCACCCGATCGACGCCCGCAGCGCAGGAAACCTTGACCATACCCTGGGGCTCCGACCGGAGGCGCAGGATCGCCTCGTCGATCGCATCGGCTTCGGAGAGCGCGGCCCTGGCGTGGCGATAGACGTCCTGTCCGACCTCCGTCACCTTGAAGTGACGTGTCGAGCGCTCGACCAGTCGGACGCCGAGTTGCGCCTCCAGGGCGGCGACTCGCCGGCTGACACGCGATTTGGGCGTGTGCAGCGCTCTCGAGGC
>DATHPX010000251.1:0-4704 GCA_035483335.1 Caulobacteraceae bacterium | reverse complement strand
TCAAGGCCTGCACGGCGGCCTGCACCATTGCCCTGGCTCCGGGGAATTACGGTCAGCTCGCTCTTCGAGGTCTGCATCCAGACCAGCCGGTGACGGTCGACCTCACCGGCTCGACCTTCACGTTTGGTTATGTCCCCGCTTCGTCCAACCTGATCCTGATCGGGGGGACGGTAACGGGCGGCAATCAGTGGGGCTTCTGCTGGGTCGTCGACGGCTCGACGAACGTCGAGATCAGGGGGGCCACGGCTCAAAGCTGCCCGACAGCGTCCTTCATGCTGACGCGCTCCAAGAACGTCAGCCTCACCGACTGGAAGGCAGTGACCCCCGGCTGCGATGGCGTTCAGGTCACCGGGACGGACGGCTTCACCGTCAGCGGCGGAAGCTACACCGGCTATGTCCCCAATCCGAACGGTTGTCATGCCGATGGCGTGCAGATGTGGAGCATGCCCGGCTATCCGCTTCAGAACGGGATCGTGGCCGACAACGTCATCGTCTCGACCGCGGCCCTGAATTCGGACGGCAGGTCGAGGGGGAACCAGGGGATCGACAACTTCGGGGACAAAGGGCCGACGAGCAACATCACCGTCACGGGGAATACCCTGACCTCGCATGGCGGCTGGTGTTTCTCGCTGGTGAACATCTCTGGCCTGACGTTCAAGCACAACCGCTGCACAGACGCGTGGCCTGAACCCTGGAGGGCCAAGACCAACACAGCGGGGTCGACGCGTCGGTGATAGGAGAGTTTGGGGCGTCCACACTTGGCGGCCCTTCGGAACGTCGCTTCGGGGTTCGTGGCGCGGGTGATCGGTAACGTCAGCTTTCCGCTACAGCGACCAAGTCCGCTCCCGACCTAAACGAGACGCCGGGGAGGTCGGCTTTAAGGCGCAAAAGCCCCGTAGGGGAGCGCCTCGGCGAGCATCCGGCGTTCCAGGCTACTGGCTCTATGCGGCCTCGGCGGTGGCGCTATGGTCGGGAAGCGTGGCCTCCATCCGCCTGATGGCCGGGACGCCATAGAAGGCGAGGCCGAGGAACAGCGCCAGTGTTCCAGCAATAACGAACATGAGCCCGATGCCTGCGCCTTGGCCCGCGCCTACGAGCCAGGCGACGGAACGCCAGAGCGGCAGTCGCCTTGCCGGCTCGAACACGCGATCCGCCAAGGGGCCTGCGACGAGGTAGGCCGCCGGCCTCAGCAAGGCGGTGATCTGGCTGGTGGACGCGAACACCCGACCCTGGAGGTCGGGCGCGGTCTTCGCCTGGAAGATCGACATCGACGCAGCTTCGATGAACGGGATCGCGAACATGAGCATGAAGAGGCTTGCGCCAATCGAGAGCGCCCCGCGCGACACGCCGGCGAGAGCGAGGAACGCGCTGACGGCAGCGACGCCGAGCATGACGGTGTGGATGCGTGGGCGAGTTCCGCCCCAGACGGCCATCGTGACCGCGCCGGCCAGGGCGCCGAGATTCAGAGAGCCCACGACGACGCCGAGCAGGGCGACGTTTCCCATCCGGTCGAGGATGTAGGGGACATTGAGAACCAGCACGCCCAAGACGAGGAAACTCGTGATGGAAAAACAGCCGCAAAGGCCTAGCAGCGCCGGGCGGGCGCCGAGATAGCGAAAACCGTCGAAGGCCTGTCGCCAGATCGAAGCCCGCATCGCAAGTCCCTCGGCGGTCTTCGCCGGCATCGGAATGCGGACCACGGCGAGCGCGACAAGCGCGACCATGAAGCTCGCGATATCCAGGGATATGGAGCCCACGACGCCGATGATCGCATAGAGCAGCCCGGCTATCGTCGGCGCCACGACGCCGGCGACCGGCCCGCCGATCATCCCGGTGGCGTTGGCGCGATCTCGATGGCTGTCCGGCACGAGCATGGCCACGGACGCCTGGAAGGCCGGCGCCTCGATCGCGGCGCATAGAGCGCTGCCTAGGACGAGCACGTAGAGATGCCAGAGCTGGAACGCGCCCGAGGCGAAACTGGCGAGCAGCAGACCGCTCGAAACGACATAGCCGACGTTGGCCAGAAGCATGATCCGCCGCCGATCGAACCTGTCCGCCACGGCGCCGGCAAACCCGCCCAGAACCATTCGCGGCGCCGCCGAGAAGAAGGCGACCAGCGCCAGAGGGGTGGCATGCCCCGTCTGCCGAAAGACGGCGATGCTGACCGCGAGCCCGCTTATCTGACTGCCGAGCAGCGAGATCGCCTGCGCCACGAGCAGGACGTAGTAGGTCCTGAGCCCAAAGGCCCCAGTGGGCGCCTTCGCTGCCGCCGTTCGCTCCGCTCCCACGTCGCCCATGTCCCCGGCACGCATGATCCCTCCTCTCGAAGCGTGAGGCGCAGGATCATCCCGTTGGGCTCAGAAGTGTTTGCGCGGGACTTGCGGAAAGCTTGGGAAAAGCTTGCGGAGTCAGCCGTCGAGCCGCACCCGACTGGCGAGCGGCTCGTAGCGTACGTCTGCCTTCAGGGTGTCGAAGAACGGCATCCAGGGGAAGAACATGAGCGTAGGATCGCCGCGCGCGGCGGCGGCGTCCAAGATCGCGAACGCCTCGTCCGTCTGGCCGGCAAGGGCGCGAAGGCTGGCGATGGGAAAGCCGCGCCGCATGAAGTGCAACGGCTGCTCCGCGAAGAGGTCGGCCGCCGCGCCGCAGCCAGCCGCGAAGCCCTTCGCCTCGAAGACTGCCCTCAGCGCCGAAAGCCGCTCGGCGGCGACGCCCCAAAGTTCCAGCCCCTTCAGCAGGCAATCGAGCCCCTCGGCCTCGTCGCCGGACATCGCCAGCGCCCACCCACGCACGTACCAGGCTTGGCCTAAGTCGGGCGCCAGACTCAGTGTGGCGACGGCCTCGGCGGCGGCGTGGCGATAGCGGCGGGCGATGAGGAGGATTTCCAGCAGCTCGCTGCGAGCCTCCAGCAAGCTCGGCTGGAGGGCCACGGCCCGGCGCGCCGACCGCTCGGCCTCAGCGAAGCGGCCGACGGCGGTCAGCGCCTCCGCTCGGCGGCGGTGCGCGGTCACGAACGTTGGGTCGAGAGTGATCGCGCGCTGGAAGGCGGTGTCGGCGGCGGCGAAGTCGCGTTCCGCGAGCAGCAGCGCCTTGCCCAGCGTCACCCAGGCGGGCGCCGAGGTATTGTCCAGGCCGACAGCGGCGCGCGCCGCGGCCTTCGCCGCGGCGAGATCACCGCCCTGTTCCATGTAGTGTCGTACGATGAGGGCTTCGGCGAGGCCCTGGTGGGCGGGCGACCAGCCGGGGGCCTTGGCCATCGCCGCCTCGAAGCAAAGCCGCGCCTGGGTTAGGCTGGTCGGCAGCGGCGAGGCCAGCGCCTGGCGCCCCTGCGCCACCAACGCGGCGGCTTCGGGCGGTCCGTCGGATGCGGCGCGCGGGTCGGACCCGTGAGGCGGACACTCGACGACCGTGCGGTAGCCGCGCTTGGGCACGGTCTCGATGTAGCGCCGCTCGCGAATCCCGCCGAGCGCCCGGCGCAATCGGCTGACAGCGGCGGCCAGGGTGTCGTCGCCAATGGCGCGGTCGCCCCAGGTGGCGGCGGTGATCTCGTCCTTCCCGAGCACGCGCCCGTCCGAGCCGGCGAACAGCAGCAACAGGTCCATGAGGCGCGGCTCCAGCCGCACACTCTCGCCGCCGGCGTCCGTCAGGAGACCGCGCGAGGGATCAACCTGCCAGTCGCCAAAGGCGAACGGACGCTGTTGGCCGGCGGGCGCCATGCGGGCAATGCTAAGGCGAAAGGTAACCTATGTCCCGTCGGGCCTGGGCCGGTGAGTCGCTCCGCTCTGAGCGGACGTCCGTGGACGCCCGCTTTCCGGGGAAGCGTCGAGGGCCGCAATCCACCCTTGGCGGCCCTTCGGAACGTCTGCTTCCGGGTTCGTCGCGCGGTCGGCCGGCAACGTCAGCTTCAAGGGACCTAGGACAAGACCGCATTCGACCCATAGGGGACCAAGCAGCACACCCCCTCCTTTCGGGGAAGTTGTACGTAGACAAACACTACGACGGGGCCGCAGCGCGCTTCCCGTCGTTCTCGGCCAGCCAGGCGTGAACGCGCTTGGCGTGTTCAAAGAAATCCTCGAGCGGTTCAATCTCTCGCTTCATGCTGAAGGCCAGCGGTACCGACTCGAAGAAAGCTGCGACCTCCGGCTCTGATTCTCCGTTGACCAACCAAATCGCGCGACCTTGTCCATGAAGCGCCCTCGCGATCCGGCCTGAAGCGACCGCAGCGCGCATGAACTCGACCTGTTCTTCGTAGTCGCGCGCCAGCGGAGGATTCTTCAACACCTCTTCACTCGGTGAAGTGAAGACCAAGAACTTCATTGGCCTCTTCTCCTTGTTGGGATCGGCGATCTTTAGCTGACGCCACCCCCCATTCAAGGCAGGTTAGCGCACTCGGCTGGAGCGGCAGGCGACGTCTGTTCCGAAGCAGGACTGCAGCGGCCGAAGCCGACCCCGACCCCAGGTATCCATAGGTCAGGCAAGGAGCCCTGGATTCCGGTCTTCGCGACAGTCGCAGTGAGCCGTGACCCTCGATTTCTACGCGCAGAAGTTCCGCGTTCCCCCCATGGCTGGGGATGCGAGGTGCATCTCACGCAGGCGGGCGACGGCCCCTGGCGTGTCCCGGAGGATCACAACCCGTTCGGTGTCTTCATCCGCACACCCGATGTGGACGCCATCGCCGCGCGGGTCGACGACTTGATCATCCGC
>DATHPX010000250.1:0-29855 GCA_035483335.1 Caulobacteraceae bacterium | reverse complement strand
AGGGAAGAGACATTGACCGAGATTCGCACCGGAGGGGCCCCGGCGTCGCGCCACGCGCGGGCCTGACGGCAGGCCTCCGACAGGACCCACTGGCCGAGCTTCCCGATCACCCCGGTCTGCTCTGCGACCGGGATGAACTGGCTGGGAGGGAGCACGCCTCGCGTGGGGTGTCTCCAACGGACGAGGGCCTCGACGCCGACGATCCGCTCGGACGCGACGTCGATCTGGGGCTGGTAGAGCAGGAAAAGCTCTCCACCGCTGATGGCCTGATGAAGGTCTGCGCCCAACTCCAGTCGGGTGCGGACCTCGGACCCCATTTCTTCGGTGAATGGGCGGTAGATGGACCGGCCCTGGTTCTTCGCACTGTAGAGCGCGAGGTCGGCCCGCGAGAGCAGGGTCTCGGCGTCCCTGACGCCTGGCTCGTACAGGGCGATGCCAATGCTCGAACTGGTGCGGACGGGTACGCCTGCGACCTGATAGGGCTCGCTCAGCGCCTCGATCAACCGCGCTGCGCGTCGGGACGCTTCTTCAAGGTCCTCCAGGTCGTCGGCGATCACGGCGAACTCGTCGCCGCCAAACCTGGCGGCGGTGTCGCACGCGCGGGTGCTGGTCCTCAGCCGATCGGCTACCGCTCTTAGAAGTTCGTCGCCCGCTGGGTGGCCCAAGGCGTCGTTCACGTCCTTGAAGTTGTCCAGGTCCAGGTAGAGCACCGCAAACCTGGTTTCGCCTGCTGACGCGCGCGCGATGGTCTCTCGCAACCTCTCGACGAACGCCCCCCGGTTGAGAAGGCCGGTCAATTGATCCAGGCGGGAGGTCTCGACGGCCCGCGCGAGAGCGCGTCGCTGTTCGGTGACGTCGCGCAGGAACCAGGCGCGACCCAGGTTGTCGCCGTCGGGCGTCTTCAATGTGACCGTATACCAGTGGATGATACGGCCATCGACCAATTCGGTCTCGTCTTGACCATCCTCGCCCGGGTTGTCTGCAAACCGTGAGATCACCTCAAGGAGATCTTCGGGAGATTGAGCTCTCGAGACAATATGGTCGACAAGAGCGTCGATGTCGCCGCCGTTAAGGATCTCCGCTGGAAATCCATACATCTGAACGAAACGTTCGTTGTACGAGAACAGTTGGCTGTCTCGACTGACAATCAGGATCCCGTCCTCCGACGCTTCCATCTGCGTCTTCATGACGACGTTGGCGAACTGCAGGCGAGCCTCGGACTGCTTGCGGTCGGTGATGTCCTGCACGATCGCGGTATGGCGCAGGGGGCGTCCGGCGGCGTCTCGCTGGATCAGCCCGAACTGGTGGACCCAGTGCGTTGTTCCGTCGGGCGCGGTCACACGATGTTCGACGGCAAGGTCCCGCTCACCGGCCAGCCATGCTCGGATCGCCGCCTGGACACTGTCCCGGTCGGCTGGATGGACCCGCTCGAGCAGAAGATTCACGGAGGGCGCCGAACTCGCAGGGTTCACCCCGAGGATGTCGAAGACTTCCTCCGACCAGAGGGCGCGGCCCGTGGCGGCCACCTCCCAGCTTCCCGCGCGGGAAGCGCCCTGTGCTGTCGCAAGCGTGGCGCCCGTTTTAACCAGCTCCAGGGTGTGCCGAAGGTCCGTCCGCACGGATCGGTGAAGAGAGCGACCAGCGGTCACCAGCACCAGTCCGAAAGCGCCCAGCATCAGGACGATCGAGACGTGGACGCTCGTCGGGTGGGCCAAGAGCGCGGCGGTGGTGGCCGCGATCATCGGCGCCACAACAGCGATCATCATCTCCGTCGAGGCTGCGTTGCGGGCGATGCCCGCGATACTCATGCCTCCAATGAGGGCGAGCGCCACGACCTGATAGCCCAGGTCGTTGGTGATGATGAACACGGATGCGATCAGGCTCCACAGCAGTCCCGTCGCCAACGCCCCTGCGGTGAACCAGAGGCCCCATCGCCGGCTGCGAGCCGGCGGTTCGGCCGCTCGCAAGTAACGGTCTTGGAGACTGGAGCGGAGAGTGAGGACCGCGAGCAAGGCCCCAGCCCACAATATCGGGGTGCCGCTTGGGTAGAGATGTCCTAGGGAGACGACCGCCGCGGCGGCCGCGACCAGGTGAGCGAAGATGTCGGGACCGCGCAGCGCCAGTTGGTGCAGCTGCCGGGAGTATACGACATCGTCAATCTCGCCGTGGCGGCGCTGCGTCTGGGCAAAATCCCCCGTGAGGGTGTGCATTCGGCGCCAATCCCGAGAAGCTCGATCCGCAGCCCAGCACGCCGGTGAATCCGGCAGGCGTGAAATTGTCAGATACTCATCTTAAAAAAGAGAATCGCGAGTCAGCGTTTTCAGCAGGGATCGGGCAATAGGGGAAATTATATCGGTTGCATTACGGTTTAATTTTTAGGGGAATTGGGTGGCCGCAAGCGAATCGGCTCACCTCGCGCGGCGCCTGCAGGGTGGTGTGGTGACACCTCTTCAGATTGGGTTGGATAGGGCTGGAACTGGTGCCGCCGGCGAGGATTGAACTCGCGACCTCAGCCTTACCAAGGATGCGCTCTACCACTGAGCTACGGCGGCGTCCGCGGGGCGCGGGAAGGGGGCGTCATTAGCGGAAGGGGGACGCGCTGGGAAGGGGCAACGGATTGACTGCGGTCTCGATATCGAATGCCAATGACCGCCATGGGTGACGAACACGATGCAGCGAGTGATGAACGGGGCGCGGGGCCTCGGTCGGCGGCGAAATCTGGCGCGCGCAAAGAGGTGCGGGCGTCTGGGGACGCACGGGAGAAGCGACTCGCGGCGGCCTTGCGCGACAATCTGAGGCGGCGGAAAAGACGGACCGGGACGAGCGATCGCGGACTCTTGGCGCCTGCGTCAGGTGAAGACTAAGGAGCCCGCCCGCCCGCGCCGGACCGACGGCCGCCGTTATCGTCCTCAAGAAGGGGTTTTATGGATCAGATTGCGATCACCGGCGGTGTTCGGCTCGAGGGGGAGATCCCCATCAGCGGGGCCAAGAACTCCGCCATCAAGCTGATGGCCGCCAGTCTGCTGACTGACGAGCCGCTGCGGCTGACAAATATGCCGCGGCTGGCGGACACACGCTTCCTTGGCGCGCTGTTGCGTCGTCTGGGCACGGATGTCCGCGAGAGCGACGGGCCGTGCGGACCCGAGACGGTGCTGCACACGCCCGAGATCGTCAGCGCGTTCGCCCCTTACGATCTGGTCCGGCAGATGCGCGCCTCGTTCAATGTGCTCGGGCCGCTGCTTGCGCGCACGGGTCACGCCAAGGTTTCGCTTCCCGGCGGCTGCGCGATCGGCGCGCGCCCGGTCGACTATCACTTGCAGGCGCTCGCTGCGCTTGGGGCGCACATCGATCTGCACGAGGGATATGTCTACGCCCAGGCGCCGCGGGGTCTGCGCGGGGCCCACATCGTCTTCCCCGGCAGTTCAGTGGGAGCGACGGAACACGCCCTCCTCGCCTGCGTCCTGGCGGAGGGCGAGACGGTGCTGGAAGGCGCCGCATGCGAGCCGGAGATCGTCGACCTCGCCGACTGCCTGATCGCCATGGGCGCCCACATCGAGGGCGCGGGCACGCACACGATCCGGGTTGTCGGCGTTTCGCGTCTGCACGGCGCCACGTGCGCGGTCGCTCCCGATCGGATCGAGACAGGGACATACGCCGTCGCCGCGGCCATGGCTGGCGGCGAAGTTCGCCTCGTCAACACGTCGAGCGACCGCGTGGAGTCTCTCCTCGTGAAGATGGAGGAGGCGGGCGTCGAAATCGAACGCCGAAATGACGGACTCACGGTTCGCCGCAACGGCGCGCGCCTAAAGGCGGTGGATATAGAGACAGGCGTCTACCCCGGCTTCGCGACCGACCTGCAGGCGCAATTCATGGCCCTCATGACCCTGGCCGAGGGCGAGAGCGTTGTGCGGGAGACCATCTTCGAGAACCGCTTCATGCATGTTCCTGAACTCGGGCGTCTGGGGGCCGAGATCGCTGTCAGCGGCGGTGAGGCGCGCATCCGCGGCGTTTCAAAGCTGGAAGGGGCGCAGGTGATGGCCACCGACTTGCGCGCTTCGGTCGGACTCGTGATCGCCGCCTTGGCTGCGGAGGGAGAGACGGTGGTGGACAGGGTCTACCATCTGGACCGCGGCTTCGAGCGCCTCGAGGAGAAGCTGTCGGCCTGTGGCGCGAAGGTGCGTCGTCTTCGAAACGGGTCCGCGACGGATTCCGAGGTGGACCTCTGAACGCCATGGCTCCGGCAGACAGCCTGCGCCTGCTGGCGCTCGACGCCGACGATCTGGCGGTGATCTCGGCGGCGCTGCAGGACGCGGTCACGCACATCGGGGACATTCGCTGGGAGAAGGGCCACCACAGCCTGACGATCGCGTTCAACCGACTGCGCTGGGAGTGCGATGAGGAGCCTTGCGAGCGGGTCCGCGCAGCGATCCAGCTGGGGTGCGTGCTCTCGGTCAAGGCCAGGAACCTGCGTCCCGAGTCGAAGGATGCCGTGCTCCAGCTCCTCGCCATCACATTCGATGAGGGTGACTCGCCGGCTGGCGTTGTGCGGTTCGCCTTCGCCGACGGCGGCGATCTTGCCGCTGAGGTCGAATGCGTCGACGCCGCCCTCGCCGATCTGTCTGCGCCGTGGACGACGACGCACCGGCCCGCGCACGAGCGATGAGGCGATCCCTGTCGCTTCTGGTCGCCCCGCTCGGTCTTTCGTCGTTCCGCCTTCAGCCAAGACTTGAGTTTGTCGCACGGATCGCGAATTAGGCGCGATGCGCCGTTTCGAGGCCTCCGCGCCTGACTTCGACCGACAGTTCGACGCCTTTCTGGCCGAGCCCCGGGGGGCGGAAGCCGACGTGGACGCTGCGGTCGCCGCCGTCATCGCTGCGGTTCGCGCCGACGGGGTCGAGGCCCTCCTGCGATTCACGCGTGAGTTCGACCGCGCGGTGCTGAGCGCCGGGACGCTGGCTTTGAGCCGCGAGGAGATCGAGGCGGGCGCCGCGCGCTGCGAGCCGCAAGTGCGGGAGGCGATCGCCTTCGCCGCCCGTCGCATCGCCGCCTACCACGAGCGCCTGCGACCCGCCGACGGATCGTTTGTCGACGATCAGGGGGTCGAGCTGGGCTGGCGCTGGACCCCAATCGATGCGGTCGGGATCTATGTGCCGGGCGGGCGCGCCGCCTATCCCTCGACGGTCCTGATGAACGCGATCCCGGCGCGCATCGCCGGCGTGGGTCGCATCGCGATGGTCACGCCGCCCGGCGGTCTGAAGCCCGCGGTCCTCGCCGCCGCCCTCGAAGCGGGGGTGAGCGAGATCTGGCGTGTTGGCGGCGCCCAGGCCATCGCGGCCCTCGCCTACGGGGCCGGCCCGATCCGCCCTGTCGACAAGATCGTCGGTCCCGGCAACGCCTACGTCACCGCCGCAAAGCGCAGGGTCTACGGTAAGGTGGGCATCGATGCTCTCGCAGGGCCGTCCGAGGTGGTTGTGGTGGCCGATGGCGAGAACGATCCGGACTGGGTGGCCGCGGATCTGCTGGCGCAGGCCGAGCACGATCCGGACGCGCAGTCGATCCTGATCACCGACGACGCCGCCTTCGCGGACGCCGTGGAGCGCGCAGTGGAAATCGAGCTGGAGGAGATCGCCACGGGGGCGGACGCCGCTGCGTCATGGCGGGACCACGGCGCCATCGTCCTCGCCCCATTGGAGCAAGCGCCCGACCTGGTCGATCGTATTGCTCCTGAACACGTCGAATTCGCCGTCGCCGAGCCCCACGCCATGGCGGCGCGCGTGCGGCATGCGGGGGCGATCTTCCTGGGACGCCACACGCCCGAGGCCATCGGCGACTATGTCGCCGGGTCCAATCACGTCCTACCGACCAGCCGAGCCGCTCGCTTCTCCTCGGGCTTGTCCACAATCGACTTTCTGAAGCGGAGCTCCGTGCTGGGGTGCAGTCCCGAGGCCCTGGCCGCTCTCGCGCCTGCGGCGCTCGCCCTGGCCGAGGCGGAAGGGCTGCCCGCCCACGCCCGGTCCATGAGCGTGCGCACCAACCGCCGCTGAGCCGGACAGGCGGAATGGACACTGGCGCGCCCGGACGCTTCGCAAGGGCGGCGGGTTACCGCTAGAACGGCCCTCGATGGGCGCGTCCGACCACCGTCTGCAAACCGTGATCCTGGACGACGAGTCCCTGGCTGCGGTTTCGCGCGACCAGGAACAGGAGCGACAGATCGCAATCTTCGATCTGCTCGAGGAGAACCACTTCGCGCCTGCAGGCGCCGAGCGCGGCCCGTATGGCCTCAAAATCTCGCTGATCGACGGACGCCTTGCTCTGGACATCACCGGGCCGAGCTACGAGCGCCGGCACCTGCTGTCGCTCTCGCCCTTCCGGGGTGTCCTGAAGGATTACCGGATGATCTGCGAGAGCTATTACGACGCCATCCGCAATGCGACGCCGCAGAGGATCGAGGCCCTGGATATGGGCCGGCGCGGGCTCCACAACGAAGGTTCCGCCCTGCTGCAGCAGCGCCTGGCGGAGAAGGTGGAGATTGATACCGACACCGCCCGGCGCCTGTTCACTCTGATCTGCGCCCTGCAGTGGCGAGGGTGAGGGGGCGCGCGCGGTGTTGCCTGGCGCTGTCCTTTTCGCCTGCAACTACAACCGTGTACGTTCACCGATGGCGGCCGCGCTAATGCGCCGGCTGTATGGCTCGAGCGTCTTCGTCGACAGCGTCGGGGTCCGGCTGCCGCCGTCGGCGTGGGACCCCGACGAACTGGCCGATCCCTTCGCTGTCGCGGTGATGGACGAGCTTGGGGTGGACCTTGCCGTCCACCGGTCGCGCACGTTCGACGATCTCGAGGACGAATCGTTCGACCTCGTCGTGTCGCTGACGCCCGAAGCCCACCACCGCGCGCTGGAGCTGACCCGACGTCGGGCGACGGAGGTTGAATACTGGCCGACGCTGGATCCCACGCAGGCGACGGGCTCACGCGGGGTGGTGCTCGAGGCCTATCGGGAGGTGCGCGACGGGCTCCAGTCCCGCCTCATCGCCCGCTTCGGCCCGGTCCGAACGTTCGGCGGATGACGACCATCAGTTCCGCGCCCGCGTCTGGCGGGTCAGTGACTCTCCGACGCCGGTCCGGCGGGCTCGGCGTCGCAGACGGAGGTGGCGCGGGTGAGTGTGACCTTACCGCCTTCGAACCGCTGCGTCTGGCCGTCGGGCGTGTTCTGGGCGTCTTCGATCGGCAGACCAAGCCAGCCGCCCGCACCGCCGTAACCAAAGAAGAGCCGCCAGGCGCAGCCCGTGATGGCGAACACCTTTCCAGCCTGAGGTCCCGATCGGACGGTGTAGATCGCGCCGCGGTCGCCGAAGGCGACGACGTCGGAGTTCGCGCCGGTGGAGGACACGACGGTGGGGGTCTCATCGGCCGTCGGGCATCCGAGACGTCCCTCAGCGCCGCCCATGTCCTCCCATTCCGCCATTGCGGCGGGCCCGATGCTGAAGCCGCACGCCTTCGCCGATTCGGCGCCGGCCGGCTGCGAATCGGATTGGGCGAGGGCGGCAGGGGGCGCCGACGCCGCCGCGGCGAGCGCCAGCCAACCACCCAGCAGGGCCCGAACGGATGAACTCATGGCCGCGCCTGTACGTTGAGACTGTGGCGGACAGCCCTCACCTGGAAAACGACCGCCGCACGTTCAACGCGATACGCGAGCGCGCCATCGACCTCAACGGGCGGCGTCGGGTATGATCGGGATGGACGGCCCGCGCGGCGAGGCTTCGTTGGTCCCGTCCGTGGACACCACGCTGAGGAGCCGCATGGCGAAGGAAGAACTTTTGGAACTGCCGGGTACGGTGAGCGAACTGTTACCCAACGCCACCTTCCGGGTGACGCTAGAGAACGATCACGAAATCATCGCCCACACGGCGGGCAAGATGCGCAAGAACCGCATCCGCGTCCTCGCCGGGGACAAGGTTCTGGTCGAGATGACCCCTTATGACCTCTCCAAGGGTCGCATCACCTACAGATTCAAATAGGTCGCCGCGGGCGGCCTCGTGGAGACGGGCCTTGGATACGGTCAGAGATCGCAGGCTCGTCCTTGCCGCGGGCATGGTGTTGGCGCTTGTCGCTGGCCTGGTCATCGCCGCGGCAATTCTGTTGCGACACGGCGGTCCGTCCCCAGTGACGGATTCCCCGACCAGCGGCCTGGTGGTGGAGACCGGGCGGGCGGATGACGCGCGCCTCGATCCCGCCCACCCCCTGCGTTGCTTCGTCGATGGCAAATCGATCGGCGAACTGCCGCTGCGCGAGTGCGCCGACAAGAACGGGGTCGCCACGGGGGCTCTCGATGTCGGTCTCGACAGCAGCGGTTCGCTGGCCGCCGCCAATGGTCCCACCAGCGAGGTGACGCCTCTGCCGCCCGAAGGCCAGGACTCGGGCGACCAGGCGACCGCAGACGGGGACTCCGTTGCCTCGGCGCCGGCGGCGGGGGTGACGCCGACAGCCGCCGCATGCTGGCGTTACGGCGCCGGCGGATGGAACCGGTCGTCGGACGAGGTCCCGCTGGCCGCCTGCGTGCAGGCGCTCTACGCGAATCGATGCGAACCACCCGGCGCAGTCGCCTATGGCCGATGGGGCGCCAAGACTCTGCGCCTGGTCGGTGGCCAGGTGCAGGTCTCGGACGACAATCGTAATTTCCGATTCCTCAGCGCGCAGTCCAGCGCCTGCGGCATAGCCGGCGCCGGCGACGAGGGATAAGCTTGCTTATGCGTCTGGCGCTGCCTGCACTCCTGATCGGATCCGCCCTGGCCCTGACGGGGTGCGACCACTCGATCGAGGCTCCGGGAGGGGCCGGACTGTGCTGGCACATGGCCATCGCGCCCGACGGCAAGGCCAAGTGGAACCAGCTGGCGCAGAACCAGCCGGACCTTGAGCACTGCGCCGCCCAGCTCGACCAGATGCGCCTTCGGTTCATGGGACTTGGCAGCATGCAGGATCATGTGACTGGCGCTTTCCAGAGCCAGTTCCTCTTCGCGGGCCCAGAGGGCGTCTACACGTCCCAAACCTACAAGGGTTATCGATACCTGCTCATGGTCCACAGCGGAGACGGCCGGCTCGTGAAGCCCGGCGCAATGCCTGTGGAGTAAGGCGCTCGGGCGCGAACAAATACAGAACATTGTGCTTGCGCGTCCGCTTTCGCGGTGGTTAACGTTTCGTTGATCAGTGATTCCGGCGCGTAGGGTCGCCGGGCGAGCAGGAGACGACGGCGATGGCCGGAAGCGTGAACAAAGTGATCCTCGTGGGTAATCTCGGCCGTGATCCCGAGATCCGCAGCCTCAACTCCGGCGACCGGGTCGCCAGCTTCTCGATCGCGACCTCAGAGACCTGGCGGGACCGCGCCACGGGTGAGCGTCGTGAGCGGACCGAATGGCACCGGATCTCGATCTTCAACGACAATCTGGTGAAGGTCGCCGAGAGCTACCTGCGCAAGGGTTCCAAGGTCTACATCGAGGGCTCGCTGCAGACGCGCAAGTTCACCGACAATCAGGGCCAGGAGCGCCAGATGACCGAGGTCGTCCTGGCCAAGTTCCGCGGTGAGCTGACCATGCTGGACGGTCGGGGCGAAGGCGGCGCTGGGATGAGCGAGGACGTGGGCGGGTTCGCGCCGGGTCCTCGGAACGCTCCGGCCGCCTCGGCGCCGCGCGAAAACTTCACCGCCGATCTCGACGACGAGATCCCGTTCTGAGCCTGGCTGCGGGGCTCTTTGGGTCCCCCGGGCTCTGCTTGGCGAAAATTCGAATTCCGCCCTGGTCGAAGGCGGTCCTTGAGGCCGCCTGAGGTTGGCGTTTCGGCAGGGGGGATGCTAGTGAAGGTCTCGGCGCAAGACGCCCGATTCACCGACACTCCAGAGCCCCATCCCAGATTTGACCGACGAGACTCCCACGCCGCCGGCTGACGATCAGCGGGGCCTCGTCAGTCCGATTTCGATCGAGGACGAGGTCAAGAAGTCCTACCTCGACTACGCGATGAGCGTGATCGTCAGTCGGGCGCTGCCCGACCTGCGCGACGGGCTCAAGCCGGTGCAGCGCCGGATCCTGTTCTCGATGAACGAACAGGGCCACACGCCCGATCGCGGCTACGTGAAGAGCGCCCGCGTCGTGGGCGACGTGATGGGAAAGTATCACCCGCACGGCGATCTCTCGATCTACGACACCCTGGTGCGGATGGCCCAGCCGTTCTCCATGAGCCTGCTGCTCATCGACGGCCAGGGGAATTTCGGCTCGGTCGACAACGATCCGCCCGCGGCCATGCGCTACACGGAGTGCCGCCTGACGCGGGCGTCCATGGCGATCATGGCCGACCTCGACAAGGACACGGTCGACTTCAAGGACAATTACGACGGCAAGGAACGCGAACCGACGGTCCTTCCCTCGCGGATCCCCAACCTGCTGGTCAACGGCGCCAACGGAATCGCCGTGGGCATGGCGACCAACATCCCACCGCACAACCTTGGCGAGGTAATCGACGCCTGCCTGGCGCTGATCGATCGTCCGGACGTCGGCGCCGACGAGTTGCTGGAAATCGTCCCGGGGCCTGACTTCCCCACCGGCGGCGAGATCATCGGACGTTCGGGCGCGCGCCAGGCCCTCCTGACCGGCCGCGGTTCGGTCGTCGTCCGCGGCGTCGCCACGATCGAGCAGATCCGCAAGGACCGCGAAGCGATCATCATCACCGCCATCCCGTTCCAGGTGAACAAGGCGGCGATGGTCGAACGCATCGCCGAACTGGTGCGCGAAAAGCGGATCGAGGGCATCGGCGACCTGCGCGATGAGAGCGATCGCGCCGGCATGCGGGTCGTCGTGGAGCTCCGCCGCGACGCCAGCGCCGAGGTCGTCCTCAATCAGCTGTATCGCTACACGCCGCTGCAGAGCTCTTTCCCGGTCAACGCCCTCGCACTCAATCGGGGTCGGCCCGAGCAGCTCGGCCTGCGCGAAATGCTGACCGCCTTCGTGGAATTCCGCGAAGAGGTGGTGATCCGTCGGACCAGACACGAGCTGGCGCGGGCCAGAGACCGCGCCCACGTGCTGGTTGGCCTCGCCATCGCGGTGGCCAACATCGACGAAGTCATCGCCATCATCCGCTCGTCGAAGGACCCAGCCGAGGCCCGCGAACGGCTTACAGGGCGCGACTGGCCGGTTGGCGACATGCGCCCCCTGATCGATCTGATCGCCGACCCGCGGACGAGGATGGTGGGAGAGGACCAGGTCCGCCTGACTGACGAGCAGGCCCGGGCGATCCTGGCCCTCACTCTGGCCCGACTCACGGGGCTCGGGCGCGAGGAGATCATGAACGAGGCGCGCGAACTCGCCGCCTCGATCCAGGGCTACCTAGACCTGCTGGCCTCGCGCGAGGCGATCATGGGCGTGGTCCGCGCCGAGCTCCTGGAGGTGAAGGAAGCGTTCGCGGTCCCGCGCCGAACCGCCATCGTCGAGGGCGACTCGGACGTCGAGGACGAGGATCTCATCGCCCGCGAGGAGATGGTGATCACCGTCACCCATGGCGGCTATGTGAAGCGCACGCCCCTGACCACCTACCGCACCCAGCATCGGGGTGGCCGCGGGCGCTCGGGAATGCAGACCAAGGAAGAAGATGCGGTGACACGCGTCTTCTCAGCCTCCACCCACGCGCCGCTGCTGTTCTTCGCCTCGAACGGCAAGGCCTATAAGCTGAAGGTGTGGCGCCTGCCCCTTGGCGCCGCAAACTCCCGCGGCAAGGCCTTCGTGAACCTCTTCCCAATCGAGCCGGGCGAGACGATGACCTCGATCCTGGCCCTGCCGGAGGACGAGGCGACCTGGGGCTCGCTGGACGTGATGTTCGCGACCCGCTCCGGGCGTGCGCGCCGCAACAAACTGTCGGACTTCGTCCAGATCAACCGCAACGGCAAGATCGCCATGAAGCTCGACGACGGCGACGCCATCATCGGCGTGGCCTTGTGCACCGCCAGTGACGACATCCTGCTGACGAGCCACCAGGGTCGCTGCATCCGCTTCGGGGCCGACGACGTCCGTGTCTTCGCGGGGAGGGAATCGACCGGCGTGCGCGGGATCCGCCTTGCCGAGGGCGATAGCGTGATCTCCATGGCGGTGCTGCATGGCATCGACGCCACGGCTGCCGAGCGGGAGGCGTATCTGCGCCACGCAGCCGCGATGCGATCCGCGGTCAACGGCGAGGACGGCGAGACCAACGGAGCCACCGACGAGGAGGACGAGGCCGCATCGGAAGCCGCAAGCCTCTCGCTCGAACGGATCGCCCAGCTCGGCGCCGCCGAGCAGCTCGTCCTCACCGTTTCTTCCGAAGGATTTGGCAAGCGGACGTCGGCCTATCGCTATCGCCGCACAGGGCGGGGCGGGCAGGGGTTTGCGGCCCAGGATCTTTCGCAACGTGGCGGCCGTCTGGTCGCGTCATTCCCGGTCGAGGACCAGGACGAGATCCTGTTGGTGACCGACCAGGGTCAGCTGATCCGCACGCCGGTCGCCCAGGTCCGAATCGCCGGACGCAATACCCAGGGCGTCACCATCATCCGCACGGGCGATGGTGAGCACGTCGTCAGCGTCGAGCGCCTGGAAGGCGAGAGTCAGAATGGCGACGCGCCCGAGGAGCAGGGGGAGACGACATGAGAATCGGCCTCTATCCGGGCACCTTCGATCCGATTCACAACGGCCACATGGACATCATCCAGCGGGCCGCCAAGCTGGTCGACCGGCTGGTGATCGGCGTGGCGATCAATCCCGGGAAGGGCCCGATGTTCACGCTCGAGGAACGGGCCGCCATCCTCGAGCACGAAACCTCCAAGATCACCGAAACCGAGGTGGTGGTCCACGCCTACACCGGTCTCACCCTCGGCGCGGCTCGCGAGGTTGGCGCCAGCGTCATCCTCCGGGGTCTTCGCGCCGTCGGGGACTTCGAGGTCGAGTTTCAGATGACCGCCATGAATCAGCAGCTGGATCGGGACATCGAGACCGTGTTCCTGATGGCCGATCCGCGCCACCAGGCGGTCGCATCGCGCCTGGTCAAGGAGATCGCCATCCTCGGCGGCGAAGTCGGTCCGTTCGTCTCTCCTTGGGTTCGCGAACGCCTGCTGGAGAAAACCGCCTGACCCTGCCGCTCCGCGCCCATCGGCGCGCTTGTCGCGGCGCAGGCATGAAGATACGGGGCGTCATGCCGTTTCGACCCTTGCCGGCTGCTCTCGCCGGATTCGCCATCCTGTCCATTTCGACCGCAGTCGCCGCGCCTCGCAAGCCGGCGGCCCCGACTAAAGCCGCCGGTTCGGCGGCTTCGGCGACGCCCGGCCCATCGGACTGGCGGACCCCGGATCCACAGGACGTTCTGGTCATCGACACCAACAAGGGGCGCATCTTCGTCGAGATGGCGCCCCAGGTCGCGCCGCAGACCGTCGAGCGCATCCGAGCGCTGGTTCGCCAGCACTTCTACGATGGTCAGACGTTCTTCAGGGTCATCGAAGACTTCATGGATCAGACGGGCGATCCGAAGAACAACGGCACGGGCGGTTCGAGCCTGCCCAATGTGGGTCCGGAATTCACCTTCCGTCGTGGGGCCGACGCGCCCTTCACGGTCGTTGATCACCTCGATGGCCAGGAGGCCGGGCTGCTGGGATCCGCGCCCGTGATCAGCCAGCCGATCGCCTTGGCCGCCATGATGGCCGACAATCGCGTGAACGCCTACGGGACCTTCTGCCCCGGCGTGGCCGGCATGGCTCGCGCGGGAACGCCGGACAGCGGCAACAGCCAGTTCTTCCTGATGCGGGGGACGGAGACCAAGCTCGACCACGACTATACGCCCTGGGGTCGGGTGATCGGCGGCCAAGACGTAGTCCGTGCGATAAAGGTCGGCGAGCCCCCCGAAGCGCCCGTAGATCACATGGACACCGTCCGACTCCTTTCCGACCTGCCACCCTCAAGCCGCCCGCACGTTCGGGTGATCGATGCGGCGAGTCCCTGGTTCGCCGCCTATGTGGCCAGGGTTCGCGCCGACAAGGGAGACGGCTTTACAGTCTGCGACCTGGAACTTCCCTCCGACATCAAGTGAGGCTTGAACGATGACTGACCAGACCCTCATCATGACCCTCGAGACGGGGCCGGTGACGATCCGCCTGCGCCCGGACCTCGCGCCGGACCACGTCCAGCAGATCTCCGAATTGGCGAATGAAGGCTTTTACGACGGGGTGACCTTCCACCGGGTCATCGCCGGCTTCATGGCTCAGGGGGGCGATCCGACCGGTACGGGATCGGGCGGCTCCAAAAGGTCGAACCTCAAGGCCGAGTTCTCCAGCGCTCCGCACAGCCGCGGCGCCTGCTCGATGGCGCGGACGTCGAACCCCAATTCGGCAAACAGCCAGTTCTTCATCTGTTTGGCCGACAGCAACTTCCTCGACAACCAGTACACCGTGTGGGGCGAGGTCATCGACGGCATGGAGCATGTGGACGCCCTTCCGAAGGGCGAGCCCCCGCGGACTCCGGGTAAGATCGTTTCCATGCGTACGGTGGCTCAGGCAGGAGCCTGAGTCATGCCAGGGGCTGAGCGCACCGTCGCCATCGTCGGCGCCAGTCGCGGACTTGGTCTCGGTCTCGCCGCGGAGTTTTTGCGCCGCGGCGCACAGGTTATCGGGACAGTGCGCGAGCCGGCTGGCGGGTCGGGTCTCCACGCCCTCGTGGGACCCGCCGACGGCCGCCTCGAGATCGAGGCCGCAGACGTCACCGACGCCGAGGGGATCGCCGCCCTGCGCCGACGGCTCGATGGCCGCCGCCTCGACGTCCTGATCGTCAGCTCGGGGGTTGCCGGAACCGACGTCCCTGATTTCGAGGCGGCGTTCTTCCGCACCATGACGGTTAACGTCCTGGGTGTGATGAATGTCGTGCGGACTCTGTGCGACCTGATGGCCGACAAGGGCGCGCTGGCGGTGATGTCTTCGGGCCTCGGCAGTGTCGCGAACAACACCAGCGGCGGATGGGAGCCCTACCGCGCCAGTAAGGCCGCTCTCAACCAGTCCCTGCGCAGCTTCGCCGCTGGGCACGCCGATGCGCCCTGGTCGATCACCGCTGTCGATCCGGGCTGGGTGCGGACGGACATGGGCGGCCCGACGGCGCCGCTGGACGTGGAGACGAGTTGCCGCGGCGTAGCGGACGTCCTGGAGGAACGACGGGGCAAGAGCGGCTGCGCCTTCCTCAACCACCGGGGTGAAACGATCGCCTGGTGAAGGCGCGGCCTCGCTTCGGCGAGCGCCGGCAACTACGCCTGATTTCTGCCCTCCCGGCGCCCTTCGAATACGCACGGCGACTTGACCAGCGAGGACCGGGCGTGCGCCTCTTCCAGCCAAGGCCCGAACGAGGCATGCGGCGTTCGCGCCGTGAGAGAAAAGCGCAAGGGGGAACTGTTGGCTGAACCGCAAGCTGCGCCGATGAGTCGGCGCTCTCTACTGACCCTGATCGGCGTCGCCGGAGGGTCTGCCGCGATGTACCACGCCATGACCGCCATGGCCTTTGCCGGTGAGTCGGGCTTTTCCGGGCCGATTCAGTTACCGGGGGATCCCAAGGGCGCGTCGGTTCTGATTCTCGGGGCTGGCCTGGCCGGGATGTGCGCGGCGTACGAGCTCCGCAAGGCCGGATACAAGGTCCAGATCCTGGAATACAACGACCGCCCCGGGGGCCGTAACTGGTCGCTCTACGGCGGCGACACCTATACGGAGATGGGCGGGTTCACCCAGAAGGTGGAATTCGACAAAGGCCTCTACCTGAATCCTGGCCCGTGGCGTCTGCCGTATCACCACCACGCCGTCCTGCATTACTGCAAGCTGCTGAACGTCGCTCTGGAGCCGTTCACCCAGGTCAATAACGCGGCTCTTGTCCACTCCACCAAGGCGTTCGGCGGCAAGCCCAAGCCTTTTCGGGAGGTCCAGGCCGACTTCAACGGCTACGTCGCCGAGCTGCTGGCGAAATGCACCCAGCAGGGCCGACTCGACGAGGCCGTCACGCAGGAGGACAAGGAGCTCCTGCTCGGGGCGATGCGCGAATGGGGCGCCCTCGACAAGAGCTATGAGTACAAGAAGGGCGTGCTCAGCAGCGAGCGGCGGGGCTGGCTCTCCGATCCCGGGGGCGGCCTGACGTCTGTTCCCACGCCCTCCGAACCCATGGCCATGGGCGATCTGTTGAAGTCGGGTCTGTGGAGCGCCATCGGCGCCGGCATGATCTACGAATTCCAAAGCGTGATCTTCCAGCCCAAGGGCGGCATGGGAATGATCGGCAAGGCTTTTGGCCGCGAGTTGGACGGGGTCATCCAGTACGGCGCCAAGGTCACAGACATCCACCAGGACGATCGCGGGGTGACGGCGACCTGGATTGACGCCAAGGCCGGCGGAGCGCCCCGGCAGGCGCACGCCGACTGGTGCGTGTGCACCATCCCGGCCTCGGTCCTCAGCCAGATCCCGATCAACGTCGGCGGTCCGATGAAGGCGGCGATCGACGCCCTCTACTATGACGCCTCGGTCAAGGTCGGGCTGCAGTTCAAACGCCGGTTCTGGGAACAGGATGAGGCCATCTTTGGCGGCATCTCCTATACCGACCAGCCCAACTCTCTGATCGGCTACCCGAGCACGGACTACTTCAGCTCAGGCAAAGGCGTCCTTCTCGGGGCCTACTCCTTCGGACCGTCGGCTTTCGAATATGCCGCGCTGTCTCCTGCCGAGCGGGTCGCCAAGTCGGTGGAATACGGGGCGAACATCCATCCGCAATATCGTGAGGAGTTCGAGAATGGCGTGGGGGTCGCCTGGCACCGCGTTCCCTGGACGATGGGTTGCGCGGCGCACTGGACCGAGGAACTACGCGCTAAGCACTACGACGACCTGTGCGCCATCGACGGACGAATCGTATTGGCCGGGGAGCACGCATCGCGGCTCCCTGCCTGGCAGGAGGGCGCGCTACTCTCGTCCCTCGACGCCATTCGCCGTCTCCATCAACGCGTCCTGGCGAGCTGACCGATGAAAGCCCAACACCGTCTTTCCGTCGCGCTTGCGCTCGTCTCCGCCGCCACTCTCGCCGGGAGCATGGCTACGGCCCAGGATTATCCGGTCGGTCACTTCGACGAACAGACCGGTCAGGCCATCTGGGAGGGGATTTGCCAAGGTTGCCACATGCCCAACGCCCAGGGGGCGGTCGGGGCAGGGGCCTATCCCAAGCTGGCCGGAGACCCACGCCTTGCCGCAAACGTGTATCCGGTCATGATCGTCCTGAACGGGCAGAGGGCGATGCCGTCCTTCGGCGCAAACTTCAGCGACGCGCAGGTGGCCGAGGTCGTGAACTACCTGCGCACCCACTTCGGCAATAAATACAAGGACCCCGTCACGCCGGAGCAGGTGAAGGCTCTGCGCGGGGGATCCTGAGGCGTCGGTTCAGGCGAAGGTGACCTGACGGCCCTGGCGTAGAAGGGGCGTCGCATTGCGCCGCAGATGTCGGGTGCCCGGGTCGAGCATGGCCTCGACCGTGTATTGGGCGAGATAGACCCGGCGAAGGCTCGACGTCCGGTTCGCTCCCGTTGCGTGGAGCGCGAGGCTAGAGAAGGCGACCACGTCGCCGGCCTTGGCCTCGATGGTGATCGCCTCGCGCTCGTCCGCTTGCGCCTTCAGATCCCGCGTCTGCGGGTCCCACTCGTGGGGCACGATGCCGGCGCGGCTTGCGGGCGCGCGCGAGAAGGGGATCAGGCGCACCGTGCCGTTCGCTTCGGTTGCGTCGTCCAAGGGACACCAGCAGGTGAGGTAGGGCGCATGATCGGCCGGTCCGCCGTTGCCTACAACGTAACCGCTGTCCTGATGCCAACTGAACGGCAGCCCACCCTCGGGTCCCTTCACGACGTACTGGTCGAAGAAGAAATAGGCGTCGGGGCCAAGGGTTGCGCGGCAGACACCCGCCATGGCTTCCGAAAACAACACCTTGCGCAGGGTCGGCGCCGCGCGCTGGCACTCGTTGGCGAAGTAGCGCCTGCCGCGGTGGCTGAGCCCCAGGGCGTCGACGCCCTTGGCGTCCATGCGCGCATCCTCACGGGCGATGAAGTCGGCGCACTCGGCGCGCAGGATCTCCAGGGCCTCGCCGACCAGGGCGCCGCTGAACACCGCATAGCCTTCCTCGGCGAACTGGCGCGCATGGGCCTCGAACTTCATCCTTGTCTCCCTTCCACGGGCGTCGTGCGCGCCCTTATCAGCAGGAACATGGGCCGCTCCAGCTCGACCGCCAGTTCCGGACGCTCCGCGAGCAGTTCGAGCGAGGGGCGGAATTCCACCAGGCGCTCCAACCCCAGTCCGGCCTCGGCCAGTCCCGTCAGGAGACTTTCGAGTGTCCTGTGGTGCTTCACCACCCCCTTGGCCAGCCACTCGATCTCGCGCCGCCCCTCGTGGAAATAGCCGTCGACGGGCCAGACTTTCCCGCCGTGCGGCGCCTCGCTCCAACCCGGGTGGCGAGGCGCCGTTAGGATCGGGTGTTCGAGTGATGCGACCAGGACGCCACCTGGGATCAGGGCGCGAGCGATCTCGTTCAGCAGACGTGGCAGGTCGGCCACGTAGTGCAAGGTAAGGGCGCTGAAGGCCAGGTCGAACGCTTCGGCAGGAAAGGCCTCCGTTTCCAGATCGGCGCGTCGGTAGGTCACGGTTGCGCGGGCGTTGAGTTCCCGCGCCCGCTCCAGCATCCGCTCAGAAACGTCGAGCGCCAGGACGCTTGCTGCGCCCGAGTCGGCGGCGTGGGCGGAGAACCAGCCGTAGCCACAGCCGAGGTCCACGACGCGCGCGCCGGCGAGGGGCGGAAGCAGGGCCTCGAGGGTTGGCCACTCCGGCATGCCCGCCAGGCCCTCGATCGACCGCCGCAGGCGCGCATAGGCTTCGAAGAAGTCGGACCGGTCGTAAATGTTCTGCGCGCCGGCCATGGCGGGTTCAGGCCAGCTCGGTGAGGCGGACGGTGCGGCCCTCACGGGCGCTGAGCTCCGCGGCGGCGCCGATCGCCACGGCCTTCAGGCCATCCTCGGCGGTCACCGCCACAGGCGTGACGCCGATGGCCGCGTCGAGGAATGCGGCGAGCTGGTGGTAGGTCGCGCCGTGGTGAGTGCCCGCCTTGAGCGCCGCCGCGTCCACGGCCACGTGCTCGCGGACGAGGGCCTTCGGCGCCCCCAGCGGCGTGCGTGGAGAGAAGACCAGGTCTCCGGCGGGGATGGTCACCTCGAGTTTAGCCTTGTCCCCGACGCCAGCGATCGCCTCCTGCTGCTCTTCCCCCTCGGCGAACATGCACAGGTCGAGCATCGCGCGCACGCCATTGTCGAACTCCACGACGGTATAGCTGTTGTCGATGATATCCGGCGTGCGGCCATCATAGCGCTCGTCCAGATGGTTCACGTCCATCGCGCCGGAACAGAACACCCGCACCGCCTCCGCCCCGACGATCAGGCGCATCAGATCGAAGAAGTGGCAGCACTTTTCGACCATGGTGCCGCCGGTGTTGGCGGAGAAGCGGTTCCAGTCCCCGACCTTCGGCAGGAAGGGAAAACGGTGCTCGCGGATCGAGAGCATAACGAGGCGGCCGACGTCGCCGCCGCGCACGCGATCGATGAACCGCGTAACCGGCGGCATGTATCGATACTCCATGCCGGTCCAGAACGGCGCTGCACGCCCGTTCGCCTGGTCGCGGACCCAGCGGGCGTCTTCGAGGGTGGTGCAGAGCGGCTTTTCGCAGAGGATCGGCAGGTCGGTCTGCAACAGCGGTTCGAGAACCTGCCGATGGGTGAAATTCGGCGAGGCGATGATCACGGCGTCGATGCGATCTGAGCGCGCCAGGGCCGCCGAGTCGGCAAAGGTCTGCACGCCTTCCGCGCGCTCGCCGATGGTCTTCAAGGCCGAGGCGAGCGACTTCTCGACCGGGTCGGCCAAGGCGGTGATCTCCGCCTGGGGGAACAGTTTGAGGTTGCGGATATGTTCGCGCCCCATCATGCCGGCGCCCACCAGCCCGAACCGAATCCGCTCCGCCATGCCCGACTCGTCAGCCTCCACGTCAACCGCCCCAAGGTCGCTGGGGCGCAGCTCACTTCTCGTCACGCCGCTGGCCTGGGGCATGTGGCGCTTCAAGGGCGACGACCTAACCGCTGGGCAGGCGCGGGTCGAGGCGGAGCTCGTGGCGGGTGTCAATCTGTTCGAAATCGCCGACGTCTATGGGCCGGACAATCGCGAACCATTCGTCGCCGCCAGAGGAGAGCCGCTTCCGTGAGCCTGCCGCCCTGTGAAGTCGCCTGGTTCAGCGCCCTCTGCGACGACGACTACGAATTCCTCGGCGTCCCCGATCCGGCGCTTCAATCCAGCTTCGAGCACTGCCGCACCATCGCCCTCGCGGCGGAGGCGAGCGGATTCGACAACCTGCTGCTTCCCTCAGGCTACGCGCTTGGAATCGACTCCATGGCCTTCGCCGCGGCGATGGCGCCGATGCTCAGGCGTCTGCGACTGCTCGTGGCCGTCAGGTGTGGCGAGATGCATCCGGCCCAGCTTGCGCGGCAGATCGCGACTGTGAACCAGATGCTCGGCGGGCGGCTGACGGTGAACATCATCTCCAGCGACCTGCCCGGCGAGACCCTGGCGAGCGCGCCCCGCTACGCCCGGACCGTCGAGGTGATGCAGATCCTCAAGACCCTGCTGGCCGGTCAACCGGTTGCTCACGAGGGCGAGTTCTACAAGGTCAACCTCGCACCGCCGCGCATCGCCACCGTAGGTCATCCCGCGCCCCCGCTCTATTTCGGCGGCCTGTCGGAAGACGCCCGCGAGGCGGCCGCCCGCGAGGCCGATGTCTATCTCATGTGGCCCGACCGCATCGGCGCAGTCTCGGCCATCGTGGAGGACCTGAAGGCTCGCGCGGCGCGCCTCGGGCGCACGTTGAAGTTCGGCTATCGCGTGCACGTGATCGTGCGCGAGACAGAGGCGAAGGCGCGGGCGGCTGCGGACCGGCTTCTCTCGCACCTTGACGACGCGGAGGGCGAGGCGATCCGCAACCGCTCGCTCGACAGCACGTCGGTGGGCGTGCGCAGACAGGCGGAACTGCGCGAGGCCTCCTCCGGCGACGGGTTCGTGGAGGACAACCTGTGGACGGGGATCGGTCGCGCCCGTTCGGGCTGTGGCGCGGCAATCGTCGGCGATCCGAACCAGGTGCTCGCCAAGCTGAACGCCTACCGGGCGCTTGGTATCGAGGCTTTTATCCTCTCTGGCTACCCGCACGCCGCCGAAGCCGACCTCTTCGCACGCCACGTCCTCACTCGCCTGGAGCACGCACCTCTGGGGGTCTGATCCCCTCATCTTGTCAGGACGGCGATCACCGGGAGGTGGTCAGAGCCAAGGCGCGGACCGAGCCGGACGTCGACGGTCTTCCAATCCGGCCCGGCGTAGATGTGGTCGAGCGCCAGAAAGGGTAGGGGGCTGCTCAGCCGAAGCTGAGTGTAGGGCCGCACAGGCCAGGTCATCAGTGCGCGTGAGCGCCGCTCGATCGCGAACAGGCGGTCCTGTCGACGCAGGGCGGCCGACCACGGCGTGGAGTTGAAGTCGCCGCAGACGATCAGGCTGCGGCGGTCGAAACGATCGAGCAAGGCGGAAAGGTCGGCGCTGTCCCGTTGTTGTAGCCCCGGCGGTATGGGCCAGGTGGCCTGGAATCCGACGACGACGACGGGACCGGAGGGATGGTCGAGGCGCGCCCAGGCGCCCGTGCTGTGGGTGCGTGTCGAACGGGCGCGGTAGGCGCCATGTTCGAGGATCGGCAGTCGCGAGAGAATCTGCGTGCCGGTGCGGATCTCAACCTGGTGCGGATAATGTTGCGCCAGAGCGGCGGGTATGCCGGCGGCCCACTCCGTCACCTCCTGTACGACGACCACCTCGGCATCCTCGGATGCGAGCCAGGCGATTGTCCCGTCGGCGTCCACGTTCAAACGCCAAAGGTTCAGCTGTATCAACCTGATCGTGCGCCCTGGCTGAGCGGGGACCCGACGACGCCCGAGCGCAATCAGGTCTGGGGCGATCAGCCACGCGCAGATGACGATCCCGGCAAGGCCCAACGCCGCGGACTCGCGCCCCGAAGCGCCAAGCGCCAGTCCGGCGCCGGTCGCCACAATGGCGCCGAGCGCCCAGAGGGGCGTGAAGTGGGCCGCGACATCGAGGGACTGGCTGATACTCCCGCCGAGGGACGCCAGCGCTCCCGTCGCGGACACGAGCGCCAGGACCAGCACCGCGACGGCGAAGAAATGCATCCGCCTCCTTACCTTTGCGGGAAGGCGAGGGGGAAGAGCACTGACGCAGGTCGTGCTATCGCTCGTTTCATGGCCAATCCGCCGCTCGTGATCAAAGTGCGCGCCCTACCCGGCGCCACGTCGGGCTGGCTTAGCGTCGGCGACCAGGCGTTCCCGTGCGCTATCGGCTGGGGCGGCGTCGTGACGGACAAGCGCGAAGGGGACGGCGGGACGCCGGCGGGAGCGTTCGCGCTGCGTGAGGCTTTCTACCGGCCCGACCGCGAGGGCGTCCCGGCGACGGGACTTCGCGTCTCGCCAATCCGCCCGGACGACGGCTGGTGCGACGACGCGGCGGACCCTCAGTATAACCGGCCGGTGCGAATGCCCCATGCGGGGCGGTGCGAGACCCTTTGGCGGGACGATGGCCTTTACGATCTGCTGGCGGTGATCGGCTGGAACGACGACCCACCCGCCGCTGGATTGGGGAGCGCGATTTTCTTGCATGTGGCGCATGAAGGCGGCGCGGGTCTCGAGCCGACAGAAGGCTGTGTCGCGCTCCGTAAGGATGATCTGAAGACGGTGTTCGCCCGCATCGGCGAGGCCGCGACGATCGAGATCGGGTTCGACGTCCCGACTTCAAAAGGGGCCTGAAAAGGTCCAGAGCCCCGGGCGATGCGCGTTTCCGACTTCGACTTCGACCTTCCGCAGTCCCTGATCGCCCTGCGGCCGGCCGAGCCCCGCGACGCAGCCCGCCTCCTCGTGGTGGATGAGTCCGGCAAGCTTGACGACAGGCGGTTTCGCGAGCTGCCGGACCTGCTTCGTCCCGGCGACGCCCTCGTCCTCAACGACACGCGCGTCATCGCCGCCCGACTCTTCGGCCGGCGCGAGCGCGAGGCGGGAAGCGCGGCGATCTCCGCTACTCTGCACCGCCGGGTCTCCGCCTGCGCCTGGGAAGCGTTCGCCCGGCCCGCCAAGCGCCTGCGCCCGGGCGACGTCGTCGTTTTCAGCGATCGGACGCCGGAGCTTCACGCGACCGTCAGCGCTCGTGGAGAGGCTGGCGAGGTCACGCTCACCTTCGATCGGGCGGGCAGGGCGCTGGACGAGGCGATCACTCTACACGGCGCCATGCCCCTACCTCCCTACATCGCCTCGCGGCGGGCCGAGGACGACCTCGATCGAGAGGACTACCAGACGGTGTTCGCCCGCGAGCCCGGTTCCGTCGCCGCGCCGACGGCCGGCCTGCATTTCACGTCGGAGCTTCTTGCGCGCGTCGCCGAAAAGGGAATCGGCCTGCACTTTGTGACGCTCGAGGTGGGAGCGGGCACCTTCCTGCCGGTAAAGACGGAGAAACTGGCGGAACACCGGATGCATGCCGAGCGCGCGACCCTCACAGCGGAGACCGCGGCCGCGCTGGAAGGTGTGCGCGCCGCGGGCGGCCGTATCGTATGCGTCGGAACGACATCGCTGCGCCTGCTCGAGACGGCGGCGGCCGCCGGTCGAATTCTGCCGTTCGAGGGTGATACGGACATCTTCATCACGCCGGGCTATGCGTTCCGGGCCGCCGATGGCCTGGTCACCAATTTCCATCTGCCGCGCTCCACTCTTTTCATGCTGGTGAGCGCCTTCAGCGGACCGGAAGTCATGCGCCGCGCCTACGCCCACGCCATCGCCTCGGATTACCGGTTCTACTCGTACGGCGACGCCAGCCTGCTGTGGCGCGCTCGCTGATGGCTGCGTTCCCTTTCGAGATCCGCGCGACGGACGGCGCCGCGCGAACCGGGGTTTTGCGGACCTCGCGCGGCGATATTGAAACGCCGGCCTTCATGCCGGTCGGCACCGCCGCAACGGTGAAGGCGCTCACGATGGATCAGGTCCGCGCCACGGGCGCCCAGGTCATCCTTGGCAATACGGTACATCTGATGCTGCGACCGACCGCCGAGCGCGTCGCGCGCCTGGGCGGGCTGCATCGGTTCAGCGGGTGGAGCGGTCCGATCCTCACTGACTCCGGCGGATTCCAGGTGATGTCCCTGGCGGCCCTGACAAAGGTCAAAGAGGAAGCGGCGATCTTCGCCAGCCCAATAGATGGCTCGCGCCACGTGCTCTCGCCCGAACGGTCGATCGAGATCCAGGCCGACCTGCTCGCCTCGGACATCGTCATGCAGCTCGACGAGTGCGTGGCCTTCCCGGCGAGCGAGACGCGGGCCTCCGAGGCCTTGCGGTTGTCGGCGCGCTGGGGGGCCAGGTGCAAGGCGGCCTTCGGGGAGCGCGAGGGCCAGGCGCTTTTCGGCATCCAGCAGGGTTCGACTCTCGAAGCTCTGCGCCGTGAGTCGGCCGAGCGCCTGGTCGAGATTGGGTTCGACGGCTACGCCATCGGCGGCCTCGCGGTTGGTGAGGGCCATGCGGCCATGTGCGAGGTGCTCGACTACGCGCCGGGCATGCTGCCGGCCGACCGGCCTCGCTATCTCATGGGGGTGGGCAAGCCGGCCGATATCGTCGAAGCGGTCAGCCGCGGCGTGGACATGTTCGATTGCGTGCTGCCGACACGGGCAGGCCGCCATGGACAGGCATGGACCCGCGGTGGCTCGATCAACCTGAAAAATGCACGGTACGCCGAGGATGACGAGCCATTGGACGCCTCGCTCGATTGCCCCGCGAGCCGCGACTACTCGCGGGCGTACCTTCATCACTTGGTGAAGGCCGGCGAAATTCTGGGCCAGGTGCTACTCTCCTGGCACAATCTGGCCGTCTACCAGGCTTTGATGCGCGATCTGCGGGCCGCCATCGCCCAAGGGCGTCTCGCCGCGTTCCGACGCGCTTTCGCCGAGGAGGCCGCCGCCTGAGTTCGGGGGTGCATCCGGCGCTCGGCTGGCGCAATCGGGTTCAACCTGAGGAGAGGTCACCATGCTCAACGGAACGCACCGCAATTCCGCCCAGGAACAGGTTGTCTACGGTCGCCCCGCCGTGGACGCCGTTCGGGGCCTTGCAGGCCAGGTTGGCGCGTCTCGCCTCTTGGTCATCACCACCGCCTCACTGGCGGGTCAGGACGGCTATGGGCGTCGTCTCGCCGGTGGGCTTGGACCTCTCTGCGTCGGCGTCTTCTCCGGCGTCACCGCTCACTCGCCCCGCGAGAGCGTGATCGCGGGGGCAGCCGAGGCGCGGCGCTTGGGCGCGGACCTTCTCGTGGCGGTGGGCGGCGGCTCCGCCATTGACGCCGCGAAGGTAATGCAGTTGGCGCTATGGGCGGGCATAGACCGGCCGGAAGGCCTGGATGCGGTGCGGGCAGGGGCCGAGCGCGCGGTGGCGTTGACGCCGGGCGTGCGGATGATCGCGGTCCCTACGACGCTTTCCGCCGCCGAGTTCACGCCCTTTGCGGGCGTCACCGACACCACCCGCAAGTCCAAGGAGGGCTATGCCCATCAGGCGCTGGCGCCGAAGGCCGTCGTGCTCGATCCAGAAATGACCCTCGGAACACCGGCGCGCCTATGGGGCTCGACCGGGATCAAGGCGGTCGATCATGCGGTCGAGCAGCTTTGCGCGCCGGTGCGTGCTCCCTTCGCTGACGCCTTGGCCGAGGCGGGTTTGGCGCGCCTGGCGGTCGGCCTGCCGGCTTCGTACGCTCGCCCGAGCGATCTCGAAGCGCGTCTCGAATGTCAGATTGGCATGTGGCTGGCGATGTCGGGGGCGAGCGCTGGGCATGGTCTCGGCGTCAGCCACGCGATCGGCCACACCCTCGGCGGGACCTACGGCGTGCCGCACGGGATCACCTCATGCGTCATCCTGCCCGCGGTGCTGCGCTGGAATCTCCCGGCGTCGGCCGATCGTCAGGCTCTGGTAGCCGAGCGTCTCGGCGCTCCAGGCCGCGCAGCCGCCGACGCGCTTGTCGGCCTCATCGCGTCGCTCGGCCTCCCCACGAGCCTCTCCGAGGCGGGCGTGTCGCGTGAGGACTTCGCCGCGATCGCCGAGCATACCCTGCATGACCGCGGGGTAAGGTCCAATCCACGACCCATCACGGGCGCTTCGGATATCGTGGAGATTCTCGAGCTGGCGTGGAGGGCATGACTTCGCGGACGGGAGCGGAGAAGGCCTTCCTTCACCAGATCGGGTACTTGGGCGCCGGTCCGTCCTCCCGCGCCGGCGGCGGCGGCGCGCGGAAGTGAATGGGGCTGCTAGGCGGAGGGCAGTGAAGGGATTCCCCCAACCCCTTCAGGTATCCGCGCCTCACGCTTCCGGCGGTGATCGCCTCAATGACGAGCTGATCGTGGTGACCGGCGCCAGACAGAGTGCGCACGAAGCCGGCGAAAGGAAGGAGCATCTCCGAAGCTCCCTTCACCAGCGCGAGCGCCACGCGACCATTGTGCAGCGTCAGGCTCGGCTGCTGCGGCGTGTCGGGCTGATCGAAGTCGGCGCCGAGGATCGCGTCGAGCTGGGCCACCTCGCGACCGACGACCGCGCAGTCGAGCGGGCGGGGCGCATCGTAGGGATTCGTGATCGCCGCCAGCAATACCGGCGGGATGCCCTGACGGGTGATATTCAGGTCGTGCAGCGGAGCGGTGGCCGCGGCGCCGATGCTGGAGGTCTGTGCGCGATCGGGTGTCTGGAGCTCTCCTTCGGCGCCGCTTGGCGAGCCTGGGGGAGGGGTGTTCGGAGGCGCGCTTTGGGCGAGGACGGAGCCGGCGATGGCGGCTCCGGCGACGACGAGCGAAGTGAGGGTGACGAGCGTACGGGGCATGATCCTGGGCGAGATTGGGGGGATTCGGTGTCTATAGCGCAAGGCGCGCGGCTTGCCGCGGGCGCGAGTTTGACTATGGTCCCGCCGCCGTAAGGGTATGGGCCGGTAGCTCAGAGGTAGAGCACCCGACTTTTAATCGAGTGGTCGTGGGTTCGATCCCCACCCGGCCTACCACCCCGCGCGCCATCCAGTCGACGTTGGCGCGCCGACGACAAAAGATTGTCGTATCAAACTTTAAATATTATCCAACTGTGACGCATTGCTGTTTCAATTGTCGTCTATAGAACTCGAACTGCGCGAAGTTGAACGACAGCGCGCGAACTATCCCCTCGAAAGTTTCAGGGCGCTTAAATTGCCTGCCGTCGTCGACCGTTGCGATAAGTCCGGCTCATGGACCTTCGTGTCGCCGTCGGCGCCGAGGCGCGGTCGGTCATGACCGCGTCGGCCGCGGGTGAGCGAAGTCCGCCGCGTGGCGGAGATGGGGGCGCCAGCCTGTTTGCGCGCGCCGAGGGCGTCCTGCATTGCGCCTTCCAGCCGATCGTGGACGTGCACAATGGCGTGGTCTACGGCGTCGAAGCCTTCGCGGGGCTATGAGGAATTCGGCTGTGCGGACCCGCTCGAGCTATTCGATCGGTTCGTCTATGCGGAAGCGGTCGTGGCCCTTGAAGAACTCCTTCACCAAAGAGCCATCGACGCTTTCGCCGCGCACGCCCTGGATGACGAGGTCAGGCTTTTCCTGAACATCGACGGCCGAGCCTTGCTCGACAAAGGTTACGACGTCCTGGAACGGACGATCGAGATGTTCTCCGCCAAGGGACTGGCGCCAGCCCGGCTCTGCGTGGAGCTGTCCGAACGCAGCGAGCGGTACGCAGCGAAACACGTGGAGGCGCGTCTCCAAAATCTTCGGAGTCGCGGCGTTCGCTTTGCCGCTGACGATTTTGGTCTAGGCCATGCCGATCTGAAGCTGATGTACGACGGCGCCATCGAGTTTGTGAAGATAGACAAATACTTCATCAAGGGAATCTTCGATTCGGAACGTCAGAAGGTCTTCCTGTCCAGTGTCTGTCGCTTCGCGCACCTGCTGGGTGTGCGTGTGATCGCAGAAGGCGTGGAGACCGAGGCGGAGTTCGCGATTTGCCGAGATCTGGGATGTGATCTTGTGCAGGGCTGGTTCGTGGACTTCCCGCAGGTCGACCTGCGGGTGATACCCTCCGCCTATCCCCACATCGCTGAAATCGGCATGAAGCTCCGACTCCAGCATGCGAAGTCCGGCCGTGAGAGCCCGATCGCCGGCGCCATGATCAACAACGAGCCGGTCCGCGACACCGACCCGATAGAGGCCGTCTTCGAGCACTTCCGGCAGTATCCGGAAATGGATCACTGCGCCGTCGTCGACGAGGCGAGGGAGCCGCGCGGGCTGATCTCGCAGCTGAGCCTGCGACCCTTCGCCTACAACCGCTTGGCCGTGATCTGCTGCGCAACGAGGGACAGCAGCGCTCCCTGGCGCGCTTCATCAGGCCCTGCCCAAGCGTGGAAATCCAATGCAGCGCCGGGAAGTGCTCGATGTCTTCATGGCCCATCCCGGCGCGCGCGGCGTCATCGTCACAGAGGCGGGCAAGTATGTGGGGCTGCTGACGGCCGACGCCCTGCTGGCGATGGTCAATGAGCGGCGGCTGACCGAGGCGCTGAACCGAAATCCGCTGACCAGACTTCCCGGTAATACGGCCGTGGCTTCGCGTATCTCGGAGATCGTGGCGCAAGGCTGCGCGCCCCAGCCGGTCCGCCACATCTGTTATTTCGACTTCGACCACTTCAAGCCGTTCAACGACTGCAAGGGCTTCCGGCTCGGCGACCGCGTGATCGTGCTGTTCGCCGAAGCGATGCAGCGACATCTGGGCGCGCTCCCGGGATCGTTCGTCGGCCATCTCGGCGGAGATGACTTCGTCTGCACACTGTCGGACCAGGACTCGGACGGCCTGCGCCGCCTCCTTCGCAATCTTCTCTTCGAGTTTTCCGACACGGTGGCTGGGCTGTACGATGAGGAGGAACGCGTCCGGGGATGGATTGAGTCCGAAGGAGGTGCCGGCGGGCGCCGGCTCGCCTGCACAGGTCGCACTCGACTCGACCTTCGCCAGACTGAAAGCCGCCGCCAAGGCCAACGTCGCGGGGATCGCGTGGGAACGCGTTTCCCACTCGCGAGGCGAGGATTTCGTCTGCTGGCGCAACAGCCCCGTCTCCGACTGATTGCACGGAATCCGCGCCTGCTGATGCGCGGCGAGCTTTACCATTTGCAAATTGTATGTTTACAGTTTGCGAATGCAGCTCGCCGAAATTGAACCCGTCGCCCAACCCGCTCTGGCCGATCGGCCGCGCCCCCCCAGACCGCGCGTGGACGCATTCGTCGAGGTCCGGCACATCGTTTTCTTCCTCAATGACGCGCTTGGCGAGGACCTTCTCGTCCGCATGGAGCGCGCGCCCGAGAAGGTGACTTTGGCCGAGACTCTCGTCGCCCTATGCCGGTTCGAAGGGAGCGGAGCTCTGGCGTTCCCATGGAATGCAAAGTCCGTCGAGGGCGCGCTACGCGCGCGGGACAACAAGGACTATCGGCTTCTGGGATTCCGCGTGCTTCCAAATCACGTCCATGTGCTCCTCGAAGCGGGTCCAGCCTGGCCATTGGGCGATCTGATCCATCGCTGGAAGATGGCTAGTTCGCCTCATCGCAAGGGTACGCCGCGGCCCGGGATCGAGCGGTGCGGCCCGGATCGACTGCGGCCTCGGGCCATGCGGTTCGATCAGCCTCGACCCGACGAATTCTGGGCCGACGAGGACTTCGAGCTCATCCT